>NZ_CP049783.1:1857500-2200000 GCF_015710975.1 Paenibacillus polymyxa | reverse complement strand
TGACATCCGCTTTTTCGGCTAACTCCGATGGTGTCATGCGATGCGGCGCATGGCAATGCAACAGGCTAAGAACAATAATCCGTCCCTGAGAAGCCCCCAACTTGGTCAAATCTGTATCCATTTCCCTGAAAATACCGTTAGCCAAGCGCGCAAATGTCACAAAAGTCTCTATATTATCTACTTCGGCATCCTCATGTCCAAAGTTACGCAGCACCCCGCGTATGGAATCATTATGAAAATTAAAATTCATAGTCCATCCATTCCTTCCTTAATCCCGCTTGTTCCGTCAAACGGTAGCTTTTCCATTCGTCTGGCAGCAAAGAAGCATATGGCTCCTTGGCAAAACGATCATCTACCAGGACCAGCAGCCCTTCGTCATGCTCTGTGCGAATAAGTCTGCCACCTGCCTGAAGAACCTTGTTCATCCCTGGATATACATACGCATAGTTGAAACCATTTCGTCCCTGTTCCGAAAAATAATCCCGCAGCACGTCCCGCTCCGCTCCAATTTGCGGCAAGCCGACGCCGACGACCACTACCCCGTTTAAGCGATCACCCGGTAAATCGACGCCTTCAGCAAACACACCCCCCAGTACGGCAAACCCAAGCAGGGTACGCTCTTGCCCAGGCTGGAAGGTGTCCAGGAACCGATCACGCTCCGGTTCGGTCATACCTGGACTTTGTACCAACGTATCTGCAGACACGTCCCGAAGCATGAACTCCTCATATACCTCACGCAGATACGGATAAGACGGGAAAAACACAAGGACGTTCCCTTTCCGCTCAGCAACCAATCCAGCCAGCATATCGGCAATCGCCCCTTTGGAACGCTCACGATCCCGATAACGGATGGAGAGCGGCAGCAGGCGTACATCCCATTGCTCCTGATGGAAAGGGGAAGGGACCTGTAACGTATAGTCTTCCTCGCTTGCTCCGAGCATGTCCCGATAATAAGCAAGCGGTGTCAATGTCGCCGAAAAATATATAGTTGAGTGGTAGTTCTTTACAGCCTGTCCCAGCAAATGCGAAGGATCGAGGCAGAACAGCTTGATCCTCACCTCACTGCGCCCCGCTTCAATATAAGTAACGTAACGTTCATCGTATAGAGCAGCGATTCGCAGCATATTTTGAGCGGTAAAATACGTATCCAGAAGCAATGCGTAGGCCGTCCCCTCACTGCTTGCGCGGCTTGTACTGCTCCCCGCCACCAGTTCACGTTCAGCTGCCTCCACAAAAGGCACTAACAGCTCTAGCACCCCTTGCGGTGCTGATGTTTCCACTGCTTTTCCTGTATCTGCATGCAGCTTGCGCAGCGTAATCATATGTGCGTTCACTGCACTCGCAGCCGCAGCAATCTCAGGGCTAAGCAACTTAAATTCTCTCTTCAGTTCCAAAAAAGAAGATTTCAGGATTTCCGCCGAAAACATGTCCCGACCGCGTTCCACCAGATTATGTGCCTCATCCACCAGCACAACGCCTTTTCGCTTGTGCTCCTCCAGCAATCTTTTCAGAGAAATTCGTGGATCAAAAACATAATTATAATCACTGATTATACCATCCGAGGCATACGCCACATCTAGCGAAAATTCAAAGGGACATACCTTATGCTTGCGCGCATAATGCTCAATCACCGCCCGCGTCATTAACGTCTCATTCGCCAAAATATCGGACACCGCACCGTTAATCCGGTCGTAATAGCCCTCGCACATGCTGCATGCTCCTGCATCACAATCATTTTCATCCTTGAAGCAAATTTTATCCTTCGCCGTCAACGTTACCACATGCATGTGCAGACCTCGGGCCTGCATTCGGGCATATGCCTCTTCAGCTGCTGCCCGAGTGGTGGTACGCGCCGTTACATAATATACTCGCCTAGCCAGTCCTTCGCCGATCGCCTTAATCGCAGGATACAAAGTGGATACCGTTTTACCGATACCTGTGGGTGCTTTGGCAAACAGGTTAACCCCTTCGGCAATCGTCTTATACACCGAACCCGCTAGAGTTCGTTGACCTGAGCGATACGTGTCAAAAGGAAACTCCAACATAGCAATACTGGTATCCCTCTTCTCCGCATGTGCTCTCAGCAGGAATGCATACGGTGCATAACCAGCAATCATTTCCTGAGCGAAAGCCTCCAGCTCTGCAAAAGCTAGCATCCGTCTAAAGCGGCGAATATTTTCACTGTGTGCTTGTACATAAGTAAGTTGAACTTGCATGGAATGATGCTGTTCCTCACGAGCAATCATATAGGCATACAGAAATGCTTGTGCCCAGTGCACCGGCTGGCCGTCCCCCTGAATATCTTCGAGGGGCTGAGAGATTGATTTAATTTCATCAACCGTCCATACGCCATCCAGCTCAATCAGTCCGTCACAGCGGCCTTCAATGATAAACAATTCACCCTCATACAAAATTTCTGTACGTAAATGCACCTCTTTGCGGTCATGCTCCTTGTAACCTTTCTGGATAACCTGATGCACGCGAGTTCCTTCCTGCATACTGCTATTCGAACGAAAGCCGCTCTGAATGCTGCCACTTCGATGCACATATTCCACAAGTGGACGCACCGAAATGTGAATTGGTTCCTTCATACGATCACCCGTTCCGGTCATAGTCCTTACACTGTACCACGTAGATCAACGAAACGTAAGGGACATAAGAATCGTTTGTGGTCGATTGGTATTCATTCATATCTACTTTTTACCGAAATATAGAAACGAGGCCTTTTACTTTATTCCCAACGATACTACAATTCACATTACAGCATAAAGGACAGGGATATGTTAAAAGAATTAATTAACAATTTTGCGTTATTAACGAGCTTCTTATTCTTTGGAAATTTATTTTCCCGGAAATATGAACGTTACCTGAAAAACCACGCACTCATTCATCGGGTAATGAACGGTTTAATGCTGGGTCTGTTTGGCATTCTGTTAATGATGACCGGTTTATGGATCCGTGGGCACTTTGTGGTTGATCTGCGCCAACTGGCGATTATCATATCTGTTTATATGGGGGGATCGGTATCCGGTCTGCTGACCACCCTGATCATAAGCCTGTACCGTATTTACATCACTGGAGGTTGGACGGATATTTCTTTGACTGCTACTGTCAATTGCTTCATGACATTAGTCGTTTCACTTATCTTTATTCGAGAAAAAAGGCTAACACTCAGCAAATGGATGTCAGCCGTGCTTGGAGCTGTTGTTGTGTCGCTGTTATCTACTTTCTTTGTGGCTAATCCTCCGAATTCGGAAACTATTATAATAATCACAACCGTTAAGATGCTGGGCGGCTTGTTCACTTATTTTATGATGTCCCATATCAGAAAAACAGAACGGGCTATTCATCTGCTGGAAGAAGCTGCAAACCGGGATCATTTAACCGGGTTATACAGTCCGCGTGCTTTTGATGCGCTGTTCGAAGAGGTACTTCATGCTTCCAAGACTACAAAAAAACCCTTTGGACTCGTGATGCTAGATATTGACCACTTTAAAAAAATTAATGATACGTATGGCCATTTGAACGGAGACACCGTCTTAAGCCAACTGGGAATTCTGTTAAACCGGGAATCTACAACAAGAGCATATCCCTCCCGTAAGGGCGGAGAGGAATTTGCAATTTTACTCGGAGATTGTGATACCGAAAAGGCGGCAAGCTTTGCTGAGAAGATTCGGAAAGCTGTGGAAAATGAATGTTTTCTCTTGAATGACGGAACCATAATCTCTTTAACCGTATCCATCGGAGCAGGCAGTTCTCCTGTCATTGCATCAAGGCACTTACTCGAAAAAGCAGACGAAGCATTATATGAAGCTAAACGGTCAGGACGCAATCGGGTAAAGTTGGCAAAACCATAATTATTAGTCGCTAAATGTCAGGAAAGCTGGATTAATGTTAATAAAAAGTGGTAAAATGGAAATAACATCGTTATCAAAAAAACTTCTGCCGCTAGTGGAGACATGCCTTACAATCGACATGGGGGGTGGGCTTTGTGAACCTCGAACAATTGGAAAAACTCATGGAAAAAGAACGCCGTGAACTGAATCGCATGGCTGACTTACACGGATTAAGAGATGAACGTGTATTGGACAAATCCTCCAGGCTTGACCGTATTATGGACAAGTACCTTCACACCAAGCGCGCAATCAACCAAACACACTCATAAAAGCAAGCTACTTCGCTGCCCCTCAGGGCAGCTTTTTTATGATGTAAGCCACTTCCGTCCTTCTCACCGACGACTTCCGCCATATTCTGTCCGCAACAATCGCTGTGTGAAGGATATCCACTCTCTGGCAGCAAAGGACAGATACCGATCGTTCCGCCAAATCATCCCCAAATGCCAAGGAATGACAGGGTCCACCAGCGGAAGAACACGCAAACGTTCGGAATCCAAATCCCGGCATATCGCCTCTGGCAATAACGCTACTCCCAGGTTGGCAGCAACCATTTCGCTAATCAAATCCCATTGAGAGCTTTCGTAGACTACACGCGGCTGAAAGCCGGCACGAACACATTCGGCAATGATACGGTCATGCAGCGTAAAATCCTCACGGAACAGCACAAACGCCTCCTCTGCTAACGCAGATAGCGGCACCTCCTTGCACTCAGCCAATGCATGTGTAGGATGAACGAGCAGATTCAACTTTTCCTCCACAAATAGGAATGTCTCGAACATATCGCCAACCGGTGGCAGCACAATCACCCCGATATCCAGCGCGCCAGCTTCTACGTCCTGCTCCACTTTCTTCGCTCCATCCTCGAACAATTGAATGGTTACATCGGGAAAGGCCTTGTGAAATTCTCCAATGACACGCGGAAAAAAGCTCGATCCGACCATAGGAGGCAGACCAATGCGGATATGTCCTTTTTTCAGGTTCATCAAATCACTCAGTTCCGAGGACAGGCTCTGAAAGGACTTCACAATCGCTTGGGCCTGAAGCTCAATGACCTTGCCCGCATCCGTCAGTTCGATTTTTTTGCCAATCCGATCGAACAGAGTAACTCCCAATTCTTCTTCCAGGCTTTTAATCGTCTTACTGATCGTCGGCTGGGTAATAAACATGCTCTGGGCTGCCTTCGTAAAGCTGCGCAACCGCGCGACTTCCAGAAAATATTGCAAATGTCGGATATCCAAAGCTACACCTTCTTCCATAGACAAACGGAATAGACTTCATTCTTTATATGCATTTTACTCATGAAAGCTTGTGATGTAAAATTTCATTACAGTTTGAAAATAACGGATCTCGAAGATAGGAGACTTTATATATGAAAAGCTTCATACGCGGTGTCCTTCAGATCGCCGTCCTGATGGCCTTTTCGCTCATCCTGAACGCGGTGGTCTCCTGGCTCCACCTGCCTGTACCCGGTAGTATCATCGGTATGCTGATTCTCTTTATTCTGCTGCAAACGGGCGTGGTTCGACTAAGCTGGATCGAGGTTGGCGCTAACTGGTTGCTGGCCGAGCTGCTATTATTCTTTATTCCCTCCGCTGTTGGCGTTATGAATTATTGGCCGATGCTGGAACACGACGGCATGAGCATTATGCTGGTCGTGCTGCTCGGCACCTTCCTGGTGATGGCCTGCACAGGTATGATCGCCAGTCTGCTTGGCAAACGAAAGGAGCATAAATCATCATGACCGGTCTTCTATGTATTATATTAACACTTGCTATTTACTGGATGGCCAAACGCATGTACCGCACATTGCCCAAGGTGTATTTGTCCCCATTGCTCATTACACCTGTGGTTATCATTTTGATTTTGACGCTGACGGGTGTGAACTACCGTTCTTATAATTCAGGCGCTCATTTTCTATCCATGCTGCTACAGCCAGCTACGATTGCATTTGCTGTCCCTTTGTACCGATATTTCCCTGTGTTAAAAAAACACGCGGCTCAAATCGTGCTTAGCGTGTTATCTGGATCTGTCGTAGCCGTGCTGTCCTCCATGGCGCTCGCCAAGTGGATGCACCTGGACTCCTCGCTGCTGAGCAGCCTGATTCCTCGCTCCATTACGACACCTATTGCGATGAATGTATCGCAAACGATTGGCGGTAATCCGACGGTCACGGCTGTATTCGTTATTCTGACCGGATTGAGCGGTCTTATTATCGGCCCGATGATCGTCAAACTGTTTCGGATTGAAAATGAGGTTTCACGCGGGGTATTGCTTGGTACCGGTGCTCATGGTACGGGTACTTCCAAAGCGTTCGAGTTCAGTTCGTTGACAGGTACGATTTCCAGCATCTCGATGGTGCTCGCCGCTCTCTTTACCTTGGCGGCTGCCCCATTCCTGTTCCACCTGATGCTGTAAGCCATCTGTATACAATGAAGCAGCGATTCTCTTATGAATAGAGAATCGCTGCTTTTGTTTTGTAGGACCCTTTTTCGCTTAAAGCAGTGGTGAGAAACGAAACGATTGTAGAGAAGCGGAGCGGTAAAGGATACGCATCCCTCACGTTGTATCAGATGGCTTTAACAGCGCTGGGTTCCGCCCCTACCTCTACAGGTGTCACAGCTTCATACAGATAAGCATCCAGCTCAGCCGTATATTGGCGTTCTTGCTCGGCGCTCCAGCCTGCGTACTCGGACATCCATGCAATGACAGCCTGCTTCCAGCGCTTCACCTCGTCAATCTGAAAGAACAGTGCTCCAGTGCGACGTATGAAAAAGTCAGACGGTGTCACCGTCATTTCCTGTTCCATCGCGTACAGAAGTGGAACACGCACTTCTATAGGCAACGCCGCTTCCGTCTCGGTGGCGTTCTTCACGCTCCGTGTCGCTATGGCGAACAGTCGCTCCACATTTGAGCCATAGCGAGCAGCCCATGCTCTGGCGGTTTCTGGCGACAGACCGAGCGCGGCACCCGCTGCGGCTTGCTTGCTCACGAAAGCGTCCCAGCCCGCCGAGCCGCCTACATTGCCGCCCGAAATCGGGATATGCCTCGTGCGGCATGCCCGAAAGCTCTGCCCACGCAAGCGGCCCAGCTCCCGTACCGCGCGATCCACGACGAGTTCGGACATTTTCCGGTAGCCTGTCAGCTTGCCGCCTGCAATCGTGATCAGACCTGAACGGGATTCCCAAATTTCGTCCTTACGCGAAATTTCCGAAGGGCTTTTACCATCTTCATAAATGAGCGGGCGTACTCCTGCCCAACTGGATTCCACATCTGCAACCGTCAGCTTCACATCCGGGAACATCCCGTTGATCGCTTGAAGCACATACGCCCGGTCTTCGGCGGTCATCCGGGGATGCGACGTATCCCCCTCATATACTGTATCGGTCGTACCTGCATAGGTTTTGCCATCACGCGGGATCGCGAATACCATGCGTCCATCCGGTGTATCGAAGTACACTGCCTGTTGAAGCGGGAAGCGCCCAGCATCGAATACCAGGTGGATACCCTTCGTCAGGCGAAGCACCTTGCCCTCTTTGGAGCGATCCATTTCCCGCAATGTATCTACCCATGGCCCGGCAGCGTTAATGACCAGCGAAGCCCTGATCTCGTATGGTTTTCCCGTGATCCGATCGGTTACACTGGCGCCGCTTATTCGTCCGCTGTCATACAGCAGCTTGTCAGCCTTGGCATAGTTCACTGCCAGCGCCCCTCGTGTAACGGCTTCCTTCATCACCTCAATCGTTAGGCGAGCATCATCTGTGCGGTACTCCACATAACTACCGCTTCCCTTCAGTCCTTCTCTCTTCAGCAAAGGCTCGCGCTCCAGCGTAGCCTGGATGTCCAGCATGCGGCGGCGCTCACTACGCTTCACGCCAGCGAGGAAGTCATACACCAGCAGACCAATCGAGGTGGTGAATGCATTAAATGTGCCACCCTGGTGAAAAGGAAGCAGCATACGCTCCGGAATGGTCACGTGAGGACCATTTTCAAATACGATAGCTCGTTCCTTCCCGACCTCGGCTACCATCTTAACCTCAAATTGTTTCAAATAACGAAGACCACCATGCACTAGCTTGGTAGAACGACTGGATGTACCTGCTGCAAAATCCTGCATTTCCACCAGAGCCGTTTTCAAACCACGATCCGCTGCGTCCAGCGCAATTCCCGCCCCTGTAATGCCGCCACCAATTATTAAAATATCAAAATGCTCACGCCCCATACGTTCCAAAACAGCTGTTCTCTCCTGTGCAGCAAATCCCTGTTCTCCCATCATCTACCCCTCCAATTTCGTACATGTCTGCTTTGCCATCTGACACCGAATCACCAAAAGATACAAAAAAAGACCACGAACATCGCTACGGCGGATGCCGAGCGGTTCATGGTCTCTCCAAGTCTCCTGACGAGTATTAACTTATCTATATCGTAGCATACACAGTACACGATGAAAAGGGGAATCTGCCTGTTGTCAGCTGACTGCCTACTGTCGTAAAACCACCTTTACTTGAACGCCATCGCGGCATGGACTGCCTTTTTCCAGCCGCCATATCGTTCAGCCCGCACTTCTTCACTCATGGTCGGAGTGAAGGTTCGGTCACTCTGAGCATATCCCCGGACTTCATCCAAACTGTCCCAGAAGCCGACTGCCAGCCCTGCCAAATACGCCGCCCCCAGTGCAGTTGTCTCGTTCACAGCAGGTCGTTCCACAGGCAGATCGAGAATATCACTCTGGAACTGCATCAGGAACTCGTTCATCACTGCGCCCCCATCTACACGCAATGAGCGCACAGGTACACCCGAGTCGCTCGCCATGGCGGTTAGAACATCTTTGGTCTGGTAGGCCAGCGATTCCAGTACCGCTCGTATAAAATGCTCCTTGGATGTTCCCCGTGTTAAGCCAAAGGTCGCGCCGCGCACATCACTGTCCCAATACGGGCTGCCAAGACCCACAAAGGCTGGGACAAAATATACACCCTCCGTTGAGGTCACCCGCGCCGCATACGCTTCACTGTCTTTGGCCTCGCGGAACATACGCAGCCCGTCACGCAGCCACTGAATAGCAGACCCGGCTACAAAAATGCTGCCCTCCAACGCATACTTCACCTGACCGTTCAACCCCCATGCAATGGTCGTAATCAGTCCATGCTTCGATTCACAGGGTTCATCTCCGGTATTCATCAGCATAAAGCAGCCCGTACCGTATGTATTTTTAATCATGCCTTTGTCAAAGCAGCCCTGACCGAACAAAGCTGCTTGCTGATCGCCCGCCGCTCCGGCAATGGGAATTTCCTGTCCAAAAAAATGATAATCCACCGTATTCGCATATATTTCGGAGGATGACCTCACCTCCGGCAGCATAGACGCAGGAACGCCGAGAATATCCAGCAGCTCCTCATCCCATTTCAGCTCATAAATGTTGTACATTAGCGTACGAGCAGCGTTGGAATAGTCCGTTACATGCGCTTTACCGCCAGACAGTCTCCAGATCAGCCAGGTATCGATTGTACCGAACAACAGCTCTCCGCGTTCCGCCTGGGCTCTCGCTCCTTCAACGTTGTCGAGTATCCATTTGACTTTGGTACCCGAAAAGTAGGGATCAATGAGCAGCCCTGTTTTGCTATGAAAAGTTTGATCAAGTCCACGGCCTTTCAAGTCCTCGCAAATCCCGGCCGTTTGCCGTGACTGCCATACCAGCGCATGATATACCGGCAGGCCTGTATGTTTATCCCACACCACCACAGTTTCCCGTTGATTGGTAATGCCAATTCCAGCAATTTGACCGGCTTTCACACCTGATTCCGACAGACAAGAGGCGATGACGGCCAAAATAGAGCTCCATATTTCATTCGCGTTGTGCTCCACCCATCCCGGCTGGGGAAAATACTGCGGGAACTCCCGTTGTGCCTTGTACACTACTTTTCCCTGCCGGTTAAATAAGATGGCCCGCGAACTGGTTGTGCCCTGATCCAAGGCAAGAATGTACTGCTCCGTCATTTTCCAATCTCCTTGCTTATTATGTAGGTTGCCTACTTGATTCAAAAAAAGCTATCGCTTATAGTGCTCAAACAGTTGTTTATTGGAGGTCGTAACCGCTGCAGCTCCCGCTGCCAACGCCGCTTCCACATCCTCAGGGGTACGAATAAGTCCGCCAGCCAAAATGGGAATCCCTGTACGTTCACTGACCTCCGCAATCATCGGTGGCACAACACCAGGCAGCACCTCAATATAATCGGGGCGCGTTTTTTCCACCAGTGCGTAGCTTTTTTCCAGCGCAATCGTATCCAGCAGGAACACTCGCTGTACAGCAAGAATTCCCTTTTTTTTGGCGGTTGCAATCACCCCGGAACGGGTCGAGATAATCCCAAATGGCTTAATCTCCTGACACAAATACTCAGCGGCATACTCGTCATTCTTCAAACCTTGCACCAGGTCGGCATGCAGAAGCATCTGCTTGTTGCGGCTCCTTGCCATCTGGTACAAGTTGCGCAACTGCGCTACATGCGTATCCAGAAAAACAGCATACTCATAAGAGCTGTCCAAAATATCCTCCAACTGCTTCATGTGCTTAGCTGCAGGTAAAATGCGTTGTCCCTGAAATGGCATGGATATCCTCCTTAGGCCGAATGGCGGTCAAATTCGTTCAAATTTTATATTATCACTCTGGTCGACGAACGTGAAGCGGTTCCATAAGAATATCCCTTTACACTCCATATATTCCTTTATTTATAAACCACATCCATGGATCATCTCATGTTCTTTTTTTGTACTTTTTGGTTGTCCGTATGTCTATTACTTTTTCAGAGAATTCGCATAGATTGATATTAATCTTTCATAGAATGGAGTGAATAGAATGGGTTTTTATGTTCGTAACAGTACGTCTAACCCTATTTCAGTTGCCGTTGGATACTATGATTCTGGTTGTAGTCCTATCACCTATGCTAAGAGAGGGTGGTACCGTATAGAACCCGGTAGACGCGCATTTCTTGTAGCTGGATCAGCCGCAAACCAAACGTTTTATGTCTACGGACATGACAGTTTTGGTAATTCGTGGGGTGGTGATTTCTACACAGATGTTCCTAGAGAGGCTTTCACAAGATGCTGGATAGCAAGTTGCCAGGGCCAGGGCTGTAGAAGCGTGGGGTTCGAGGAGATCAATGTTGGCAATTTTGAAAACTACACTCTAAACCTTGTAGATAGTACCCAAAGTGCATCTAAGTCAAGACGTACTCTAGTGGCGAAAAAAAGAAAAACCAATTTTAAATTAGGGAAGTTCAGCTTTATAAAATCACCTGGAAAATTAGGGAAGTTAGGCAAGAATAGAAAACCGCTATATGGTAAACGCAAATAGAATTAAATAAACAGAACCAAAAGAAGCACCTCCCTTCATGGGCTGGGAGGCGCTTCCTTACATACTAACTGTGTATTCCTTCACTCGTCTATACAATTAGCCCCCAAACCCTTGGCGCAGCCACGAGGTAGCAAGCGTGATCGCACCGCGCTTGGCCGCGGTTTCCGACAATGGGTTCAACATCACAAAATCGTGTATGATGCCCTGAAAGCGTACAGCGGTTACATCTACCCCAGCTTCACGCAGCTTGTTCGCATAAGCCTCCCCTTCATCACGCAACACATCAGCCTCGCCTGTAATAACCAGCGCACGTGGTAGCCCTTTGAGCTGATCCGTGGTAGCACGTAACGGGGACGCCGTGATCTGCGCCCGTTCGTTAGGATCTGTCGTATATTGATCCCAGAACCATTGCATCCCTTCACGGCTCAGGAAATACCCTGTGGCGAACTCATGGTACGATTCCGTATCAAAAGAAGCGTCCGTCACCGGATAGAACAGCAACTGTTGCCGAATGGCAGGGCCACTGCGTTCTTTGGCCAGCAGAGTTACAGCTGCAGTCATGTTACCACCGACACTATCTCCGGCGATCGTTAGCGTATCGGGCTTCAGCCCAAGCTCGCGCCCATGCTGTGCCACCCATTGAACGACCGCGTAAATTTCCTCAATCGCCGTCGGATATTTAGCTTCAGGTGACAAGCTGTATTCAGGGAATACAACAGCTGCCTGTGTGCCTACTGCCAATTCACGAATCAGACGGTCATGCGTATGGGCATTACCGAATACCCAGCCTGCTCCGTGGATATATACAATCACCGGGAGATCACCTGTCACCTGTTGGGGGCGAACAATTCTGACCTTCACCTCACCGCCAGGGCCACCTGGAATCGACAGATCCTCCAGATCTGCGGCAGGTTTATCTGCTGGACCGGATTGAACCTCATTGACCGTTTCACGTCCTTTTTCAGGACCCAAATCATACAGAAACGGAGGCTTGGCATTATCGTCTGCGAATTTTTGCGCTGCGGGCTCCAGCTGTACTTTTTTACTCATATCGTTTCACTCTTCCTTTCTTATTTGCGGTCTACATGTATTCAATATGGTTTACATTTATTCATTCAGTATCACCTTATATTTAAACGAGTTCCTCTCTTTCCAATCGGAGGACTCTATTTTGCCCAAAGAAGAGCTTGACTTTTATTTTATGTTGTAACTATAATGGTTACATATTAAAGTTCAAGTATGAACATCATACAACGCATGAATTAAGCCAATAAATCATCCAAATTATTTTTTAGGAGGCTATTCTATTATGAAAATTGCAGTTATTGGTGCAGGCGGTAAAGCAGGAAGTAATATCGTAAAAGAAGCATTAGACAGAGGGCATGAAGTAACCGCCATCGTCCGTGACCCAGCTAAAGTAACGGATAATCGCGCAGCTGTAGTACAAAAAGACGTTTTTGACCTGAAAACAGATGATCTGAAAGGTTTTGACGCCGTTGTTAATGCTTTTGCCGCTCCGTTCGGACAAGAGCATCTGCATGTAGATGCAGGTAATGTGCTGATTGAGGCTCTCCGCCATGTATCCGGTACTCGCCTGATTGTCGTAGGTGGTGCAGGCAGCTTGTTTACGGATGAATCTCAGACACTCTTGGTCAAGGATACTCCCGACTTCCCTGATTTTGTATATCCAACAGCTCATAACCAAGGAAAGAACCTGGAAATTCTACGCGGTACCAGCGACCTGAACTGGACGTTTATTAGTCCTTCCGCGGAATTTGCTCTCGGCCAACGTACAGGCTCTTACCAAGTGGGCAAAGACACACTACTGGTTAATTCCAAAGGTGCAAGCTATGTCAGCTATGAAGATTATGCAGTTGCCGTAGTAGACGAAATTGAAAAACCACAACATTTGAATCAACGTTTCACCGTCGTATCCGAGTCCTAATTCTACGACCGAACCGAACATTCCAACATAAAAAGACCCTTCGATCACTTTCCATCCTGCTTGGAAAATGAATCAGAAGGGTCTTACTGTATGTCTGGTTCGTCCAATCTTCTACTGTTTAACTCGGCTTACAGTCTTCCTGTCACTAAAACTTAGCTTAAGAATTGGAGGTGCAGCCAAGGTCGTCAAAATAACGGCAATGATGACTGATGTAAAATACTGTTGTGCCAGCAGACCTGTTTGCAGCCCGGTGGCTGCGATAATAAGCGCAACTTCTCCGCGAGATATCATGCCAGAACCAATCGCAAGCGAGGAACGGGTATTAAAACCTGTCAGCCGCGCGCCGATGCCTCCTCCGACCAACTTCGTCACCAGTGCTATCAGGGTCAAAACAACAACAAACCCAAGCTGCTGCCCCACTCCCTCAAAAGATACATTTAAGCCAATGCTGACAAAAAATACTGGCACAAAGATGGAATAAGCGATGGGCTCCACCTTTTCTTCTACGACAGCCTTAAAGCTTGTTTGCGAAATGGCAATCCCGGCAGCAAAAGCTCCGATAATGCCCGCCATACCCATCAAATCTGCAAAATACGCAAAACCGAAGCAAATGACCAACGCAGCAGTAATCACAGCTTCGGTCACTTTGAGGGGGGCAAGTATTTTCATAATCCATGGAACAACGAACCAGCCACCTAAAATAGCTACTACGAAGAAAACTAGCTTTTTGCCGACAAGAAGTCCCAGCGAAGTTTCTCCGCCCATACCGAATATACTCATCATGACCGCAAGCAGCACCACGACAAGCACATCATCCAGCACTGCCGCACCCAAAATGGTCGAGCCTTCTCGGGTATTTAGCTTGTTCATATCCTTGAGCACTTGCACTGTAATGCTTACGGAAGTAGCACTCAAGACAATCCCCAAAAACCATCCTTCATGCACGGAAAATCCAAAGGCTTCACCAACGCCAAAACCACAGAGTAACGGCAAAATAATACCCCCGACAGCCACTGCTACCGCAGGCTTCCAGTTGCGCCGAAGCTGATCCAGATCCGTCTCCAGCCCGGCAATGAACATCAACAGCAACACGCCGATTTCAGACATGTCATGAATCAGCGAATCATTTTGTACCCATCCCAAAACTGCTGGGCCCAGCACGATACCAGCGATCAGCTTCCCCAATACTGCAGGTTGACCGAGCTTAACCGATAAATGACCGGCTACTTTTGTAAACAATAGAATCAAAAGAAGATACAATATAAATTGCATAGGTTAATAACCTCCTTTTATTTAATCCTTGAACTCATTTGCACATCATCTACAATTGAAGAAAACGGATAATCATAAAATGCAGAACAATCGTCCAAAATATGTGTCTGACCTTAAACAGACCAACAACTCGCAAAATAAAAAGGGAAACCCGACATACAGCACAGGTTCCCCTAAAAAGACATAAAGGAGCCTTGGTGACAGGCTCCTCCGGTAATTCATATATTCATTTGATGTTGTCGGTTATCCTTGCGCAAACAAGTAACTTTATCTTTTAATTATATCTCTTCTGCAAACCCGTGTAAACGTATTGATTCAACTTTCTGCTTGTTTCACATATCTGTCGCGATATTCATGCTGCAGCATACTCATCAAAATCGAATCGTGGTATTGGTGATTGTAAAATAAAGCATCCCGCTGCACACCTTCACGTTGAAAGCCTACTTTTTCATAGCAGCGGATGGCCTTTTCATTAAAATCAAATACATTCAGCTCAATCCGATGCAGGTTACAAATACCGAATCCATAGCCTAGCATGAGCACAAGCGCTTCGGTGCCGTAGCCTTTGCCTTGATCCCCATGCTCATTGATCGCAATACGGATATTGGCGCTGTGATTCAGGCTATCCATATCCTGTAGCGCAATATCCCCGATGACACGATCATCTTCCTGAAGTGCAATGAGCAGCAGCAGGCTTGAGGAATCCTGCCCTTTCGTATTATGAGATCAACCAGTTCTTTCTGGTTGATCCTTTTTTCATTTGCATAGAGGATTAAGGTAGCCTGGTCGAACGTACCTGCCCGTGGGACTTGATCCCGAGCGCTATAGTGTTCGCCCTACTTGTCATGACCATGATTGAGGCTGGTTGGGACGTAAGATCCCGTATAACAAGCGATGCTATGGAGCGACAAGAAGAACCTTAGGGATGCCGGGGAATCTAAACTTACAGGGAGAGATGAAATGAATCCAGTTGTCGGTCTAGATATTTCAAAAGAAGAAAGTCATGGACAAGCCTTTTTAGCGCGCGGAAAGCCCTTCAGAGGGACATTCCACTTCGAGCACACTCGTGATGGCCTAGCAAATTTACATCAAGTTTTGAAGGATGTTGAGACTGCATCCAAACTACGTCCTCTGCTTATTCTAGAAGCAACCGGCCATTACCAAAGTCCCGTTGTTCAGTTCCTAGAAGAACATCACTACATTTACATTATCATTAATCCGCTCATCTCAAATCGGCTTAGAAAGTCTCAACTTCGTAAAGTAAAGACGGATGCTGCTGACGCTTACCTATTGGGAGAATTGTACTACAAGGAAGAGTTTGAACCTTTTAAAAAAAGAGGGGTGCAACTTCTCAATCTGCGCTATCTTACAAGACAATATGATTCTCTTTCAAAGATGTGTGTACAGACTAAACTACAATTCCAAGCTGTTTTAGATCAGGTTTTCCCGGCTTACAAAGGCGTCTTTGGAGCTATGTATTCCGGTGTTTCACTACGGTTTTTAAGTGAATTCCCAACCTCATATTCAGTTTTGCAGACAGATGAAAATACACTCAAAGCTAAGATGAAAGAACTGCTTTCTTCGAAACGAGGGCGTTCAGAGGACTGGATTAACCAACGGATTCAACGACTGCTAGATGCGGCAAAACAAAACCCGTTTCAGCAAACCATGTATGCTAGCCACTTAATCAATTTGAAAGTCCTTATTACCCTCATTCTTCAGTATCAAGAGCATCTTACTGAATTGGAACAGAACATAGATGCTCTGGCCGAAGAAATTGAAGAGTATGAATTAATTCAGTCGATTCCCGGTATTGGGCATAAAATTGCGGCAACAATTTTATCTGAAATTGGAGAAGTCGACCGATTTGATCATCCTAAAAAGCTAGTCGCCTTTGCAGGCATTGACCCGAGTGTCTTTGCTTCCGGTAAATTTACAGCAACTCGAAACCGAATCACGAAACGTGGTTCCAGGCAGTTGCGTTACGCACTGGTAATGGCTGTCCAGTGTGGGCTTATACGCTCCCGAAATATGCGACTCAAAGCGTTCTATGATCGCAAGAGAGCAGAAGGAAAACCACATAAAGTAGCTCTAATCGCATGTGCAAATAAGCTCATCCATTGGCTTTATGCAATCTTGAAAAACAAAAAGGAATTTAGTCCAATTTAAAAGATTATCATTGGCATAACCTTCCAAGACACAACGGAAATTGGAGGGTTATTTGGCATGCTCATTTTAACTATACCACATGATTTAGAATCACTTTACTGGTAATCTTGACAAGCTATTAGCTGGTATGGCTTCTATATAACGAGCAATTTGGTCTTTGGTAAAGCTTCGCTGTGTGCCCGTCAGCCTCCGCACTTCCTGATGAAACAACGTATTATAATACAGCTCGGTGTCCTCCACGTTAATGGGACGCAAGTACACTCGTGATCCTTCAAGCAGTCGTGCCACTGGCGTTGCGGACGAATAATTTTGAGTCAACTCGATCTCTCCTATGCTAAAAATATTGATGCTACAATAATATAAATTTCTTAAATGGAAGCAAACGATTACGCTAGATCGACATTTTGTTCAGTCGAAGGGGGAGGATCAGCAAGAGACTCGCGCCAAATTACAGATTGAAGCAGAAGTCCTGCCAAACCCAGGATTCCAACAGACATCCCGATCCAGACAAAAGCCGTTCCTGCCCCTGCTATTCGGATCAATACTCCCCCGGTAAGCGGCGAAATGACCATGATCGCTCCAATCACGGTACTTTGAATACCGAAGACACGCCCCACCATATCAGCAGGGGTTTTGGCTTGTAATATGTAATTCTGGGTGATAATGTACAGACCATTCCCCACACCTAGCATGGCCCCGATCGTAAGTAGTACGGGTAGTCCTGTCCCGGGTTGCGCCCAGCCTAAAGCGGCAATCGCTCCGCCAATCAGCACATACCCTCCACCGAGTCCCCAGCCTGCGCTTATACGATTCAAGCGATTAAGCACAAGCATACAGCCGACTGCGCCAGCACCTATGGCTGAAACTAGCCAGCCGAGCAGCGATTCGTTGCCTGGGGCGAGCACTCGCAGCAGCGTAGGAAACTGGTAGTCGATCATAAGAATGGCGATCAAGCCGAACAGCCCGAATATGAGCGTATGCAAAAGCATTCGACTGCGCCAGAGGAACGCCCAACCCTCCCGCCACTGGCTGAAAAAACGGGATACGCGAGCAGGCTCTCCCTGCATCTTGGCATCATCAGCCCCATGCGCTGTAACCGATGTCGACTTTCCGAGCTGCTCGTCAGCACCAGCAACCGCTTGCTGGTCTGTGCTGGCCAGCGCCGGACCGATTCCGCGCAGCGGCCATAGCAAGAGGCCGGAGCAGAGGCGCAGCAGTGCATTTAGGATAATGCATGCTTGCGGGGACAGCACAGTCAAGGTCATGGCGCCCAGCAATGGTCCCGCCACTTTGGAAGCCTGGTTGACCAGCCCATTCAGTGAGGTTGCACGGAACAGATCGCCACTGGCGACTACTGTACGGGTCAAGCCTTGCTGTGACGGCATCTGGAATACGCCCGCAGCCGCGCGCAAGCCGAGCAAAGGCAACAGCCACACCGGACCAGGGACGGCGAGAATCGTCAGCGTCAATAAGGCGACAGCTACATCGCAGCCGATCATCAGTCGGGCCTTATGTACCCGGTCGGCTAACGTGCCTGCAATGGAACCGAGCAGCAGACCCGGTAGCGCCATAACTACCGGAATCAGCGCAATCAGCATCGGGTCAGCTTCCCAGCGGTAAGCAACAAGCACCTGAATGGCGATAGCATCAAACCAATCACCAAAGGAAGCAGCCGTATGTGCCGCAAACATCCGCCGAAAATGGCCATTACGCCAAATGCTAGGCGTGGACTGCAATTCTTTCTTTTCCTTCATTTCTACTCACCCTGCTCTCATTATCTGCTTCTTTAGCAATAAGAACATTCTAGCGGGCCTATATCAGAGGAAAATCAGACAGCTAAAAAAATCAGGCCACAAAAAGGATCTGCTCCAGCCAGCACCTCAGCTCCGAACGACGCAGTGTTAAGCTATTGTCCCGATCAAGTTGATCGTATTGAGCCGCATACTTCTCTTCCAGCATGGGATACGGGCCGCACAACTTTAAGAAACTGCGAATTTGACTAACCGCTTTGATCTTTAGCAGTTCCTGTTTTGCCATATCAAGGGTGACCAGCCCCTCATCCATGAGCCTCTCGGCCTGGTCCACATCTCCAGTACGCAACAGCATAAGTCCGCGCAGCAAGCGATAACGGCCCAGTTCGCGCAAATACGGAGCCTCTGACAGCATGCCTTCCAGACGATCAGACAGTTCGGCAGCCTTTTCCATATGATTGGCGACCAGATGCATGTACATCTCCATGAGCGCAACTGGCATCACAAATTTATCAAGATCATCCCGCACCATAACCTTGAAGGTCAGTGGTAGACCTTCCTGTGCGCGTTCAGGTTGTCCATTCTCCACGTAAGCCTCCAGAATATTGAGGATACGTAATTCCCGCTCCTGATCACTGGACAGCAATCCGCTGGCAAGCGCACGCTCACATAGGGCAAGCCCTTGATCCGTTACCCCTGCGGTGCACGTATAAAGCAGCAACATCCAATACAAACGGTCTGCGGGTGCAAAATCCTCTTGTTTCAAAAACCAAGCTACATCCGCCTGTACAAAACGGGTATACATTTGATAATAGGCAGACATTTGGAAACCCATCTGCTCCTGCTGTTCAGCCAGCGCTACGATGGAATCGCCTTGCCCCAGCAGGTGATACTTTCGAAAAAGTCCATGAACGGCGTCCTGTACTTCCTGATCGTGCAAAGAAGGATGATTTCGTGGTTGTATGCCAGTCAGGGTCAAGCTGTAGCCATATCCTCTGACCGTATGAATACGGAGTCCATTCCATGACTTAAGTTTTTTGCGCAATCTATAGATATGATCATCCACTGTACGCTCCACTGGATATTCCAGTGGCCACACACGATCCAGCAGTTGTTCCCGGGTGAACACCTGATTCCGGTTATCGTATAAAAAGCGCAACAACGCAAACTCTTTAGCCAACAACATAACACGATCTGCATTATAGACCACACTGTAGCCATCTGCATCAAATTGCAGCCTGATCATCCACCTCGCCTCCGACATATCGTTTCTTAGCTGCACCCAGCCCTGTAAACATAAGCAGAACACTCAGGCACAAGAGTAAAAGCAGCGGAATTGTCCAGCCTCGTGTCGCATCATGCAAATAGCCGAACAGCGTCGGCCCAGTCGCTGCTAGCAAATAACCAAAGGATTGCGCCATACCTGACAGCTCTGCTGCCTGCTGCGGTGTTCGCGTCCGCAAATTAAAGAACATCATAACTAGCGGAAAAGCAAAACCACCCGCTATACCCATACAAATGACCCAAATCACACTCCACTGTGTAGCCCCGAGCAGAAATCCACCCAGACCTATAAAATAGAGCGCAGCCATAATCAGAACCAATATCCGCTGATCCTTCACTCGCGCCGCCCAAATAGGCACAATAAAAGTAAATGGCATTTGCGAAAATTGCATCACAGACAGCATCCATCCCGCAGTCTCTGAATCCATTCCCTGTCCGCTCATCATTTCGGGAAACCAGGCAGCAGGAACATAGAACAGGGCAGATTGCAGCCCCATAAACAGCGTTACCTTCCAAGCCAAAGACGATTTATACACATTCACCGTTCGGGCAGATACTACCGCTTGACTAGCCGTTCGGCGCGCCTTAAGGAGCTGCGGCACCCAAAGTAAAATACCTAGGACACCGACAATCGCCCAAATCCCCAAAGCACCGCGCCAGCCCATTCCTCCGTTCAGAGCCAGCGGTATACTCAGACCGGATGCTGTTGCAGCGACCACATTCATGGATACGGAATATACGCCGGTCATTAGTCCGCTGTTGCGTGGAAATTCCTCTTTGATCAAACTGGGCAGCAAAACATTGCACACAGCAATAGCCAGTCCCAGCATCGCAGTCCCGACAAATAATGCAGTCACCCCCAGCGTCGAGCGCACTACAATACCTGCGGTCAACAGCAGCAAGGCCGCAAAAATAATAAGGGAAGACCCGAAGCGCCGCGACAGTTTGGCTACAAAAGGCGACAACAGTGCAAAAGCAAGCAGCGGGAACGTCGTTAACAGACCACTTAGTGTATTCGAAATATGCAAAGAATCCTTAATCAAACCGATAAGAGGTCCTACCGAAGTAATCGAGGCGCGCAGATTGGCACCTACCAGGATGATCCCTGCGGCAAGCACCCAAGGACCTGCATGCCACAACGATTTGTATACCAAAGCTCGTTGGTGTTGCTGTGAACTCATCTCTCCATTCTCCAATCCATTCTGTATTATGCTCAAAGGCTCCAACCAAGTGTAACGGCTGGAGCCTAGGCAATTTTTATCTCATTAAATTATAAAGGCATTCGTGCCATATGCATAGGACGGATCGACACAGCGCCCCAATTTTAAAATCAGCTTATCACTTCATCATACAAAAAAGCTGCCTGAAAGGATGATTTCCTTTTGAGGCAGCTTTCAGTTCATAACTTCGATGTGAGTAGCTCTGCTTAACGTACCAGCCAGCCGCCATCCACCGCCAAGATATGACCATTCATGTAGTCCGAACCCTGACTGGCGAGGAAAACAACAACCCCCATCAGGTCAGACGGATCACCCCAACGACCCGCAGGAATACGTGACAAAATCTCTTGATTGCGACTTTCATCCGCACGAATTGGAGCTGTGTTCGCTGTAGCAATATAACCAGGAGCAATCGCATTAATCTGAACGTTATGAACCGCCAGTTCGTTCGCAAATGCCTTGGTTATACCAGCTACTGCGTGCTTGCTTGCTGTATATGGCGGAACGAACTTGCCGCCCTGGAAAGCAAGCATAGAAGCGACATTAATAATCTTCCCGCTTTTTTGCTCTACCATTATCTTCGCCACTTCCTGGCTCAAATGGTATACAGCATTCAGGTTGATTTCCATAACAGCGTCCCAATCTTCATCTTTATACTCCAGCAAAGGAGCGCGGCGGATCGTACCCGCGTTATTGACAAGGATATCAATTTTGCCAAATTCCTTGACACACTCTTCTACAAGTTTTTTAATGGATGCTTTCTCAGTCAGGTCAGCCTGGTGAAAAGCAAACTTCACACCCGTTGGCTCCAGCAGACGTCTTGTTTCTTCATAATCATCATTGTTAGCTACAATGAACAGGTTTGCGCCTGCCTTGGCCAAAGCTACGGAATATCCTTGACCTAATCCACTGTTGCCTCCTGTTACAATCGCCGTTTTACCTTTTAGACTGAAAAAATCCAATGAAAAATCGTCCAGACCCATACCTACGCCTCCATCACAAATTAGTATAAAAACCTATATTTTCTGAAGCCTACAACGCTGCACGTACTTCTTTGTATTTAGCCACATAACGCGCTGCATTTTCTGTGATCAAGTCGTAGCGACCTTCCTTGGCTGGAGCCGTCAAATTGCCTCCAATTCCCACGGCCACACAGCCGTTACGCAGCCAGGTTTCCATATTATCCAGATCAACGCCACCGGTTGGCATAATCTGCACGTGAGGCATTGGCCCTCTCACGGCCTTAACAAAGTCCGCCCCCATCGTATTGCCCGGGAACAACTTCACAACATCACTACCCAATTTCATGGCTTCCTTGATCTCATTCAGCGTCATGCAGCCAGGCATATAAGGAATAGCGTACAAATTGCATAGCTTCGCTGTTTCTTCTTCAAAAGAAGGACTCACAACAAACTCTGCTCCAGCCAGAATAGCGATTCTCGCCGTCAGTGACTCCAGTACAGTTCCTGCACCAATAACGGCCCGATCCTTAAATTCGTCTCTCAATCTTCGAATGACCTGATCCGCATCTGGCGTGGTAAACGTAAGCTCAATATTATCCAAGCCGCCTTCAATACAGGCTTTGGACATTTGATACGCTTCCTCCGCTGTGTTTCCCCGAATGACTGCGACAACACCAACCGAAGTAATATGTTCCAAAACTTTCTTTTTCGTCATGTTCCTGATCCTTTCCACGAATGGGATGACCATGGTTCCTCAGCCGCTTGCAGGTCTACGTTCCAATACAATGATTAACGCAACTCGCTCATGGCTACCTGATCCATGTCCTTGTATGTTTTATTTTCACCGGCCATGCCCCAAATGAAGGTATAGCTGCCTGTAGCTGCACCGCAATGGATAGACCAAGGCGGAGAAATAACGGCTTCATCATTTTTCATGACCAGATGGCGTGTTTCGTTCGGCTCACCCATCAGGTGGAACATTCTGGCGTTTTCGTCCAGTTCAAAATAGAAATACACTTCCATGCGACGGTCATGAACATGTGTCGGCATGGAGTTCCACACACTGCCGTTCTCCAACGTGGTCATCCCCATAACCAGCTGGCAGCTTTGAATGCCTTCGTCATGGATAAAGCGACGTAACGTACGGTTATTGGCTGTTTCTTGCGAACCCAGACTTTCAGACGGCACATCGGCAAAAGACTGCTTCGTCGTTGGATACGTGGTATGAGCCAAGGCTGAAACGATATAAAATTTCGCAGGCTTTTCGCTGGAATCGCTTTCAAAGATCAACTTCTTAGCACCTTTACCTACGTAGAGACAGTCTTTTGTGGCCAGCTCGTAAGTTTCACCATCCACCTTGACCGTACCGCTGCCGCCGACATTAAAAACACCCAGTTCACGGCGTTCCAGGAAAGTTTCCGCTTTGATTTGATCGCTACCTTCCAGTGCAACAGATTTATTCACGGGATGAATGCCCCCGATAATGACACGATCTTCATGCGTATAGACCAGCTTTACTTCCTCAGGTACAAAAAGCTCCTGGATCAGATAGTGCTGACGCAACTCTTCAGTCGTAAAATGCTTGGCATGTTCGGGATGAGTTGAATAACGCATTTCCATAAAAACATTCCTCCTGTTTAGATAAACTTTTTTATCAACGGAATTGTTATAAAAGCGGTTTCTAACTCTACTTCTTAGCTAGAATTGTAATAATTATCTAAGAGTGTGTCAACCCAAAACTTCATCATTCCTAGAAAAAGCCTTAATATTCGCGGATTTTTACACGATTTTTACCTTTTGATAAACAAAATCATATTTTTTTATCTACATTGCCCAAAAAGTTTTTAGCAAATATATCAACTTACTCATTGTGAAAAACCGATTTATGTGATAATTTCATTTTATTCAAGCGGTGCATACGCTTACAGATTTAGTTTACTAAACATAAGGAGGAATTCAAATGACCGCAACATTGGATGCTGTTACCTTTGGAGAACCCATGGCTATGTTTTACGCCAATGAAGCAGGCTCTCTGGATGAGGTGCGTTCATTTACCAAAGCGCTGGCCGGGGCGGAGACGAATGTTTCGGCCGGTTTGTCGCGTTTGGGGCTACGAGCTGGACTCGTGACCAAGCTCGGCAAGGATACGTTCGGCAAGTTCATTGCCGATGCACTGCGTCAGGAGAAGATTGACACCCAAAATGTTATGTTTACCAAAGACCACTCTACCGGGATGCTGATTAAATCCAAAGTTACCAGCGGCGACCCTGAGGTCGAATATTTTCGCAGGCATTCCGCCGCTTCCACACTAAGCATTGCTGATTTTAACGAAGCTTATTTTGCCGGGGCTCGCCACCTACACTTTACAGGTATTTCTGTCGCACTTTCCCCTGAATGCCGCGACTTCGCTCGACATGCGAAGCAGTTTATGAAAAAGGCAGGCAAAACCGTATCCTTCGATCCTAACCTCAGACCCAAGTTATGGCCTGACACACAAACGATGGTGGAGGCGATTAACGAAGCATCCGAGGGTTGCGATTGGCTGCTGCCAGGCATCCATGAGGGTAAAATACTAACAGGCTATACTTCGCCTGAAGATATCGCTTCGTTCTACCTCGATCGCGGCACCTCGCTGGTGATCATCAAGCTGGGAACCGAAGGCGCCTATTACAAATCCGCAGATGCAGAGGGATATGTCAAGCGTTTCCGCGTAGATCATGTCGTGGATACTGTCGGCGCAGGTGACGGCTTTGCCGCAGGTGTGATCAGCGCGCTGCTGGAGGGATTACCCCTGGCTGAAGCGGTCAAGCGTGGTAATGCACTTGGTGCGCTGGCTGTCATGTCCGCTGGAGACATGGACGGCTATCCGACACGAGCCGAATTGGAATCTTTTTTGCTCAGCGCCAGCACGAATTAGTCTGGGCTCATTCCCCGCCTAACCTTCACCGCTACGAGCGCAAGCTCAACAAGGCCGCATCCAAGTCAGCCTTAACTTCCAATAGCCCGTATTCACATTTGTGTGACCTGAGCAGCATGCGCATACTCAGGTCACACAAAGGAATACGGGCTATTTTTATAATATGTGGTATGGTGCTCATCTACAGCGTTTTGACAGATTCTCCTCGATTGATATCCGGCACAAATCGGTAAATAATCGGAACCGACTCGCCGCCTTCCTCAATGCTGGACAGCAACGTTTTTGCCGCCTGCTTCCCCATATCCGCAATCGGTTGTGTAATGGTCGTAATTGGCGGATTGTAAATATGAGCAAACTCCGCATCGTCAATCCCGATAATGGACAGCTCTGCCGGAATGCGTATACGGCGAGCATTCACATACTTTAACGCCTCAGCCAACACGATATCATTCCCGGCCAACAATGCAGTCGGCGGCTCCGGCAGTTGGAACAGCTCCTTCAATGTCTGCTGGATTTCTTCTCTCGGCACACTGTGCATATATTCTTCACGAAATGGCAAGCCATGCTCCTCCAGCGCCTTCTTATATCCGCTGAGCCGCTCCACTCGTGGAGTAATCCGATTCAAACCAAGGGGCAAGGTAATCAGTGCAATTCGTTCATGCTTGTGAGCCACAAGTTCCTGAATCGCCAGCTTAATCGCCATTTCGTTATCCAACAGCAGGCTACGTGTATTGACACCGTCCACCAAGCGGTCCAAAAACACCAATGGATATTTTTCACGAATGAGCTGGTTGTAAATGTCTGCATGCTTTCCTGTCGGGAAAATGATTAAGCCATCCACTTGACGGGCCTTGAGCATCTCAATATACTGACTTTCCTTGTCAGGGTTTTCATCGGCGTTGCAAATAATCACCTGTATGCCAAAGCGCTGCAATTCCTCCTCAATCGCACGGATAGACTGAATCGACAGCGTATAATCAATGTTGGCTACAATGACTCCCACCATAAACGTCCGGTTTTGCTTCAAGCTACGGGCTAGCCCGTTAGGCTGATAGTTCAGCTCTTGAATAACCTCGGCGATCCGGTCTTTGGTTTGGTCGCTCATATATTTATATCGTTTGTTCAGAAATTGCGAGACAGTGCTTTTAGACACTCCCGCCTTCTGGGCAACATCTTCAATCGTCGGCTTCTTCATCGGTACACTCCTTGTCTTTCATGTACTGCGTTAGTGCAACAAAAGTATATCTTTCTTTTAGTAAATTTACCATACTTCTATTTATGAATGCCATTATGATATATTCTGAGCTTAAAACTTACCTGTGGCGCCACTGCGCGTTTTTTTCATATACAGTTTCTGGTTCTCTGCTATTTCCTCTCTATGCAGCAAAAAGAGGCAGCTCAAGATGTTCTCTTGAACTACCTCCACGTATACAACTCTATCGAAAAGCTAGATTCTAGCTAACCCGAATTATTACTTGGATTAGTGCGCCGGAACAGGCGTTGCAGGCTGATCTGGTGTATCGTGCTCGACCAGCGAATGCTTCTCCCATAATCGGCTTCTCCAGCGGGCATACATGATGACAGCACGAGTCCATTCATCAGCAGCAATCGCCAGCCATACACCAGCCAGTCCCATATCCAGCTTGAATACCAGCAGATAACCCAGCGGCAAGCTCATGCAGACCATGGAGATCAGGCCCATAAAGACCGGGAACTTGGCATCTCCAGCAGCACGCAACGAGTTAATAATGACGATATTCGTCGTCCGGCCAGTTTCCAGCAGAATGCTAAGTAAAATAACCTGTGCACCCAAACGAATAATCTCAGGGTTTTCCGTAAACAAACCGAGCAAGGGTACACGGAAAAAGATAACTATCGCATCAATGATCACAGTCACGAGCAGCGCCCATTTCACACTGCTCAATACACGTTTATAAGCCGTATCCTTCTCTCTGGCTCCCACGAGTCTTCCCACTACGATAGCTGTTCCCATACCAACTGCCATACTGAACAAATAAATATAGCTCGAAATATTATTGGCATATTGACGTGTCGCCATTGCTTCTGCGCCCAGATAGGTCACGTACAGTGTGAATATGAGCTGACACGACTGATACATGATGGACTCCAGCGCGGATGGTACACCAATACGCAATATTTTTGAGATAAATTTTTTGGATAAATGGACGTAATATTTCCACTCGACACGGACCTCAGTTACCCGGTACATCAGCCAGAAGAAGATCAAGAGACAAATAAAGCGGCTACCTACTGTAGAAATAGCAGCACCCTCTACACCGAGTGCAGGCATTCCCCAATGTCCCAAAATCAAAACATAGTTGCCGACCACGTGGATCACGTTCATAAAAACCGATACATACATCGTTTCTTTGGTAAAACCGTGCGTACGAATGGTCGCCGCCAGCGAGTTAATCAATGCCTGAAGGAAAATGGCCCCACCGACGATACTCATATAGGATTCCGCATAAGTCAGAATATCACCCTGGACATTCAGCCATTGCAACATATGAGTACCAAACACAAGAAAAATGACGCTTAGCAAAAGACCTACCATTAAATTCAGAGTAATGGCCGTACCCGTCACCTGGGCCGCTTCGACTAGTTTCTTAGAACCGATATATTGAGCTACGACGATAGCAGCGCCGTTGCCGATAACCTCCAGTACAAGGATAGCGATTGAAATAATTTGATTGGATGCGCCCACACCCGACACTGCATTATCAGATACAGAGCTGAGCATGAATGTATCGACGCTTCCCATTAGCATAAACAGGAACAATTCAAGGAAAATAGGCCATGTCAAACGGAACAAATTCAGTTCCTTGGCTTCGGACAATACCGAACCATTTTTTAGTGCTCTGGTTGTCATTCATTCACCTTTCTTCATAGAATATTTAACGATCAAAGGGTATGTTAGCACAGTCATTCTGAAAATACATCCCGTTTACGTAAAATGATTTGAAAAATGCGTAAGAATTCATTTATCACTCTCTTTATAATTGATTATCGAACTTTATTGAAATAGATTGTTGCAAGAATATATCCATAATCCGGTATTTTCGACGTAATTATAAGCTAAAGGGTATAATAGATTAAGAGCTTGTGAGCATTGCCGCTGACAGGCTGTGCAGATTGTTGTATGCTGCATAAGCATAATTTGTATATTAGAGATGGAATATATAGACCATTCATAAGCTTAAACGGTAATAAAGGAGGCTTTTACAGATGACTCAGTCATTTCATGCCCTTGTCGTCGATCAGACGCAGGACGGTGAAGTTCAAGCAGAGGTTCGTTCTTTGGAAACTGGCAGTTTACCTGCTGGAGAGGTATTGATTCGTGTCGCTTATTCCAGCATCAACTATAAAGACGGGCTTGCCGCCCGCAAGGATGGCAATATTGTCAAAGCCTATCCATTCGTACCCGGCATAGATTGCTCGGGAACTGTCGTCTCCTCGGAGGATAGCCGCTTTAGCGAGGGACAAGCGGTACTCGTTACAGGCTACGGGCTAGGTGTGTCTCAATTCGGAGGATTCAGCCAATACGCGCGTGTGCCTGCGGACTGGGTAGTTCCGCTTCCAGACGGACTCACGCTGAGAGAGGCGATGATTTTCGGGACAGCCGGATTTACCGCAGCCCTGTCGTTATATCGGCTAGAGCAAAACGGCGTTGAACCGGAGAAGGGCAAGGTGCTCGTCACCGGAGCAACGGGTGGCGTAGGCGGTGCAGCCATTGCCTTGCTGCACAAGAGGGGCTACCATGTCGTAGCCAGCAGCGGCAAAGCCGAATCGCATGATTACCTCAAGGCGCTCGGAGCAGCCGAGGTTATTTCGCGTGAGGAGGTCTACGACGGTGCCGAGAGCATCCGACCGCTAGGCAAGCAGCTTTGGCAAGCGGCTGTAGACCCTGTAGGCGGAAAGCCGCTCGCTTCGCTGCTTAGCCAGATCGCCTACAACGGCTCTGTTGCCGTGAGCGGCCTGACAGCAGGCACCAAGCTGCCTACGACGGTGCTGCCGTTTATTTTGCGCGGTGTAAATCTGCTGGGCATAGACTCTGTCTTTTGCCCCTATGACACCCGCGTAGCGATCTGGAAGCAGCTCGGCAGTGACTGGAAGCCGGAGCAGCTGGAACAGCTCGTTGAGCGCGAAATTGGCTTGGCTGACCTGCCAAGCGCGCTCGAAGACATCCTGGCAGCCCGCTCACAGGGTAGAACGATTGTACGGCTAGCTGATTAAGCGGGATTATGCCCGCAAGCTATCCGTTAGCGTGTTTTTGCCCCGAAGGAGTGCTCATCCCGTAGGGGCTAGCAATGAAACATATAAGAAGCCTGTAAATCTGCAGTTTTGAGATTTACAGGCTTATTTTTTTGTGTGGTACATTGGAGAAAAAGTGGACACATTCGAAGCGGACGATCTATTTTTCACAACCAAATGAACCTTTTGAGGACTCCAGTTGTTATATAGGTAAACTGCACGAGAAAGGAGAGCCATCATTGCAAAGTAACCGAGAGTTGTTTGATCTATATCAACGGGATGTATACCGAACCTGCTATTACATGGTCCATAATGCCTCGGATGCAGAGGATTTAACACAGGAAGTATTTATTACTCTGTTTCGCAGTAATCACGAGCACATCGAGCAACTAAAAGCCTGGATCATGAAAGTTACGGTCAATCATTGTCTGAACCATCTTAAACGCCAAAAAAGCCTGCATTTGAAGGTAGCGGCTAATCCCCATCTCTTTACTGGAACAGAAGGCAAGCCTGTGGACAGGCAGGTGGAGGAACGCGAGTCCGCTGAGGAATGGGCCATTTACATGAACCGCCTTCCGGCCAAAATCCGTGCTGTGCTGACACTTCGCTATATGCATGATTTCACGCTAGCGGAAATCTCGAAACTGCTGGAAATCCCGCTGGGAACCGTCAAATCCAGGACACACAAAGGACTAAAGTTAATGGAGCAAATACTGCGGGAGGCTGGTGCACAGATTCCCAAGCTGGAAGGAGAGAACTATGAACAACGTAGAAAAGGTATTGAAGCGTAAGCTAAATGAAGATTCGGAAATAGCCTATCCTGACTTCGATGAGATGTGGAACCGGATGGAACAGGCAGGATATACTGCCCCTACGCTAACCGATGCCTCCGATTCATTCACTCCACACCAACATAGAAATTGGCGCAAAATAGCCATCGCTGCCTCCCTGAGCGCACTTCTCGTTGCCGTTCCCGTCTATGCCGCCATTCATTATAATTGGGGCAATCTGCTGCACGGAAGAAGTGGAATTGAGACAGCATTAGCTCAAGACCTGGGACAGCCATTAGAACAGTCTGTCACCAAAGACGGAATAAAGCTGACGTTGCATACCGCTATTGTTGATGAGAACCGGACTGTAATTCTGTACAGCCTGGAGGTTGGAAAACGCGCAGACAACGAGTTTTGGAATGTCAAAGGGGTATCGCTTAAAAATGCTGCGGGAAAAAGTAGTGAAGGGGAGTATAGCTTCCAACAATGGGATGAGAAAAACCAACGCTATAACGGCTACTTTGAAAGCGATTGGACACCGCAGCAAGAAACAGAAAACGTGCGGCTGGCCGTGGATCATATTGAGCTTACCAGCGTTCAGGAATTGGATTTGCCGCTCGATATCACATCGCCTCAGAAACAGACTTTCAGGCTAGATCGTAACGGTCTACAAGATATGAAGGTACAGGTATTCGAACAAGGTAAGGACAAGCTGATGCTGTCATCAGCAATTACCTTCGATTCCTCCATACCAAAAGAATGGGACAATCCGCAAATTATTGCCTACAAAGATGGGAAGCCTGTGAACCCCCAATCTGGAGGGACATTTGGTACACCCGGTGAGAACGGAGAATACACAGCCCAGCAGTATTTTACTAAAGGGGATATACCAGAAGGGCAGACTACTTTTAAACTGCAATATGCACAAACGGAGAAAAGTATACATGAACCCCTAAACTTTGACCTGCAGCTAAGCAAGAAGAAAATGGAGAGCGGGACGATTAAAAGTGTGCTGAATACCCCCTTGGAGAACGGTAATCCGAATTTCATGCTGGAACAAATGATTGTGACACCGACACAAATCCGTGTCACGATCAGAAGCGAAAAGAAATTCGCCATGTTGCCTTATCAAAAATATTTTCTTTCTGTGAACGGCACAACGTTAGAGGGTAATCGTTGGTCTTCACCAGATCAGGACCACGATCTGAATACGATCCGTTTTGAACGGCCGGCCCATCTTGCGATTACCCGAGATACTCCCATTACTTTTACAGGCAAATACAAGGTTACGACTCATTCGGATGACAAAACGCCGCAGCATTTGACTGATATTTCTGAGCAAAAGCAGACGATAACGACGCAAATCGGCGGCTATCCTGTGAAGTGGACCTACTACAAACAAGGAGCAGATTTATTCGTAGAAACCGAAAGTGAGGATACTCACTTTGGAGGGATCAACCAGACGCATATGGGTCTGGGGAAAGAACGGATGATTGGCAAGCCGATCACAGCCAACTTCGCCGGAGACGGCAATAATAAGGCAGTCGATGTCTACAAGAACTTCAAGGGAAAGGAAGCTTCTATTTATATGTTCTACTATACAACGGACGAACCTGAAGCAGAGACGAGCGTACCCTTGCAGCCATTGACTAGCAACAGCCAAGCATCTAAATAACCATGCTATAAAAAGAGGGTTCTCTATACCTGTGTGATTCGCAGTATAGGGACCCTCCTTTCACTTGCCTAGTAAGGCACAGTCCGCTTGAAGCTGTTGTATTCTCACCTTATTTTACAGAACCTTGCGTAACACCATTAATAATCCATTTTTGTGCAATCAGATAGACAATAATCATCGGCAGCAAGGCCATCAAGTACGAGGCAAAGGCCAGATTAAAGTCAGTATTGAACTGTCCCTGGAACACATACTGGACGAGCGGCAATGTATATTGCTCCGCATCGCTGATAATAATGAGCGGCAGCAAAAAGTCATTATATGTGGACAAACAAGTGAGAATCCCCACTGTAGCACTAATCGGCGCCATCAGCGGAAATATAATACGCCAAAATGTCCCCCATGTCGTCGCACCATCTACCGTGGCTGCCTCTTCCAATGCCACTGGAATCGAACGAATATAACCGACATACACGAAGACATTAAACGCCAAACCATACACCGTATGCAGCACAATGAGACCCAACAGATTGGTCATATGCAGCCCCGAGGCCAGCTTTACAATCGGCAGCATGATGATCGGGAACGGAATAAACATGGCGCTGACAAAGTAAAAATATAATCCTTTGAAAAAACGCCGCTGCATATTGCGAGCAATGGCATAAGCAACCATCGAGTTGGTGAGCAAAGTGAGTATGACCGTCGATGTTGTCACCATCACACTATTCTGAAAAGCACTGAAAAAATGGGTCATTTCCACTGCACGACTAAAATTTTCCCAATGCAGCTCCGTCGGAAAGGCAAAGGCGGAATGCGCCATCTGCTCGGGATTTTTGAGTGCAATCGTCACCGTCATATAGAGGGGAAACAGGATAAATATTGTCCCCAACGCTACCAGAATCAGCACAGGCCAGTTGGTACGTCTGCTTGTTTTCATCAGTTATCCATCTCCCTTCTCTGGAGGAATCGCAGCTGTAAGATGGAAATGATCGCGATCACAATAAAGTAAATCACAGAGTTAGCTGACTGATAGGCAAATTCTCCTCCTCTAAAGCCTCCGGTGTATATCAGATGAGAAATCGACTGCGTGGCCCGTCCCGGTCCGCCGTTCGTCAAGGCCACGATCTGATCGAATACCATTAGGGAATTTTTCATCGCCAATACCATATTGATCGTAAAAAATGGAGCAATCAACGGAAAGGTAATGCTCCAGAATTCACGCCATTTACCTGCACCGTCCAGGTTGGATGCCTCATACAGACTGGTCGGAATTGTTTGCAGCCCTGCCAGATAGAGGATCGTATTAAAGGCAATGCCCTGCCATACGGCTACAATGACCACCCCCACCCAAGCCAACTGCTCGCTACCCAGGATGTTGGTCGATAGTGAACTGATGCGCAGATTTTGTCCCCAAATCGTAAACACATTCGAGAACAGGTAATTAAATATGTAACCTACAATTAATACGCTCAAAATATTAGGCAAAAAATAAATTCCTCGAAAGAAATTACGGAAACGTATTTTAGCGTTCAGCCCCATGGCAATCAACAAGCTGAGAATATTAATCGCAATGGTAACCACAATCGCAAATTTGAAAGTAAACCAGTAAGCATTGCCCACATTGTCATCCTGAAACAAATTAATATAGTTCTTAAATCCGACAAAGTGATACTGATGTCCGAATCCGTTCCAATTAGTGAGCGAATAGTAAAATCCCTGCAAGGCAGGTAAGGTCAAAAATATAAAAAACAATAGCACCGCCGGTACTGTCATCCAGTAAAAAGTCGTTAGTCGCTTATTCATGTCTCATCCTCCTCCCCTATCGGCGGTTAGCCACCTTATTCCATTCCCGGTCGAGTTTGGCCAGATAGGCGTCGATGTCTCCGTTTTGCAGGAAGGCCTGCACAATAGAATTCAATTGGACGGCTTTGGGAATATAGTGATCGGCGAAATCAATGACACGGCCTGACTTAAAATACGGCAATAGCTCCGCCACACTCGGGTCATCCTGCGTGACTCCCTTCACCGCTGAAAACAACGTTTGTTCCGTAATGTATTGCTTGCTGTTCTCCGGCTTCAATAGGAAGGCAATGAACTCTTCAGCTTCCTTTTTATGCGGGGTGCTTTCCGAAACAGCCAATAGCGTATCTATCCCAGACACCAGCTTGACCGCCTTGGCGTCATTCCCTGTGGGGAACGGGAAAAATCCGAGTTCCACTTTCGGGTTAGCTTTGCGGATTTCAGATATAGCCCACGAGCCCTGAATGTACATCAGTCCCTGCCCGTTAGCGAAAGCACGGTTCCCGTCAGCATAGTTTTTGCCAAAGTTATCACTATGTCCGTATTTCAGCAGCTCCAGCTGCTTTTCCGCAACCTCGCGGTACTTGTCCTGAAAGGTGACCTGATTCTCACGCCGTTGCAGGAAAAAATCAATACCCACCAAATTTGGACCCAGTGCATTAAAAGGGAGGTTCGTTTGCCAATCATCTTTATATGTAAAATAGAATGGGATCTTGCCAGCAGCCTTGATTTTTTGCGCTGTTGCAATCAGTTCATCCCACGTTTTGGGCACCTGTAATCCCATTTCCCTAAAAAGCTTTTTGTTGTACATCACACCATTCGCATTCGCAGCATAAGGAATTCCATACACAGGATCGACCCCGGTCACATCCTTAAGCATTTTGAGGTAAATCGGGTCCACCGTACGTGGTAATTCTGTATTTGCCAGATCCGTAAAAATACCGCTTTGCGCCAAAATGGAGTAGGTATCTGTGGCCCCAAGCCCCACAATGTCAGGTACATCGTTTTTGACAACCCGTGTCAATAGCACCGTTTCTGCCTCTGGCGGGTTAACCTGTGTCACTTCAATACCAGGATGCTCCTGATTGAATTGAGCGATCAGCTTATCGAATGAACCCTTAGCCTCCGGCTTATTTTGGAAAAACTCAATTTGCACCTTGCCTGAAGCGTCGCCCTTATTGCATGCGCTTACAACGATCGTTAGCAGCAGGATCGCCGCTAGTGCAGACAGCCTTTTGACCCCATTCCACATGCTCATACCTCCTTTTCCCCTATGTCAATCTATGCGGTACTAGACAATTAATACCCGTCTCTGGCGAAAAAGAAACGATACCGTAGAGGCAAACGCCTTCCCGAAGTCCAACACCGTTCGTATTAAAAAAAGATCCAGCTAACCTTCAAACGGTCGCGTGGATCCCTTTCGCTTTTATAATGTTCGGGTTACAAAGTCTTATTTCTAAACAATCTTCTTTTGCCATCGTGTAAAACTAATAATCATGCAGGCTATAATCATTCCTCCTGCACACATCCAAAATTCAAATGAGTTGTCAATCCTTAGAGCAAGCAATATTTCTCGAAATGGGTCCATTAACATAATGAGTGGCCTAAACAACTCGAAGAGAAATACGGATAAGATAAGAATCACTATATAAGCAAATAACGGCCGTGACACAAACAAACACACAACGCTACTCAACATGAGCTTTACCAGACAAACCAGCGTTAATACCAAATAAAACCCAAGTATGTAGGGTATAGCGTCCGACCGGAAAGAGGCAACGGATGACCCATATTTAAAAAAAGTAGAGCTGTGCGGAAAAAACAACCATCCAGCGATTACACCTATAAGCAAGCTTGTCCCCATAAAAATGACCGTTATGGCTGATAGTGCTAGCAACTTGGCAAGCCAAAACTGAAAACGTCGATACGGTCGTAACACATATAGCCTATAGGCTCCAGAATAGAGATCCCCGCTTAATTGGTCCACATACAGAATGGGCAGGATTGCTGTAATGAGAAATAAAGCAACCTCACTCATCATCAGCCACGGCAGATTGAGATTATTTACGACCACAGTTCCTTCACCAAAACGTAAGACCTTCGTACCCGTTACTTTATGGCTCCATATAATTGCGATCACGATTAATATATAGGCTATATATAATAAAAGACTGGATTTGCGATTCCAAATTCGTTCCATTTCACTTCGCCATATTCCTAGCACGAGGAAATCCCCCTAATACAGATAATCATCGGTCACAAACCGGCGGTAAGCCCCCCAAGTAAAAAAGATAAGATATAGACTAACAACGGTGATAATCGCTCTATTCACAGACAAATTCCCCATTAAGGACCTATCTAGTCCTGTATGCTGCATATATGGAACAATCATAAATGCAATCACATTGTATAAGTAGGGGATATGAGAAACCAAAGCGGCCAATTTTAAATACAATGAATCAAACAACAGTGAGCCCAGATTGTATACCATACAAAAACCGATTGCATACGTTACACTCTTACTGTACATCGCGACAAAGCAGTAAAAGGAGCTTATTGCCAATAATGAGGCAAGTGCCCAACCATAGTATTCAAGCATCTGTAGTCCCTGAGATCCAGACAGTCCCGCATCACTTATATCATATGAAAGAGTCCATACTTCAACGATCACCTGCGAGGATACTGCAAATGCCATGAGAAGAAGCAAGATAGAAGTATTCAAAACCAACAGCTTACCCCAGAAAATCTGACCGCGGGTAAATCGGCGCATAAACAACAAACGCAGTTGCCCGCTTCGAAATTCCTCTGTGTATACAGCAGCCGCTAAAACAGCCACAGCTATATTACATGCTAAAAACAAATTCTCACGCAGACCCGTAACGACAAAGTTTAGGGATAATACCTCTACAGGAATCTTCATCGTGCGCAAGAAATATACTCCTGTCGAACAGGCTAGCATTGGTGTACATAATACCATGAGCCAGAACCACTTTCGTCTCCATAATCTCTCGAACTCGCTGTATACTAATAACTTCATAGTCCCATTAATCCCATAAAGGCATCCTCCAGACGTTGGCCTTCCTTTATCAGCTGATCAGCGGGCCCCTGCCAAACTAGCCTACCCTCTTTAATTACAATGAGTTCATCGCACATCTGTTGCAATTCATCCAGTAGATGACTGGAGATAAAAAAGGCATAATTCGCAGAATCACGCAGCTGAAGCACAATATCTCTCAGCTCTCTCATCCCCATGGGATCAAGACCGTTGGACGGTTCATCCAGCAGCAGAAGCTCAGGAGCGCCCAGCATGGACTGCGCAATACCTAGTCTTTGCTTCATTCCCAGCGAGTAGGTTTTCACCTTGTCATCCCCCCGCTTTTCCAGCCTCACCTTTGTAAGCAACTCTTCGATATGTATCTCCCGATCTGAGGGCGCAATTTCAGAATGTAGCCGTGACAAGTTGCGCAAAACCTGCCTACCTGTCATGTAATCAAAAAAGACTGGAGATTCAACAATGGCCCCTACCTTGCATAACGCCTTTTCCCGATCAGTGTGCACATCATATGAAGCTATCTTTACAGAACCGCTGGTTGGCTGCATTAATCCGGTCATGATTCGCATCATTGTAGTTTTACCGGCCCCATTAGGCCCAATAAATCCATATATCTTTCCTTTTTGAAGCTTAAAGGAAACACGATCTAACAAATACCTTTTTCCCATTTTTTTCGTCACCTGGCTGACCTCCAGCAAGGAGTCCGACATACTATTTCCCCCATTCATAACGAATCGTAAAATAGTTGCCAACGCGGGCATTGGATATATAAGATTTCTATTGACGACACAAACTTCAGTTAACAATGATACACATTAACCATACAGTTTAAAAAATACCACATGTTGCGAAATGTAAAAGGTTCGCTTTATATGTAAAATAAAATATAAATAATTCATAAATGTCCTTTAATATAATAGATGGTTATTAATTTTGGCGATAATGTCTTTACCATACAAAAATAGCCCTTCGGCAGACGCGCTACCTCAGGGCTATTCTTTATGCAAATATACGTTGCCTATCTTCAGCAACCAGCCTGTCGCCTACTCCAGTTCAACCCACTCGCCGAGCAACGTGTCCAGCTCCGCTTGCAGTCGCTCACGCACGTCCCACAGCTCCGCCATGCGTGCTGTGTCGCTGCTTGTGCCGAGCAGTTCCAGCTCGGCATCTGTCGCCGCCAATGCTGCTTCCTTGGCGGCAATCGCCCGCTCCAACCGCTCGCGGGACACAGCGGGTGGGCGGGACGGCTTCGCGGACTTCGCTCCGCGTGCCCCACTCCGGACATCGGGCGCCCCCAATTGACCTGCCGCCCCGGAGCGAGCACGGCTCGCATCGGCTCCGGTGGTCGCCCCTGTCCGCGCAGCCGTTCCCGCATCATTGCTCGCTGCACTGGCGGGCGTAGCTAGGCCCGCGCCCGAGCCGCCACCAGATGCGGCTCTACCTGCAGATGCCGAGCGTACTCCTGCATCCGCTCCGTGTTGCGAGTGGGCGTTTTCCAGCTCCCGCTTCTTCGCGCGGTATTCATCAAAGCCGCCCAGATAAAAGGACAGCTTTCCGTTTTCCAGCTCCCACACGCGTCCAGCCAGCTTATTCACAAAGTAGCGGTCATGGGAAATGGCTAGCACCGTTCCCGTGTAGGTGCCCAGCGCTTCCTCCAAGGCCTCGCGGGAATCGATGTCCAGATGGTTGGTCGGCTCATCCAGCACCAGCAAATTCGGCTTTTTCATAACCAGCAACGCCAGCCGCAAGCGAGACCACTCCCCACCGGACAGCATGCTCACAGGTTTAAACACATCCGCACCATAAAATAAATACTTCGCCAGCTGCCCGCGTGCTTCGCCTTCTTCCAGCCCTGCTTCCTCCTTGAAGTAAGCAAGCACCGTCGCCCGGCTATCCCGTTCTCTCTCTTGCTGCGCCAAATATCCGTACTCGACGCGTGCGCCCCATTGGACCGTGCCTGCATCTACGCTTTCCTGACCAAGCAACAGCTTGAGCAGCGTCGTTTTGCCCGCGCCGTTATTGCCTAGCAAAGCTACCTTTTCACCAAATTCAAGGCTGCCTGTTGCCTCGTTTAATATTTGACGTTCTCCATAGGCTTTGGTGATGTCCTCGAATTGAAGCACCCTGCGACCGGAACGATCCTCCAACTTTAGGTGAAACTCCGCACCTTGAGGGTCCAGTACAGGTCGCTTCACCAGCTCCATTCGTTCCAGCGCCTTGCGGATTGAGGCTGCTTTTTTGAAAAACTTTTCATTATCGCCATTGCGTCCCCACTCTTCCAAACGGCGAATGGCCTCTTTCATCTTTTTGATCCGCTTTTGCTGCTCCTTATAATCCTCAAATTGCAGCAGCAGACGTTCTTCCTTCTCCTTAACGTAGCCGCTGTAATTCGTATAGTACGTAAAGGCCTCGCCATCCTCCAGTTCGATCATTTTGCCGGCAACTCGATCCAGAAAATAGCGATCATGGGATACAACCACACACGCACCTGCGTAGCCCTGCAAAAATTGCTCCAGCCATTCCAATCCTTTCAAATCCAAATGGTTGGTCGGCTCATCCAGCAACAGTAGATCTGGTCGTCCAATGAGCTGTGATGCCAGCGCTATTTTGGTTTTTTCTCCGCCTGAAAGTGACCCGAAGTTGCGCGTATACATAGCTTTGGGAATACCTAGCCCATCCGCTATCTGATCCATACTGGCATCCATTTCATAGCCGCCATTACGCTCAAACCGCTCCTGTAGAGAAGCATACGTTTGCAACAGCTTCTCTAACAGCTCGGGATTCGCTGCCACAACCAGATCTGACATTTCCCGTTCCAGTGTGGTCATCTGATTGCGGCAATCCTTCAGTTCACGATAGGCGTAAGCCAGCGTTTCGTATACGGTGAAGCTTTCAAACTCTGCCGGGATTTGCGGCAAATAGCCGATTTTCGTATCCTTGGCGATGACGAGCTGCCCTTCATCTGGGCGGGACAAACGCGCAATTAGGCGTAATAGGGTGGTTTTCCCGCTTCCGTTGCGACCGATGAGCCCCACCTTTTCTCCCTTATGGATATCAAACGTTGCTCCATCTAAAATCAGATTGGCAGCGTGGTATTTTTTCAATTGTTGACCGTTTACAATATACATGTTCAGGCTCTCCTTTATTTAGGAAGACCCTTACCCAGGTAACACAAAAAGAGCCGCAGGAGCAACCCCGCGACTCTTCGGAAGGTACAGCAATCCGTTCGAGTTAAGGTAGGCGTCTTCTCGCGATGTTTACAACCGTATGATTAAAATTGGACAGACTTCTCCCGTTGTATGGAAAAGCATGAACAATGCCAGCCATAGCAATCGGCAGCTGGCTAATACGGTTGTTCAGCATCTCGTGATTCACCTACCTCACCTCCTTCTTCATAATTGGAAGTAGTATAACATGTTTTTTCGAATAACAAAAGGGAAAAATATCCTACTGGGTTATGACACGGAGTGGTGTCCTCTGACTGTCTGCGATGCCCCCGCTCTGGTAATCGAAAAAACGCCGCAGACAAAAGCAACAATCACAAATGCCCCACCTACCCAAGCATTCGTGGCAACAGATTCGCTATTCTCAATCACTACCCCTCCCAAGGCAGAACCGAGAGCGATCCCGACCTGGAGTGCAGAGAAATTAAAGCTTTGCTGAATACTGCCTGATTCGGGTGCATTTTCAATAAGATAACTTTGCATTGGGGGCGACAAGGCCCAGCTCAGGATTCCCCAGATGATCAGAAGCGGCACAAACACATACATCGAGTGAATCGAGAACGGCAGCAGGAACATCACGGCGATAAACACACCCACGACAATGAGAATACTTTTCGCTGTGCCGAATCGGTCGGCCAAAGAGCCGCCAATAAAGCCGCCGCTCACTGCCGCCAATCCAAAGACAAAATAGGCGACACTCACCCATGAAGCGTTCAAGCCCATCAGGTTTTCCAAAAACGGAGTGAAGTACGCATACAACGTGTAGTGTCCCGCCAGTGTCAGCGTAGTGACCAGATGGGCACTGATTACTTTAACATTTTTCAAGGACTTCAACTGCTCACGCATAGGCACAACATGCTCAGTTGGAATCCGCTCCATAAACAAGTGCATAATGATCATAGAAACTACGGTCAACAAGGCAATAATCAGGAATAGCACCCGCCAGCCAAACGCATTTCCAATCAGCACCCCGGCTGGAATGCCTAGCACAATGGAGGAACTGACCCCCATGGAGATTACACCGAGAACGCGGGCTTGATAAGCTTTGGACACCACTTTGACTGCAATGGTTAGCGACAATGTCACGATCAATGATCCACTGGCAGCAGTAATGATACGAGATATAAACAACACAGCATAGTTCGGACTCCAGAAAGCCAGCAGACTTCCCAGAATAAAGATAAACATCGACCACAAATACAGTCGCTTTCGTTCGATTTTGGCGGTCAACGCCAACAAAGTCGGCCCAGCAATAGCGTACACGAGCGCATAGATCATGATAAGCTGTCCTGCCGTGCTTACAGAGACGTTCAAATCCTGTGCAATCTGGGGCAGCACGCCACCGATAATCAACTCCACCAGACCTACCGTAAAGGTCGCAATGGTTAAAATAACTACTTTGAAGTTCATTACATTAGCTCCTTTGCTGTCATGTAAATCCCTCGCATCACGCAAAAAAATCCTGACCACAAGAAATGTACAAGACGTACACTTTTTGTAATCAGGATTTATCGGTTCCTGGTAGAGACCCTCAAACCATATTATTGAGGTTATACAAATGGGGCATTCATTTATTACGCTTCACGAAGGTTATAGCTATTACTATAAAGGAGCCTCTGGTTAAGTTCAACCCCTACAGCCGCAAAAATTCGCTCATGGCACGATCTGACAGATAGGGTAAATACTCATGACCGTATTCGTGATACACAAGCAATTCCTTGTCCGATACGATTTTATTGTACACCGCAAACTGTGTGGAAGGTGGACAAATCACATCCGATAGCCCTGTCACGAATAGCACCCGCCCTCGAATACGGTCTGCTAAATGTTGAATGTCAATGTAGCCTAGACGGTGAAATACTTCGCTCTCCCGAACATGATTGGGATCAAACCAGCGAAAATAATAAACCAGTTCCTCATAGGCCGATGTCGTTGCATCCAGCGCCCAGGCTCTTTTATAATCCGACAGGAACGGATATACCGGTACCGCCACACGGACACGAGGCTCCAATGCAGCGCAAGCAACCGTCAGCGCCCCGCCTTGGGAGCAGCCAAATGCACCGATCCGTTCAGGGTCAACCTGCTCCATAGACATTAGAATGCGCACCGTCTGTACCGTATCCAAAAATACGTTGCGGTAATACAACCGATCCGGGTCCGGGTCGTCAATTCCACGAATAATATGGCCGCGAACCGTCGTTCCCTGAACCTGCAAATTGTCCTCAGACAGCCCGCCTTGCCCTCGGCAGTCCATAGCTAGCACAGTGAATCCGTGTGCTGCATAACTCACCTTGTCGAACCAGTCGCCACTGTCGCAGGAATACCCATGAAACATAGCCAAGGCTGGACCTTGTTCCGTAAGATGCTTGGGACGAGCCAGCTTCCCATGAACCCTCGCTCCGCCCACTCCAGTAAAATACAGATGGTAACACTCCACCAGCGGAGAGACAAATTCGGCAGGCTCCAGTGTATATTCCAGTGGCTGTCGTTCCAGCTCCTGTAGCGCCCGTTCCCAGTACATATCAAAATCCTGCGGCTTTGGATTACTCCCCATATAGGACTGTAGCTGCTGTAAAGACATATCCTCCGGCATGTAAAATTCCTCCTACATCCGGCCTGACTCACGATCATCTGCGACTACTTCATCCGTCGCGATGACATACTTCATAATGTCAGATACTGTCGTGTATGCGATACCTACATACGTATCAGCGGCTCCATAATAAATCGCAATTCTTCCGGTGTCTGCATCATGCAGTGTAGCACACGGGAACACCACATTTGGCACAAAGCCACGCTCTTCATACCATTCCTCTGGGGTCAACACGAAGTTGGAGGAACGATATTTGACTTTGGACGGATCATCCAGATCAAGAACAGCTACTCCCATGCTGTATACCAGTCCATTGCACGTGCCTGTCACCCCATGATAGAACATCAGCCAGCCCTCTGTCGTCTCAATCGGTGCTGGTCCGCCACCAATCTTCACCGATTGCCACCAGCCCTGACCACCCTTGCTCATTACATGACGATGCTTGCCCCAATACACCAAGTCAGGACTTTCGCTCAGGAAAATATCACCAAACGGAGTATGACCACTGTCGCTCGGACGGGATAGCAACATAAAGTTTCCATTTAGCTTGCGAGGCAAAAGCACTCCATTGCGATTAAACGGCAAGAACGGATTTTCCAAGCGCACAAAGCTTTTGAAATCCTTCGTTTGTGCGATTCCCAGCGCTGCACCATAGAAATCTGTACACCAGATGATATAATACGTGTCTTCCACTCGAACCAGACGCGGATCGTAAGCATAATTAGGCTGATATTCATTTCCTTCCTCATCGACCATATGCAGACGCTCTGTCTCAATGTCCCAAGCCAGCCCGTCGCCACTCCAGCCGAGATGCAAATGCGGGCGTCCATTAATCGTTTCAGCACGGAATATCCCTACAAACCGTCCTTCATACGGAGCTACGGCACTGTTGAAAATACGGGCAATGCCAGGCACCGGATTTCGTCCAATGACCGGGTTTTCAGTATGCCTCCATACCGGAGCCTCGCTGCCTTCCGGCTTATTCTGCCAAGGCATTTTCGACAAGCTGTCTCCTATAATTCGTACGTTACCTACATCCAAATCTACATTCAATTTACTCATACTTAACTCTCCTCTCACCTAGACACTTCATTTTATTTTTTCTATTTCACTGAACCCTGTGCAAATCCGTTATAGATATATTTTTGTAATGATAAAAATGCAACCAGCGTCGGAATAATCGCAATGATGATGCCTGCGCTAATGACTTCCCATTGCGAACCGTATGGCCCTTTAAACTTAAACAGTGCCGTCGATATCACCTGAAGGCTTGTTTTGGGCATATACAGGAACGGAGTGTAAAAATCGTTGTAAATATTAACACCCTTGATGATGATTACCGTCACAATGGCAGGCTTCAGCAGCGGCAAAATAATGCGCCAGTAGATGGTCAGATAGGAGGCCCCATCCAGCATGGCAGACTCATCCAGCGCCACCGCGATGGAATCCAGAAACTGAAGGAAAATATACACCGCGATAATATCGGTTCCCAAATACAGTAAAATGGCTGCCCAAGGCGTGTTAAACAGCTCCAACTTGTTAATGATCTGGAATGTCGATACCTGTGTCGTCACCCCCGGAATGAGCGTGGCGAGCAAGAACGCACCCAGCATGAGACTTTTACCTTTAAATTTAAAACGATTCAAAATATACGCAATCATGGAACCGGTCAACGTGGCCCCGATGATAGAGATCAGCAAAATAAAGGCTGTGTTCAAAAATCCGGTTAGCATATTTCCATCCACAAAGGCCTTGGCGTAGTTCGCCCAGTTCAGCCAGTTCACCGGGGGAGTCAGAGGACTGGTTGCCGCATATTCAGCCTTCGTCTTCAAAGATGCAAACAAAATCACAACAATTGGCAGTAGAGCAATGAACGCACCTAGCAATAGCGCACCATACTTGATGGTGTTTGCCAGTAATCTTTTCAGCTTATACATAGTTAGTCCTCCTCCCCCCGAATCAGCAACCGCTGAAGCAGCGTAACAGCAATTACAATCAGCAGCAGAACAACCGCCATCGCTGAGGCTAAACCAACCTTGCTGTATTTAAATGCCACATCAATCGTCTGAATGACGAACGTCTTACTGCCGTTGGAGCCACCAGTCATAATGTAAGGAATATCGAATGCACTGATCGCGCCACTAATCGCCAAGATCAGATTCAGCTGCAAAATTCGCTTAATAGTCGGCAAAATGATAGAGCGGAACTGATGCCAGCGGTTGGCTCCGTCGATATCGGCTGCTTCGTACAGATCACTGGATATGGAAGAAATCGCACCTAGAAACACAATAAAGTTAAAGCCCATGTATCTCCAGATCGACGTACCAGCCAGCGAAATATTAATAATCTCCGGGTTGCCCAGCCACAGCTTGACATACGAACCCAATCCCATTGCCTGAAGCAGTGTATCAAGGGTACCGTCTGGCTTAAAAAAGAATAGAAAAATAAAACCAATCGCCACCCCGTTCATCAGGGAGGGAAAGAACAAAATGCCTTTAAAGAAATTTTTAAACCAGGTCTGAAAGCTGAGAATGGTTGCAAAATAAAGGGCCAAACCCATCTGTACAAACGTAGCTACAAAGTAATACAAACTGACCTTAAACACCGAGAAATACTCGGGGTCGGTAAAGATTTTGATATAGTTTTCAAAGCCCACATATTCTAGACGCTTACTATAGCCGTTCCAGTCCGAAAAGCTGTATTTAAACATATTGATCACCGGCAAGTACGCAAAAGTGACCAGCAGCGCCAGCGGAATAAATGAAAAGGCAACAATAATCGCTAATCTTTGTTTAGAGTAGCTGAGATTCGAAAATTTAAACATGCTGCACCTCCTGGCTATCCGTCCATCAACTGCCACTTCAATCTCTTCTTATGGTCAGTTCAGATGGCTATTTTGCTTCCTTGGCTGCCACTTCAGCACGCGCCTTCACCCATGCATCGTTCAGATCCTTCATAATGGTGTCATACGATTCCGGGCGGTTACCCACCGCTGCCTCAATAATTCGTTTCTTGAAATCAGGTTGCCACAAGCCGATTTCTCCCATTTTGTCGATTTTATCGACAATTCCTTCCTGCCCCTTCGGTGACGGAGTGAGCGCTTCAAAAACAACTCCCTCATTCTCATACTGCTTCAAAATGGCAGGCATTTCGGCACCCTTCAGCGGACTAATGCTGCCTGCCTGCTCTACGGCATAGTTGGATTTTTCGGTAAACCAGTCCACCCAGGCACGGGCCGCCTCTTTATTTTCACTGTTTACGTTAATAGCGAGGTTAAAGTCACCTGCCAGCGGTACAAGTACCTTGGAGGCATTCGTCGGGAAAGGCATAAAACCGATATCATCCTTGTTAGAAGCTACGCTTTTGATCTGATCAATTGCCCAAGAGCCAAGCACCATCGTACCAATTTTGCCTTGCGCAAGATCCGCCTTGGAAGTCTCCCAATCGGTAGTCGTTGGATCTTTTTCAATCAGACCATTTTTAGCTGCATCGTACAGGACCTTGTACAACTCATAGTGGGGCTGACCCTTCGTGAAATTGTCATCTGAATTCGGTTGTGTGACATTCACGTATTCCTTCGTACCCGCTACTGTTGCCAGGCTAGACTCCCACTGGGTCAATGCCCAACCAGAGGCATAGTTCGTAAACAGCGGCACTGCCTTGGTTTTGTCCTTAATTTGCTGTAACGCTTTCAGGAATTGATCCGGTGTTTTAGGAATTTGTGTGATTCCTGCTTCCTTGAACACCTTTTTGTTATAAATCACACCCGAGTAAACCATCGCAATCGGAATACCGTAGCTGTTACCATCCACTGTACGTTCTTCAATGCCGGTATACTTGTTTTTCATCTCCTCATAAGTACCTAGAGGCTCGAAAAAATTGGGTAGCTCTTCAATTGGAATACTCCCAGGAATTAGCAAAACATCTCCGTAATCCCGAGTCCCCATCCGAATTTTAATTTGACCATCATAATCGGCCAATGCCTGAAAATTGACCTTCACGTTCGGATAAATTTTGTTAAATTCCTTGGCGTAATCCTGAAATACGGTATCCACAATATCTGTCCGCTGTGTGATCACCGTAATTTCCCCTTCCGGTCCCTTCGGATCAGAGCTGGTAGCTGGCGCATCCTTCTTTGAGGTACAGCCAGTAAACAGTCCCGCTAACAAAAGCACGGATAGTAATGACATTAAAACCTTGGACAACTTCATGAGACGACCCCTCCTGTTGTTTTGAATAAGGTTATCGTTAAACTAACAAAATCATTTTATTATGTTAGCGCTTACTGTGTCAATTACAATATTTTTTTGTAAAAACAACACCCAAATGTTATACCAAAACACAAATTAAGTATGGTTGACAGTTTATAAATACATAGATAAGATACCTTTTGTAAGGTTAACGATAAGCTAATAATTCATTTTCCGAAGGAGGCTTTGTCTCTTGGAAACACTAGTACACGAAATTAGACAGGAATGGAAGGAACATATACTCCCATTCTGGCTAGGCTTGAAAGATGAAGCGCATGGCGGATTTTATGGCGAGGTAGACGCGGATCTGCACATCCATAAACAAGCGGACAAAGGTGGCATCGCCACTGCGCGGTTACTCTGGTCTTTCTCAGCAGCAGCCCGTGTAACAGGGGAACGCGTCTATGCAGACGCGGCACGACATGCCTTTACATTTCTGCAAAACCATCTGCTCGACCCGTTACATGGAGGAATGTACTGGATGGTGGACTACACAGGGCAACCTGTGGATACGTGTAAGCATGTATACGCGCAGGCATTTGCCATCTATGCGTTGGCAGAATATGCACGAGCTACGGATGACCCGAATGCATTACCTCTGGCAATGGAGCTGTTTCACCTCGTAGAGCAAAAAGGATATGATCCTGCTCTACAGGCATACGGTGAACAATATGATCGTTCGTGGAACGAGCAGCCTAATGAGCTACTCAGCGAAAATGGAGTTACCGCGCATATTACCATGAATACGCATATTCATGTTTTGGAAGCGTATACCCAATTGCTGCGCGCCTACCCAAACGAAGAGGTTCGGGACGCACTGAAGAACGTGCTGGACATTTTATACCAGCGTGTTTACGATGCTTCCGCCCGGCGGTTGGGAGTATTCTTCGACCGTGAATGGCACTCTCTGCTTGATCTGACCTCATATGGTCACGATATCGAAGCCAGCTGGCTGATGGAGGACGCCATGAATGTGCTGGGTTATCATCCATCCGAGTATGTGAATATGGTGATGGATATTGCCAGCGCGGTAGCTGAGCGGGCTGTTCAGCCTGACGGATCGCTCATCAATGAACGGGAGGGAGAGCGGGTAGACACCACACGTATCTGGTGGGTACAGGCCGAGGCAATGGTTGGTTTTTACAATGCGTTTCAGCGGACACAGGATGAACGATTTTTGAAAATTGTGCGAAATCTATGGACCTATACCCGGCAGTATATCATTGATCCGCGCACCGGAGGCGAATGGTTCTGGTCGGTTCAAGCGGACGGTAAGCCTGACGAGAGAGAGATTGCAGGCCCTTGGAAGTGCCCATATCATAACAGCCGATTTTGCATTGAAATGCTGGAAAGGATGGATAAACAATGGTTCATAACAAATACGATGAGCTGCTAGCGCAGCAAGAAGAACTGATTACGCGCCCCAATGAGGTTAAAACCTCCTTTTACAATGGTATCTATGAACGCTACCTCTATCCGGTGCTCACACGCCATCATGTTCCCATTCACTGGCGGTTTGATCTGGATGCACAAACCAATCCCTTTTTCATGGAACGACTGGGTGTCAATGCAGCATTGAATCCTGGAGCGATCTATCATGAAGGAAAATACATTCTTGTTTCGCGCACCGAGGGACTGGACCGAAAGTCATTTTTTGCCTTAGCAGAGAGCGATAACGGCATTGATCAGTTTCGATTCGTTGACGCTCCCTTAGTATGGGATGATATCGACCCGGAAGAAACCAATATGTACGATATGCGGCTGGTGAAGCATGAAGACGGCTGGATTTACGGTATTTATTGCTCGGAGAAAAAGGACCCTGACGCGCCATCCCACGATACCTCCAGCGCTGTCGCTCAGGCTGGACTGGTCCGCACTCGTGATCTCCGCACATGGACCCGGCTCCCCAACATCACTACCCAGTCCCCGCAGCAACGTAACGTTGTCCTGCACCCCGAATTTGTGGACGGCCAATATGCCTTCTATACTCGTCCCCAAGATGGGTTTATTTCGACCGGCTCAGGCGGAGGCATCGCGTTCGGTCTCTGCAAAGATATTACACAGCCCGTGATTAAACATGAGACAGTCATTGACGAGCGCTACTATCATACGGTATACGAAGTTAAGAACGGCCAAGGTCCTGCTCCGATCAAAACGAGTCGAGGCTGGATTCATATCGCTCACGGGGTACGCAATACAGCCGCCGGGCTGCGATATGTGCTGTATACCTTTGCCACCAGTCTGGAAGACCCTACGCGCGTCATCGCCAAGCCCGGTGGGCATTTTCTGGCTCCTTATGATGAGGAACGCGTGGGTGATGTTTCGAATGTTATTTTCTGCAATGGAGCAGTCGTTAATGAACGGGATGAAGTCTTCATATACTATGCGTCCAGTGATACCCGTATCCACGTGGCGACGACCACGATTGCCCGTCTGGAGGACTATACTTTCAATACACCATCCGACCCATTGCGTTCTCTCGGCAGCGCCGCTGTCCGCCGTGAACTGATCCATCGCAATGAAGCGCTATTGCAAGCAAGCAACCGTACTTCCCAGCGGATCTAAGCCGTAAGCTTTATCATGCTTGCGGAACCATGTATACTATCCATAGAACAATTGTTACCCGCAGGCTAATCGTTGTTCTATGGGCAGCTATGCTGCCAATCCTTGTATCTTTACAGAGCAGCTGCACCGCTAAGCTCATTGAATTTCTACAAGCGGATAAGCTATTCATATTCACCCCAGCATTTTGCAATCGTTATCTGAATGTAGGCAAAATGCTTATCTTTTTAAAATTGGAAGGCGGAACACGAATGAAGAGCAACGTAACGATGCGGGATATTGCAGATAAGCTGGGAATAAGCAGCGTGACCGTGTCGAAGGCGCTCAATGACAAGGATGGGGTTAGCGAGGAACTCAAAGAACGTATTAAAACACTCGCGGGCGAAATGGGTTATCGTTTTAATACCGTTGCCAAGTCCATGAAAGAGGGGCTCACCTATAACATTGGTGTTGTCATCCCTGAACGTTTTACTGGTCCTGGCCAATCGTTTTATTTGCATATTTACCAGCAAATTTCACGGGCACTGGAGCCCTACGGCTACTACGGGATCCTTCACATCCTCCATCGCGAGGACGAGGAGCAGCTTAATCTGCCACGTATCTATTACGACCGTAAGGTGGACGGCTTCATTCTTCTGGGCCAAGTGAGCAAGCCATATATTGAGCTGGTACAAACCATGGACCAACCTAAAATGTTTCTCGACTTTTATGATGAGCATGCCGATATCGATTCTGTGGTGACGGATAATTTTTACGGAGCCTACGAGCTAACTAATTATTTGATCGCCCAGGGACACCGGGATATTGCTTATGTGGGAAATATCTATTCCACCAGCAGTATTCAGGACCGTTTCCTCGGCTACTATAAATCCTTGCTGGAGCACAGGTTGCCCCTCCGTAACGAGTGGGTACTCAGCGACCGGGACGACGAAGGGTCCTATGTTGAAATGGATCTGCCTCAGCCACTACCGACTGCCTTTGTATGCAACTGCGATCAGGTCGCTCACAATCTGGTGCACCAGATGATTGGTCTGGGATACCGCGTACCTGAGGACTGCTCTGTGGTCGGCTTTGATAACGATGTATACGCCACGCTTATTGTTCCGCAACTGACCACGGTCGGAGTAGACATTGAGCAAATGGCACGTACGGCGGTGGATTCAATAATGAAAAAAATAAGCCATCCCGGCAGTCGTTTTGGTCGAGTCCTTGTACAGGGTCATATTGTATATCGTGATTCCGTGCAGCCCCTTGAGAGGTCATGATCCGTGAATATTCCACAACCAAAAGCCGCTCAGCATGTCGCTGGAGCGGCCTTTGACGTTTATAAACTTTGCAGCGTAATCATGGACTTACCCCTCAATTAAGAGCGCTGGGCGACAAAGGAATTGCCCGTCCGATTGAGAATCGGCAGCATTCGCATTTCCTGTCCCATCGTGGCTTGGCAAAGTGGACAAGCCGGCTCGCTCAAAAAGGTAAAATCCGTTCTCATCCATCCGTTGCAACCCTCGTTGGTACACGACCAAATAGCCGTATTTTCCTCTGGAATGATTTCCGGGGCCTGGCGTCTGTACATCTATATCCCCCCTTGGTTGTTATAGGGGAACATCCCCTGTCAGCATACTGTTAATTCCGTCCTGTGCGGGTATTAATATGCTCCAACCTACGGAAAATATGCGTATTTTACCAAAATTCTTATTTGCGGATAGCCTTGGTCCAGAAACCACCATGAAATTGCTTTGGCTCCACCGTAATGACAAAAGCCTTGGGATCCAGCTCCAGGATAGACTGATACAGCTTATTCTGGTTTTTACGCTTGGCCAAAATCTCCATTACGAGGCGTTCTCCATCACGTCCACTGCCCAGCCAGGCTGTAACGCCGTATCCTTTGTCTCGCAGCGCATTGGCAATTCCTCCATTGATCTCATTGCTGATCACCTTCACGGTGACATAACCGAGCGCTATTTTTTCCTCAATCCACGCTCCAATAAGAATCCCCACTGCGTAGCCTATAGCGTATACCGCAAGACTTGCCACTTGATCCAGATACTTAAGCACGACATTCAAGCCCAACACATAAACTGTAACTTCCACGGTGCTGATGAGTGCAGCAATGTACTTCTGTCCTTTCAGCGTCAAAATCATGCGCAGTGTGTACGCCGATACATAAATAAGTTGAATAACGAGAATAAACAATAAAATTTTGAGCATACGCTCACCCCTTATTTCACGATCTAGTTGACCCCGTCCCCAACATTATGCCCTTGTCTGTGATCTACAGCCTCACGTTTCGTATTACCCTCGCTCGGGTAATGACTAACTACAGCATGCTGAATGAAAGTTTGATTATATGAGGAGGGCTATACCATGAAGGATAACGGAATTAGCGATAAAATCAAAGGTAATGTAAATAAAGCTAAAGGTGAAATCAAGGACCAAATCGGGAACGCCACGGATAATAAGTCCCTTCAAGCTGAGGGTAAATTGGATAAAGCCAAAGGTCACCTTCAGGAAACAGCAGGCAAACTGAAGGACCACAAATAGTCCAACTTTTGATACCCTAACGTACTGTACTCCAAACAAGTCTTGCTGTCTTGTACAGCGGACTTGTTTTATTTTGTTCGGTTACTTTTGGAAAAATATTTACGCAAACAGGGCAACTTTTACAGTCGCTTTTGCGTCTAACTAATATAAGCACAACCAATAGCAACCCTTCCAACCTGTTGGATTTTGTATGTATTAATGTTACTCTAGTCTATGTACCAAGCTATAATTCTTAAATAAAGGGGTAGACCAACGAATGAAATCATTGAAGTCCATGAAGAAACCTGTCATCATCACTGCCGTGTCGGCCTTGGCCATCTCCGGGGCTCTGTTCAGCCAATCTACATATGCTGCACAAGTAACTAAGCCGATCCAAGCAGTATATAACAATATTAAAATTATCTATAACGGAACCGAGGTTGCTTCGGATGCTAAAACAGAACCATTTCTGCTGGATGGCGTGACGTATATCCCGCTGAAGCTGGCAGGTACAGCTTTGGATAAAAAAGTAACATGGGATGGCACAAACAAACGCGTAGTCATTGCTGACAACGGCGTTCCTATTGATCAATCTACAGTTACAGCACTGAACAATCAGATTACAACGCTGACTCAAGAACTGAACACAGCAAAAGCAGCGAACACAACAAAAGACGCTACCATTGCTCAACTGCAAAAAGACAATCAGACGCTGAAAGATGAAGCGAGTAAAAATAGTTCAAGCACCCTGAAAGATCTTCAAAAGCAATTGAACAAGGATTACAGTGATTCCTACAACACGAACTCGGATATCACGCTGGATGGTAACAAAAGCGATATTGACGTGACCATCGAAATGACCAAGTCTAGATGGGATGACCTGTCCGACAGCAGAAAGGAAAGCTACCTGGAGGACATCGTTAAGGACATTTTGAAAGAGTACAAAGATGCCGATATTGACGGCACAGTGAAGAACTCCAGTAATAGGGATAAATTGGCGACCTTTTCAACCAATAGCAGAGGCGATGTAACGATTAAAAAGGTAGCTTCTTCTCTGGATACTAGCAGTATCCAACGTTCTTTGAGTGACAGATACGGTAACTACGCCGGTGTTGGCTTTGATTTCACTGTAAGAGGCGACAGCAGTAAAGCAACCGTTGATGTGTATGTAAATTCTGATGATTGGAACAACAAACTCACCAGTAATCAAAGAAGCAACCTAACTGACGGCGTAATCGACCAGCTAAAAAATAGAGAGAACATTGACAGAGTCGAGGGGTACATTCGCAATAAGGGCAACAGCAGCCAAATTATTTCCTTCTAAGACTCATGCTTCAAAAAAAGCGATAAAGGCTTTATAGCCTTTGTCGCTTTTTTGATGATGTACAAACATCCTATATCCAATTATTGAATCAGCCTGCCTACAGAAGTAATGTATTTTATATAATCACTATCCGCATTAGTTGTACCGATATTTTTTGTATAAACCAAATGACCTGAGCTGGTTATTTTGACTTTGTGAAATGAACCGGGTTTAGAATAAGGATCTACACTATAAGTCCCTTTGCTATACACAATCATAGGATTAAAGTCAATTTGTTTGAAGACGGGCGATAAGTCGCTCTTATACGTAGCATGAATATTCAATACGCCCTGCTTTTGATCCCAGTCAAAGGAAGTAAGATCAAATGCATTTGCATCAATGACTTGGGCCAAGTCTTGTCCCTTGAACCTCATAAGAATTGGACTTTCCGTAAAGCTATCATGTCTTAGCTTCAATAAACCGCGCTTCGAATCCCACTCCATCTGCGCATCTGTATCTTTCAACAAAATGGAAACTGGTAAAAACATCGCGTTGCTTTTCATGATGGGGACTGTGTCCATTGTCAACGGCTCACCGTTAACCGATATTTCGGGTGAACCGATCGTAGTCGTTACATTACGGCCTAGCAAATCAACAGAAGCCGTTTTGTTCGCTGCATTATAAGTTACTTTGCCTCCCAGTATATCTTCAGCCGCTTGGAGCGGTATAAGCAGTCTGCCCTTCGCATCCACAAAGGGTGAGGCAGGATAGGTGTATAAAATGTAATGATCATTTACCTTCAGGTGTATAGGGGTCTGAGCTTGGGCTGATGTCGAATTCGAGTGTACAGTAGCAACGCTAAATAAAAACACAAGGCATACTAGCAACCTGATTTTCATAATACCCTCCTTTTTCATAAACAGCTCACAACAAACATAACTGTTTTATTCATATATAACGTACCTCCACAAATGCATATCGTCAACCATAATTTATAATATATACCTAATTATAGATTATAATATCATCTTCCCTACAGCTATGTAATTCATAAATACATTAATTATATTTATAAATATAAAGGAATTTTAGCAATGAAAGCAGAATATATCACTGTATTCCACTTTAGAAAGGGGTAAATGTATACGATGAGAAGATTGCTTAAACGTAGAGCCAGGTCGAGCATTGCATTAACAATGACTTTATTATTGGCAATTGCAGCCGTACCATTAGGTACACTGGACGCCGCAGCAGCGGAGCCGAACCAAAACAAGAAGCAGGATGTGCCGACCTTCTCTAATGTATCGGTTCACGATCCTTCGATTGTCAAAGACGGTGACACTTATTATGTGTTTGGGTCGCATATCGCCGCAGCGAAGTCAAAAGATCTCACAAATTGGACTTCTTTTGCAAACGGTTACACTACGCCTGGGAATACCCTTTACGGGGATTTATCGAAGAATCTGGCCGGATCTTTCGCTTGGTCGGGTGAGAATGATGCGGACAGCAAAGGAGGATTCTCGGTATGGGCGCCCGATGTATTTTGGAATGAGCATTATGTCAATAAGGATGGCACAAAAGGGGCCTACATGATTTATTATAGTGCCTCCTCCACCTATATACGCTCCGCGATCGGCATTGCCGTTGCCCCCAACATTGAGGGACCCTATCAATATGTGGATACCATTGTGAACACTGGTTTTACGAAGGAGACTGCATTCGATAAAAATAGCAAAGTAGATAAAAAGTGGACAAATACGCCGATTCCACAACTCATTAATGAAGGCAAGCTGAAGGGGCCCAGAGCAGGATGGTTTAATGCCGACGGTTCTTATGCGAATCGGGTGTTCCCGAATGCAATCGATGCAGCAGTCTTTTATGATACAGACGGGCGCTTATGGATGACGTATGGGTCATGGTCCGGAGGCATTTTTTTGCTGGAGCTCGATAAAGCAACTGGCAAACCGATCTATCCAGGCCAAGATGGAACGACGGAGGATGGCCGGTTGATTGATCGTTATTTTGGCACCAAGATTGCAGGTGGATACGGTGAGTCCGGGGAAGGTCCGTATATTGAATACAACTCAAAAACGGGTTACTACTATCTGTATGTAACCTATGGCGGACTTGCGTCAGACGGTGGATATAACATGAGATTATTCCGTTCCAAGAGTCCGACAGGACCTTATAAGGATGCCAAAGGGCAGAATGCTGTTCTGCCAGCAAACACCAAAAATGCAGCCTATGGCAACAAATTAATGGGTAACTTCTTGTTCGATAGTCAAATAGGCGATCCAGGTACAGGTGTGGGCTACGGCTATGTATCTCCTGGGCATAACTCGGTGTACACCGATCCTGCTACCGGACAAATGTTTGTTGTCTTTCATACCCGATTCCCTCAGCAGGGGGAGACTCATGAGCTGCGTGTACATCAAATGTTCATGAATCAGGATGACTGGCCTGTGGTAGCTCCTTACCGTTACAGTGGCGAGACGCTTACAAAGCTGGATGAGAAACAATTCATTGGCGATTATCAATATATTAACCATGGTAGTGATTCTTCGGCGACAATCAAAAATACGCAGTTCATTCAGCTGAAAGCAGATCATACGATTAAAGGCGATATGCAAGGAACGTGGCACAAGTCGGGGGATGCGAATATCCGACTAACACTGGATGGTACTGTGTTTGATGGAGTATTCCTGAGACAATGGGACCAGGTAACGAATCAATATATTTTAGCGTTTACAGTTCTATCGAATAAAGGCGAAATGGCCTGGGGCAGTAAGTTCCCTGATATGCCGGATATGACAGTCGTTGACAGTGTGTATCGTGAATTAGATCTTGGCCATACGAGCCGGGTGACGGCTAATCTGACGCTTCCGAAGGAAGGCAGTCGCCAATCCGCGATTATCTGGAAAACTTCAAACCCAAACGTCATTTCTGATACTGGTGAAGTCAAGCGCCCCGGGATCGGTGAAAAGGCTGTATCCGCTACTTTGACGGCTTCCATCACCAAAGGAGACAGCAGTCGGGACAAAACTTTTAACATTACGGTAGCTCCTTATGAGAAGGCAACATTGACCGCTTCATACCCATTTGAAAATAACCTAAAGGATCAGAATGATGCTTTTGCCAATGGTAAGGTTACTGGTGACCGGATCGATCGTCAGGGAGGAAGTGTATCCTACGCTGAAGGCGTAAGGGGCCAAGCTGTAGTCCTTGATGGACAGTCAGGTATTGCTCTGCCTGAAGGACTCATATCCAGCTCAGCCTATTCTGTGTCACTGTGGGTGAAGCCCAGCGAATTGACTGTCCATACACCAACTTTTTTTGGAGCTATGGATAGCAACCACTGGGTTAGCCTTCTGCCCAGAGGACCCGAGAAGGATAATACGATGGTCTGGTCCGGCAGCTCAACTTGGTATACTGGCAGTACGGGCCTGAAGATCAAAGCCAATGAATGGACACATCTGGCCTTCACTGTAGATCGTGGGGTATTAGAGGTGTATGTGAATGGCAAAATTCAATTTACCGGCTCAAAGTTCCCGGATGTCTTTACCTCTAAATCTGGAACATTCAGCCTAGGGGTCAATTGGTGGGACCCTGCGTTCAAAGGATCTATAGATGAGCTGAATATATTTGAAGGCGCGCTCCCTCCTGCACAGGTGGAAGAGTTAGCCCAGATGAAGTGAATTAAGACTATTTGTGAAATGCGTAAGCATAGCTAGTGTCGAAGAATGAAAAAAAGAGAGCGCTGAACAGCGCTCTCTTTTAATAAACCATATAAATATTAATAGGCCAGTGCAAAAAGTCCTTTGATATGGGACAAGTAACGGATGTTACTGCCTTCCTTCATCAAAGTAGCTACAGCGCCTTTCAGTTGGGTGCCATTCGCGCCTACAGTACCGATCGCGTCTGTTCTTCCCAAGCTGCCCAGTGTACCGGAGAACACTGGCGTAAAGCGTTCCATTTTCGCTCCGTTGAAATAAGCGAAGATGTTGTAACCAACTAATTCACCCATTTGCCAAGCCAACTGTGCAGTTGGAGGGTATGGACGCTCGCCTTCACCTGGGAACACTACTGCGCTGTCGCCAGCGAGGAAGATGTCTTCGTGGGAAGTCGATTGCAGTGCGCCATTCACAGTTGCGCGACCACGGTTTACTTCGATACCGGATGCGCCAACCAGTGCATTACCTTGTACGCCGCCTGTCCAGATCAGTGTGTTCGTTTTGATCGAACGTCCGTCTTTCAAGAGAACTTCGTCAGCTTTCATTTCTGTAATCGGAACACCTGCTACGATTTGAACGCCACGTTTTTCAAGGCTTGTTACTGCACGATCAACCAGTGGTTGAGGGAAGCCTGCCAAAATAGATGGTCCAGCTTCTACGCAATACAAGTTGATATCTTCGTAGTTGATGCCTTTTTCACGGCAAACTGCAGGCAGTTTGTCAGCATATTCGCCCACCAGCTCAACGCCAGTCAGACCGCCGCCACCGATAACAATGGTAGCGTCCGCTTTGTTACCGGATTGCTTGTAAGCATCCAGACGAGCTTCCACATGTGCACGGATGCGATTAGCTTCTGCCACTGATTTCAGTGTGAAGCTATGCTCTTGCAGCCCCGGAATACCGAAGTATGCCGTTTCACTGCCCAGGGAAATAACGAGAGCGTCATAGCTCAACGTAGCACCACTGGCCAGAGTTACTTTCTTATCGTCCGGTTTGATTTCGGAAACAGTATCCACTTTCAGGATAATATCTTTGTTACGCAGCAGTTTTTCCAAAGGAAGCGCCACAGCTTTTTCGGCAATCGTACCTGCCGCCAAACGGTGCAGTTCCGTAATAATTTGGTGCGACGCAAAGCGGTTTACCACTGTAATGGTTGCTTGGCTAGCGTCCATATGCTGGCGTGCTGTAAGAGCGGCCAGCAATCCGCCGTATCCGCCGCCCAAGATCAAAATTTGCTTCGACATGTCCATCCTCCGTTCTCGATCAGGTAATTATTTGCTTTCGCGTTGGCGCTCATTCAGAATATCCAGGAAAGCCTGGCTGAAACGCAGCGTTTTTTGTACATTAGGATCTTTAAGCATTTTGAGCAGGCCAAACAGACCTACACTGCCGTCCGTAGTTTGTACACGGTCATTTGCTTCAATTGCAGCAGAAGCCAATCCTTTAGCCGAATCTGTAACAGGCTTCACAAACTCTCCCATGGAGTTTTTCATATCTCCGATAAAGACAGGGTCAGTTGCCAGACTGCGGGCTACATCATAAGCATCGGTCATCAAAGTAACCATCTCAGTCAACTTTGGCAGATTCTCTACCAGTACGGTCAGCGATTGCTGAACCTCCGGTTTCATCAATTGGTCCAATACATCCCGAGACTCTTTGGTAGCTTCTTGTGTTACGGCCACCTCTTGTTGGTTTTCAGACATGCGTGAACGTCCTCCTTTACTGTGAAAATAGAAGTCCATTCCTTTCTCGTAACCTGCATCATAAACTCTAGCAATAAAACGTTCAATGAATTCGCCCTTAAACATGCAAGAAGCACAGCTTAAACCGGCCTATACCCTAAAGGGCAAGACTGATGATCGCAGATGCCAATTGTATATTGCTTGGACGTTATTCTGTTGTTGTTACTGCTGCGGAATATCTCACGAAGCGCTCCCTCGTGACTACAACAGGCCGAAACGGAACCCTATACCTCTATATTACACCTTTCACAACCCAATCGTCGAAGAAATTTTAAATTTGCACAAATTTCTGCAAATTTTTTATTGTTATTTTAGATAAAAATTAGAATAAGCACGATTTTTGTCTAAGTTTACCTTAAAAAAAGGGGCATTTTATACTAGAGATGGGTAATAGAGAGAGTGAGTTTCTGTTCATTAATATGAAAACTAATACAAAACATATTCCTACGGAGGGTTGAACGATGGCTAAAACATTTGCAGATATGGTTCAAGAAGCGAGGCAGCATGTTCAGGGCATTACTTCACAGGAGGCACGTCAGCGAATTGAATCAAATCCGGACACATTCGTTATCGACGTACAGGATTCTCATGATGCAGGTGCTTGCGGCCTAATTCGTGGAAGCGCCAATATTTCACTAGGCATGCTGCCCATCCGCGCTGACCTGGGCGTTCCACAAGATTTGCGTGATGAACGCTTACATGACCGCAATCGCCCGATTATCACCACCTGTGGGGCAGGCGGACAAGCTGCATTGGCAGCTTATATACTGCAACAGATGGGCTTTACCAATGTGGCCTTTATTGAAGGCGGAACAACAGCCTGGAAGGAATCTGGCTTTGAAGTAGAAATGTATTAAGGGAATGTAGCCGATTCCCCAGCAAATCGTCCTAGGTGCGTAAGGTGTCCTCAGAAGCATCGGAAGCACCAGAAGGTTCAAAATCATCCGGAATCGGCAGTGGCACGCCAGACTCGATAAATTCCTCTACATCACGGGCTGCTTTAACTTGATTGCACTCGTTGCAGGCGCATACGCAATTTACTGGCGTGGTGTGTCCACCTTTAGCCCGTGGAAGTAAATGATCAATCGTGTCGCCATAGCCACCGCAAAAAAAGCACGTATAACGGTCACGTTTAAGCACATATTGGCGGAATTCCTTGTTGCTATAAAGTCTGCGGACCGTGTACGGATTTACAATCACCGCCATGCGTTCTCTGACCAGAGTCATAGCCAAATCAAGCTCAATCTCCTGATGCCAGCGTCTCCCTTGGTCGGTTTTGCCTCTTAGTCGAATCATGCCATTGCGATTAAGCCGCAACGCACGGGTATCCGCAGGCTTCAGCCTGCTAAGCAAATGACGAACCCGTTGCCGATGGCGCTCACGCGCTTTGTCCGTGACGGGCTTCCTACGGGGGCGTTGAGAATCATTAGAAGGCTGCGCGGACGCTTCCAGACCGTACGCAGTCGTATCTGCTTCGGAGCTATGCCGCTCCACAGGAGCAGCCAAGGGCTTCATTTCCTCATGGGAAGGAGCGGACTCAACCGCCCGTTCTTGCGGGGCTAACCCCCGACAGGAACGACAAGGACCACGCCGGGAATAAGGCCCCGCCCGGCGACCGGTTCTGCGCTGAAAGTCTGTTAATGGTTTGATCTCCTGACAATACGTACATTTTTTCATCAGCGGTTCTCTCGCTTCATCCTTATTCTGCTGCGGATCTGTCACGTTCATCCCTCCTTCCCTTTCTTGTTCGAGCTTATGGTTTGCCCGAAATCCGAACTATAGCTAAGTTAGATTCATTTTACCGTTTTCACGTTTCTTTTTCTAGCCATCGAGTCGTTGTCATCACTCAAGGTATAACAAATTTTAATGATTTAGCATACGTTATATAGCGATCCATGTTCTTCATCAACATCATATTGACCATCAGACGTTTAGCCCCCCTCACTTGGTGGGTAACTTGTTATATATGAAGGAGGGACGCACATGAAAAGGAACCATACGATGATGCAATTTTTCGAGTGGAATGTCGCAGCTGACGGTTCTCACTGGAAAAAGCTTGTCCGCCTGGCACCGGAACTAAAAGCCAAAGGAATTGACGCGATATGGATTCCACCTGTCACCAAAGGCCAATCTCCTGAGGATACGGGTTACGGCGTCTATGACCTTTACGATCTGGGCGAATTTGACCAAAAAGGTGCAGTACGCACCAAATACGGAACCAGGGAAGATCTGCTGGAAGCTGTCGCATCCTGCGTTCGCCACGGCGTAGCCGTCTATGTCGATCTGGTCATGAACCATAAGGCAGGTGCAGATGAAACCGAAGTATTCAAGGTCGTCGAGGTCAACCCGGATAATCGTAATGAGGTCATTTCCGAGCCCTTTGATATCGAAGGCTGGACTAAATTTACATTCCCCGGCCGGCAAGGGAAGTATTCCACATTTCAATGGAACTTCGAACATTTTAACGGAACGGATTACGATGCAAGTCAGGACCGGACAGGAATCTATCGTATTTTAGGTAAAAATAAAAACTGGAGCGATAATGTAGATGATGAATTCGGCAATTATGATTATTTAATGTTCGCCAATATTGACTATAATCATCAGGATGTGCGTAAGGAAATGATCCGCTGGGGCAAGTGGCTGGTGGATACTCTACAATGCAACGGATTCCGTCTGGATGCAATCAAGCATATTAATCATGAATTTGTACGAGAGTTTGCTACAGAAATGATTAAAAAGCGTGGGCAGGATTTTTATATGGTAGGCGAGTTCTGGAAACCGGATCTGGAATCGTGTCAAAAGTTTCTGGATACCATCGATTATAAAATCGACCTGTTTGACGTATCCCTCCACTACAAACTACATAGCGCTTCCTTGGGTGGTAAGGATTTCGATTTAAGCACCATTTTCGAGGATACGCTGGTTCATACCCATCCCCTGAACTCGGTTACTTTTGTCGATAATCATGATTCCCAGCCGCATGAAGCGCTCGAATCCTGGGTGGAGGACTGGTTTAAGCCCAGTGCCTATGCACTCATCCTACTGCGCAAAGATGGTTATCCCTGCGTATTCTACGGGGATTACTACGGTATCCAGGGACAAACGCCTGTGAAAGGCAAGCAAGCTGAGCTAGACCCGCTCCTATATGCTCGGTACCACAAAGCTTATGGTGAGCAAAAAGATTATTTTGATGATCCCCATACGATTGGATGGGTTCGTCAGGGCATTCCTGAGCTGCACGGCTCTGGATGTGCTGTGGTGATCACCAACGCAAATGACGGGGAAAAGCGCATGTTCGTGGGTAAACAACATGCAGGAGAAAAATGGACCGATTTGACTGGGCATCACGATCATGCCGTGAAGATCGAACAGGATGGCTACGGCGTATTTCCCGTTCGTGCTGGCAGTGTATCGGTATGGGCACTTCCTACCGAGGAAGACAGCCTGGAAACAGAGGATACCGCGAACGCTTGATGTATATCAACTCAAAGAGGACAGGATGCAAGGAAGCGCCCTGTCCTCTTTGTACATGGAAAATCACTCCGTCACCTTGCTTTGGTTGGCCACAGCCTGTTTTTTTGCCTCTACATGACTCGGATCACCAAGATAGAAGCGTCGTATAGGATCGATATGCTCATCCAGCTCATACACCAGTGGGATACCTGTCGGAATGTTCAAATCCAGCAGTGCAGTTTCGTCCAAATTCTCCATGTACTTGATCAAGGCTCGTAAAGTATTACCGTGTGCGGAAATGATAACCCGGTCCTTTTTGAGAATCAACGGCACGATCCGTTGCTTCCAAAACTCACCAACCCGATGCACAGTGTCTTCTAGGCTTTCCCCGAGCGGCAGCTCCTCCGGCTTAATATGGCGATAACGCTCTTCCCGATGTGGACTCCGTTCATCCTGCTCATCCAACATGGGTGGTCGCACCGTCAAACTACGCCGCCAAATATGAACCTGTTCCTCGCCGTATTGCACGGCGGAATCCAGCTTGCTGAGCCCCTGAAGAGCACCATAGTGGCGTTCATTCAGCTTCCATGACTTCTGCACGGGTATCCACAGATGATCCAGCTCATCCAAGATATGATACAACGTGCGGATAGAACGTTTTAGCACAGAAGCAAATGCCAAATCAAACGTATACCCAGCCTCCTTGAGGATACGTCCTGCCTCGATGGCCTCATGAGTTCCCTGTTCAGTCAGATCGACATCCGTCCAGCCTGTGAACAAGTTTTGTCGGTTATACACGCTTTCTCCATGCCTCACCAGCACCACTTGATACATATACCTCACTCCTCACCTATCTATCCTCTATGTTTTACCCAACTTCTATGTATTTAACGTAAAATGCATTTTTTAAACCGCCTTTTTCATACAAAAAAGGACGACATTCAGCCGCCCTTCTCTTCTCATCCTACTTAAACCATATGCAATAGTCGCAGATCTTAGTCCCTATTACTAAGCTTGGCTAACAGATCCAATATTCGTACATATAGCCACACTAACGTTACCAGCAATGCAAAAGCGCCATACCATTCCATATATTTGGGTGCACCTTGATCAGCTTGTTCCTCAATGAAATTAAAATCTACGAGCAGATTCAAAGCGGCAATGATGACGATAAATAAACTAATGCCAATACCCACCCAGCCCGTTTCATGGATATACGGAACATTCATACCGAAAAAATTCAAAATAAAATCAACCAACGTCACCAGAAAAATCGCCATCGTACATAGGACAACAAATGAGATAAAGCCACGTGTCACCTTGATGATTCGTTGTGTATACATAAAGAGCATCAAGAACAAGATACCCACAGTCAGCAAAATGGCATTAACTACAATTCCAGGGTACTCATACTCCATAAAAGCGGAAACGCCACCCAAAGCAAAGCCACTCAGAATCGCATATACAGGAGAAAGCAATGGAGCCGTTTTTGGAAAAAAGGATATCGCAAGTGCTACGCCTGCCATCCCAATAAAGCCTGCCGTCAGCAACGATAGCACTTCTACGGTTCCTTGGTAGGTCATATACCAGGTAATACTGCTAGAAACGATAAGTAGGACCAGCAGAAGTAACGTTTTGTTCACCGTTCCTCCGATGGTCATACGTTGTTCGCTAGCTTCTCTTTCATCTTCACGTAAAAAGATGTCATCACGTAAAACCGGATTGCTAAAGCTCATACAGGGTACTCCTTTTCGATGTGTTATTTACGATGTCATATGTATATATCGGCACAACCTGAAAAAAGTTTCAGAAAATTTCAAACAATAAAAAAACTCTAACCTTGCCTTTCGGCAAAGCTAGAGTTAGAGGGTCAAGTCGTTACAGATTAAAAATCAGCGGTAGCAATTTGGATAGTACCTGTTACTGCTCCAACTGGAGTCGCCTGAAGAGCAGCTACCAGCAGCAAAGCAACTTCTAACGTAAGGCTGTTGCCCGCTGGGATTACATAAGTGATCACAGGAGCATTGACGCGGGTAACCACAAGATCAACCGGATTGGCACCTGTATTATTCACAGTAATCGTAGCATTACTACCGCCTCTCAGGTTTTCAAAGAAGGACTTACCCACACCAGCAGCAAGATTGTAGAATTGCGAAGGTAAAAGAATCGCCATAGTCTTCACCTCCCTTGCGTTTGATAATGTATTCTATGCTCCCAATCTATCAACGTAACGTTAAGTGTCTCAGTAATAAGACACAATTTAAAAGACTTCTAGATTAACGTACTCTCTATATATTAAAAGGAGTTGCCCTCTCAGATCCTTTGCCTAATCTGCGGACAACCTGTCATTTTGAAAGGTTAAACCATTTTTTTCATATTATAAGCCTAATCATGATAAAATACGTACCATAATGAAAAAGACCCAAGGAGGATAACCACATGAAACAGGAACTGATTGACCGCCTGACTACATATGTTCAGGTGGATACCCAATCCGACGAAAGCAGCCACACTTGCCCCACCACACCTGGACAGCTCACATTGGGCAACCTCCTGGTAGACGAACTGAAATCCATCGGTATGACAGACGTAACCATTGATGGTCATGGTTATGTAATGGCAACCCTTCCCTCCAATACGGATAAAGAAGTGCCCGTCATTGGTTTTCTGGCACACCTTGATACGGCTACTGAGCTAACCGGCGCAGGAGTGAAGCCACAGTTGACGGAGAATTACGATGGAGGCGATATCACGCTGAATGCCTCGCTGGGTGTAGTACTTTCTCCACGTGAGTTTCCCGAATTGACTCAATATAAAGGCCATACCCTAATCACAACAGATGGTACCACCCTGCTCGGTGCAGACAACAAAGCTGGCATCGCAGAAATCATGACAGCAATCCACTATCTGATTGATCATCCAGAAATTCAACATGGCAAAATTCGCGTTGCTTTTACACCGGACGAAGAGATTGGAAGAGGACCTGAACGCTTTGATGTAGCCGCTTTTGGTGCTGAATATGCTTATACAGTAGACGGCGGACCGCTCGGAGAACTGGAGTATGAGAGCTTCAATGCCGCAGCTGCTCATATTACCATTCATGGTGTGAATGTACATCCTGGTACGGCTAAAAACAAAATGATCCACGCTGCCAAAATCGCTATGGAACTGCACAGTAGATTACCTGCGAATGAAGCCCCGGAATATACAGACGGGTATGATGGCTTCTATCATCTGTTGGAGTCTACAGGCACAGCAGAACAAGCCAAACTGTACTATATTATCCGCGATTTTGATCGCGAGAGCTTCGAAAACCGGAAAGCTTATTTGACAAATATCGTAAAAGAGCTCCAGGCTGCCTATGGAGATAACCGCATCACGCTGGAGCTGAGAGATCAGTATTACAACATGAAAGAGAAAATCGAGCCTGTCAAACATATCGTCGATATCGCACATGAAGCAATGACAAAGCTGAATATTGAGCCCATTATCAAGCCGATTCGTGGAGGCACAGACGGTTCACAGCTGTCTTACATGGGACTGCCTACACCGAATATTTTCACAGGTGGGGAGAACTATCACGGTAAGTATGAGTATGTGTCAGTGGACAACATGGTGCTTGCCACCAAGGTTATTGTGGAAATCGCACAATTGTTCGAGCAACGCGGCAAGTGAACCACTTTTACACACACTGACACGTTTAGATTAAATATGAAGGCATATCGTTTCGTAATGGAAACGATATGCCTTTTTTATTGAAGCTCTCATATCCCCTTTAAATTTTCGATACCTTTATAACTTTTATCCGTCTTCAGACCGACAATTATATAAGACTATAAAAAATATATTTAGTAAAGAAAGGTAGGCAGTCCACTTGAATACAATAGATGCATTAATTGTAGCCATTCCCTACATACAACAGGTTATGCGTGAGAAAGTAACCCTTGCTCTCTTCGACCGCACTCACGTTCTTGCTTACACCCAATCAGAGGGTATGGACCTCGGCTTTGAAACAGGCTCGGAGCTGCTGGAGGACTACAAAAATTTTGCCATGCTTAAAAATGGACATGAGGCCAGCTTGACCCACATTCCGGCTGAAGTCCTGGGATATCCTCTTGATATGATCAGTATTCCTGTGTTTGACGATAAAGGGGACGTCATCGCAGCGTTTGCCGCCTCCTATAATTTGACCAACAAAAATCAACTGGATCAAATCGTATCCGAAAACCTCTCCATTACCGAGCAACTCATTGAGATGGTGCAGCATGTAACAGCGCATTCGGAGGAGCTACAGGCTACCAGTGAACACATTTTGAAGAACACCCAAATTGCCGTACAAAACTCGGGTAAAATTAATCAGGTTGCTGTATTTATCAAGGAAATTTCCGATCAAACCAACCTGCTTGGATTGAATGCTGCGATCGAAGCCGCACGTGTCGGTGAAGCAGGAGCAGGCTTCGGTATCGTTGCTCAAGAAGTACGCAAGCTGTCCGTAGAGTCCAAAAAAGCGACGGTCGATATCGAGGGAGCCCTTAAGGATGTACAGAACTCCATTCGTCAGATGGAGCAGGAAATAGAGCAAATTGTTTCTTCTTCTCAAGAGCAGGCGACTCTGGTAGGCTCTTTCACCGAAGTCATGGAGCGTATGCAAAAGGCGAGCGAAACGATGCAACATCTGGCCGATAACCTGACTTCCTATATTGTAAAATAAATAACATCGTTTCTTGGCATGAGAAAGGGAGCGCACTGATCCGCAAATGGCGAAAAAGTGCGCTCCCCTTATTTACACAATCCCTACTGGGTATGACGATCGAAGTCTGAAATCAAGCAGTAAAAGAAAAAACACCATGATTCGAAGGATGCACGGAGTCTAAATCTCCCAATGTATTTCCTATCGGAAGAGCAACACTAAGAAACGCTAAGACCATAGTTATCGAGCTTAATGCCTTTTTCATTATGAAGCCCCCTTAATAAAATGGTTTGGTATTGCTCTTGCTGGGACGGTGTTGCCAAATCTCGGTAAGTTTCGAATAGTGCAACCAATGTTCTAAAATCGGCATCGGCTTCTACCCCAATAGAGAATTGCAGAGAAACAAGGATATAATTCAAGGCAAAGATATACTGTTTCTTTTTCAAATAGTAAATAGCTAATTGGTTGACCAATTTTAAATAATATACGCGGTTGGCTCTATCTTCATAACCTTCAAATATCTCAATATCATCGGCAAACTCGTTCAGCAGTTCATCAATATCCCAATTGTTCAAGTTAGCTGCTTCAGTAATACTAACCAATCCTGGTAGTAGCTCCTCGTCATTGCTATGAAGAAACTGAACATATTCCGGTAAAAGTGCCTTCTTCCCCGAAAGTAAATCAATCATATATAAATTGGCCTTGGCGAGAAAACGGAATCTCTCTACTTCTTCGTGACCGCTTTGATCCAGCCCCATAAACCAGCCCATTTCGCTATACTTCATAATATAATCTCTGGCTTCCTCATACTGGCCTATATTCTGATAATAAATCGATTTCGCTAGATAACTGTAAGCATAATAAAACACCAGCGGGTGTTTGGTGTCCAATGTCTCATACTTGCCGTCCGCAGCATTTCTCAGTTGGGTGTGATACAGGCTTTCAGCCAACGAATGCAAATAATCCGCAACCTTGTTCGCTTCATCCCAATCATTATGCGTGTAGCTGATTCTAAATAACTCGCAAGCTTTATCAAGCGCGTGGCTGTCCGACAACAAATAAATAGCTCCCCTTTGATTCAGGACCTCTTCCACTAAACCCCGCCTCCCTATCCTGAAAATTACGGTCACCCCTAGCCTTGTGGCTATTCTTCAGGGTAGTTATGCTATTAGCCCCATTTTTACATGCCAGTATATTACAAATATAGTCAAAGCCTAACTTGAAGTCAATTTAATCATCGGTACATTCATATTTTTGCAATCTGACATGGATATGTATATTTACGAGTCACGAATAGAGGATTTTCATTATTGAAATAATGCTAAAGAAGACAAAAGATGGGCTCTCTTATGGGTGGTTTTTATGATCTATAGTATCGTCAGGGTAACTACGTTACGAATTAGTGCGTACTTTTCAACCGAATACTGGGGCCTTACAATCAAACCTGTGCACGAAAGCAAAGTATAGAGTACGACTCAACAAAGCATGTACCTGTTCATCCAAATACAAATTCACTTAAGGAGTGAAGTTAATAACATGGAACTTCAATTGGCTTTAGACTTGGTAGATATCCCACAAGGTATTGCATTGGTAAAAGAAGTGGAATCGTATATTGATATCGTAGAAATCGGTACGCCGATTGTCATCAATGAAGGACTTCACGCTGTAAAAGCAATGAAAGAAGCATTTCCCAATCTAAAAGTACTGGCTGACCTGAAAGTTATGGACGCAGGGGGCTATGAAGTGCTGAAAGCTTCCGAGGCTGGTGCCGATATTGTGACGATTTTGGCTGTAGCTGAAGATGCAACGATCAAAGGTGCTGTAGAAGAAGCTAAGAAACAAGGCGGCAAAAAAATCCTGGTGGACATGATCGGTGTTAAAAACCTGGAGCAACGTGCGAAAGAAATTGATGCTTTAGGCGTTGACTACATCTGTGTGCATACAGGCTACGATCTGCAAGCGGAAGGACAAAGTCCGTTCGAAGCATTGCAAACCGTCAAAAAAGTCGTAAAAAACTCCAAAACAGCCGTAGCTGGCGGCATCAAGCTGAGTACATTGGCTGAAGTGGTAAAAGCTCAACCGGATCTGGTTATCGTAGGCGGCGGTATCACTGGCGAAGACGACAAAAAGGCTGTAGCCTCGCAAATGCAGCAGCTCATTAAACAAGGTTAATCCCAATGGAGACCTCTCAATATTTATCCGAGGTAATCAAGGAGCTGCAATTCGTTCCACAGCTAATCAGCGATACCGAATCGGAACAGCTGATCCACTCCATCGCTGCTGCGAATAAGGTATTCGTAGCAGGAGCGGGGCGCTCAGGGTTCATGATTCGCTCGCTGGCCATGCGGCTGATGCATATGGGAATTCAAGCTTACGTCGTTGGGGAAACCGTAACCCCTGGTTTAAGCGAGGGTGATCTGCTGATTATCGGTTCAGGCTCTGGTGAAACCAAAAGCCTAGCCTCCATGGCAGACAAAGCGAAAAAACTCGGGGCCTCACTGGCGCTCCTTACCACCTCCCCCGAGTCCACCATCGGCAAACTGGCCGATATCATCGTTAAGCTGCCCGGCGCACCCAAGGACCCATCCAACAAGAATTACCAAACCATTCAGCCCATGGGCTCACTGTTTGAGCAAACCCTGCTGCTGTATGGCGATGCGTTGGTACTCAGAACGATGAAGCTGCGCAAGCTGACTTCCGAATCCATGTATGGTCAACACGCCAATTTGGAATAAAACTGCTTTTTCCTTTACGATAACAAAGCAGGCTGTCCCTACATGTCCGAGCATGTAAAGACAGCCTGCCTATTGTGTTTAAATGAAGTAAAATCTTAGTTTTCTACTCCTCTGTCTCAAATCATTTATTCATTACTCCCTACTGGCAGCGGCGGCACTTTGGATGGATCAACCAGCGCCCAATATGCATATTTGGCCTTTAACCGTTCATTGAACAGCAGCGGCTTATCCAGCCGGGCAATCGGGAATGTAGTAAGCCACGTATTGCCATCATCTGTCCCCCAAATCGTCACATTGCTGAGATGTTCCTGCTGTCTTGTAAACATATCGAACAGCGCCTGATAACGATGAGCCTGCCGGATCAGTAGAGCTTCAGGAATCGTTTCGTAGCGATCCGTATCATTAGAGTAGAGGCCCATATCCAGCTCTGTGATCTGATTATCCAGCCCGAGTGAAGCAAACTTTTCGATGGATTGCTCGATTTCGGCAATAGTAGGGAACTCCAGGCGGATATGCGATTGGTGACCTACGCCATCAATCGGTACACCTTTGGCAAGCAAATCACGCACCAGATTGTACAGAAAATCCCGTTTCTTCGGTTCATGGGTATTGTAATCGTTAATGAACAACCGCGCGTTTGGCCCCGCCACTTCCCTCGTGACACGGAACGCTTTTTCAATATAATCGGTTCCTGTAATCTGATACCACTTGCTACGGCGCATGCCGTCTGGCTGATCAGGATCAATGACCTCATTCACCACATCCCAATCGGTAATAACATTTTTATAACGAGCGGTAACAGCACGAATATGCGTCTCCAGGCGGTCCAGCAAAAGCTTTTTATTCTCAGCAGTCGGTGTCATCGGCTGTCCATTTTTGTCCTTAAACATCCAATCCCCGGTTTGGTTATGCCACACTAAGGTATGGAAACGAATTTCCAATCCGTGCTGTTTTGCAAATTGCACAATTTGGTCTGCTTCCTCCCAATGGAACTGCCCCTCGGATGGTTGCAAGGAGACAGGCTTCATCGCATTCCCTGCAACGACGCTGTTAAAATGCTTCTGTACCAGTTCCCCGTAAGCCCCTTCGGTCTGGAAAGCCTCAATCGCTGTGCCGATGCTGAACTGTCCCTGATATAATCCATGCAAAGAAGGTATGTCCTTCTCAATCGCCAGCGGCGGCACCAGGGACAATTCGAAATCATCCATATAAAAGGAAGACGTCCCTTCTGGCGATTCCAGGTACATAGAAACGGCATCTGTGTCATGTGCGAGCGTATACGTGCCAGCCAAATGCATCCATCCTCCTGTCGTAATCGCCGTATCGCCTACAATCGTTTCATATGCACTTTGTCCTTGGTAATCACGCTGTACGCTGAGCCTCACCTTGGCAGGCTGCTCACCCGGCGCCAGCTTCACCCAGGTGCTGACCGTATAACGGTTGCCCTTTTGCATCGTGGCCGTCACGTCCAGCTTGGGACCGGCATATGCCTTTTGTCTGCCTGTTGTCAGCAGACTGTATGAGCCGGTCCGTGCATCGGCATTCGAGACCTGCACAGTCTCGGCTCCTAAGCGGGATACCCAGCCTTGGGCTGTGCCATCTTCAAACCCAGATACAATCCCACTTGTAGGATTCGTTGGTGTTACTGATACCTGCCTAATTTCCACCTCATCCACATAGTAGGCCTGAGCGGGATTCGAGTTCTCCACATACAGCTTCAATGCATTCATCTCCCCGGTAAACGTATATCTCCCCTGAAGTTTAATCCACGAAGTATCTGCTGTTTCCGTCTGGGCTACAGTCTTCCATGCTGTAGTCCCCCCTGTCGGCTGCTGCTCCATCGTAAGCTTAATCACGCTTGGAATTGCCGCATTGCCGTCCAGTTTCACATACCCGCTAATTTCATACTCCACATCCGGCAGCAGCAGCGGCTTCACATCCAGCTCTGCTCCGTTCCAAGCCGCCGTACGAGCGGTTGCCTTCAGACTGTGCGTACCGCCATAGGCCGCTTCCGTGACGGATGCAATTTGGGTATAAGCTCCCCGGGGCTTCCAGCCTTCACTGTTTCCTTGCTCAAATCCATACGCTCCAATGATCTTCCCTGCCGATAGCACCTTGTCCGAAACCGACGGAGAATGTTCCATAGACGAAGCTGCCTTCGCTACAGACGTTCCCCACCATCCGATAGGTGATAACAACAGCACTCCAGCCAGTACCAGACAAAAAGGCATATACCAACATGACCGCACAGCAATCCCTCCTGCACTCAAATTTTTGAATTCATATTTGGCACTCTTGGATTATAGTTATCTGCGGATTGGAAACGGCTCTTAGAATGAATGTAAAATATTCACTATCCTTTGACGCCTCCCAAGGTCATACCCTTCACAAAATATTTTTGTAAAAACGGATAGACTAAAATGATAGGCACTGAAGCAACAATCGTCATCGTGGCACGAATAGAGGTAGGCGTAACCGCCTTTGCCAAATTTTCCGACCCTGCAAATTGGCTGGCATAGTCCTGAGCGTTAACGGACGTATTGGAATTTTGCAGAATTTTCATCAGCTCATATTGGAGAGTGCTCCATTGCTCATACGACGAATTGTACAAAAATACATCGAACCAGGAATTCCATTGCGAGACCGCCGTGAACAGGGATACCGTTGCCAGCACTGGCACACACAGCGGCAAAACAATGCGCATAAAAGTAGCAAACTCCCCAGCCCCATCAATACGCGCCGACTCCAAAATTCCCTCTGGCAATCCCTCAATAAAGGAGCGAATGACTATGACATTAAACACCCCGATCAAGCCCGGCACGATGTACACCCAAAAGGTTCCCAGCATCCCAAGCTCACGAATCAAGAGAAAATTGGGGATCAATCCACCGCTAAAATACATCGTTAAAATAAAAGCAATCGAAACAAATTTGCGCAGCACATATTCCGGTCGGCTGATCGTATACGCCACCATTGCGCAGCAAAACACTGAGGTCACTGTACCCGCGACCGTACGTAATACAGAAATCAACGTAGCATGAAAAATCGTCGCTTCCTTGAATACAAATTCATAATTACTCCACGTGAATTCACGCGGCCACAAATAAATCCCGCCCCGAATCGAGTCATTCGCTTCATTTAATGAAACCGCCAACGTATTTAAAAATGGATACAGCGTGAACACCATTAGGCATAGCATAAACACAACATTGCACGCATCAAAAATCCGATCCGAGGGCGCCCGAAATCGCCCGTGTATGGCCTTCCCTTTGCCCATGACTTCCTCTCCTTTCTAAAAAATAGCCTAGCCCTGCACTTAAATCCGATTGATTATTCTTAGAGTTTGTTGGTACTGTTACTTGGAACTATCATTTTGAGTGGTTATATCTAGTGGCAATTGGAGTGAATTATGTGGATTATTTTTGGGACTATAAGAAGTCGTGTTGTAGTTCGTTGGTAAGGTCTTGATGAGGTCCGCGAAGCGGCCTGTTAAAAATCCACTGACCTTCCCTGTAGAATGCATGGGCACGCCCTCTGCTACAACCCTCAGTTCTTAAAAAAGTGACTTTACGGCGGGGTAGTAGCGGAGCGGGCGGAATTGTTCTAAAGAAGCGGAGCGTTCACCTTTATTCCCGGATTTTAACCTATGTTTTTTATTCCAATAAGAAAATCCGGGGATAACAGTGATCGGAAGAACAATCCGCACGCGAAGCGACCTTCTCCCCCGTAACTCACTCTTTTTTAGAACAACCGCTCCTCCCCTAACCGCTTCGCAATATGATTGGCGCTAAACAACAGAATGAAGCTAACCACCGTTTTGAACATTCCAGCAGCAATGGAAAGCGAAAAGTTCCCCATCTGGATACCATATTTCAGGACGAAAATATCTAAGTTTTCCGAGTAATCCACGTTCATGCCGTTGCCCAGTAGATATTGCGGTTCAAAGCCTGATTCCAGCAGATTGCCAATGTTCATAATGAGCAGGATGATAAATACAGGCTTTAATCCCGGCAAGGTCACATGCCAAATCCGCTGAAACCGCCCTGCTCCGTCCATCTCGGCCGCTTCATACTGCGAGGGGTCAATCGTGGTCATCGCGGCCAAATAAATGATGGTATTCCAACCGACATTTTTCCATACCTCCGACGCTCCGAGAATCCCCCAAAAGTAGCTTCCCTCACCCAACCACAGAATAGGTTCCTTAATGAGTCCAAGCCACATCAGCACCTCATTGACAATACCGCCGTCTGCTGATAGCGCCGTACTAATAATGCTGGCCGCAACTACCCACGAAATAAAATGTGGCAAGTAGCTGATCGTCTGCACCACTCGCTTAAATACAATCTGACGAAGCTCATTCAGCAAAATTGCTAGTGTTATAGCGGTAACAAATCCCAGCACCAGATTAATAAAGCTCATCGCCAGCGTATTGCGCATCACCCGCAGAAAGTGTTCATCCTGAAATAGAAAACGGAAATGCTTCAATCCAACCCATTGCTGATCAAGCAGCTTGCGGGCAGGCTTAAAATCCTGGAAGGCAATCGTCCAGCCCCAAAGAGGTAAATATTTAAAAATAAGCAGCCAGATTAAAAAAGGGACGGACATCCATACGAGTGCACGCTGCTGATTCAGCTTGTGTATAAATCCCCTAAAGCCGGTTCGCCGTGAGAGCGGCAAATGGCCCGAGGAGGTCGTAACAGGTGGCGGTGACGTGTAGCTCATAGCTGCTTCCTCCTTTATTTTTTCCCGACCGTCTTGATTTTTTTGGCAACCTCCTTCGTGATCAGCTCCTCAAAGGCCTTCACATCCAGCTTGTTAAACTCGGTGGTGTATTCCTTCCAAATGGCATCAAACTGTGCCGGTGCAGACAGTACCAAGCGCGGGAAATATTTGCGCTGCAGGTCTCCTTTCTTTTGCTGGAAAATCTGCGCAGGCGAGCCTTGATCAACCTGAATGCTCCAGGCTGGGAACCATGGACGCTCGTCAGGTGCGGAAAACATCTGCGAGAAGGACTCTACACCGTTCGCTTTAAGCAGCTTTTTATCACCTTCGGTATACGACATCCGCGCAACCTCAGCCTGCCGTCCGGGGCTAGCCGAGTTGCCGTCGGGCAAGGAAGAACCGTTACCGTACCGCGGCCAGCTGTATTCAAAATATTTGAACCCAAATGAGTCACGGAACGCATCCTCACCCGTCTTCTTAATTTGCTCCTTGGTCCGATAAAAGCGCCCATTTTTATCTACATCATAGGTTTCACCTTTGATCCCCCAGTTGGATAATACCTGGTTTTCGTCGGTCAGCAGATTGTTGAAAAATTTGATGATACGTACCGGGTCCTTGGCACTGACTGTAATTCCGATGCCTCGGTTATTAACAAATGACGACGGATCAAGATACTGATCCTTTATATTCCGGTCGTATACAACAGGCAGCCCTACATATTCCAGATCATCATTACCCGAACGCTTGGAAGCCTCCTGCAGGTTATTTAGAGACTGCCCTGCCTGCCAGCGATAATCGAAAAAGCCCAGCACCTTACCCGAGGTTAGCTTCGCCAAATATTGATCGTAATTGTCTACAAAGGAGGATTTATCGAATAGGCCCTCTGCGTTAAGCTGATTCAGTTCCTGGAGATACCGCTTTGTGATTTCCTCATCTCCATAATCTGTCGCCTGGTGTGTTTTCATATCAATAATCGTGCCGCCATCATTGGGATAGCCTGCCAGATGCATCGGCGCATTCGTAAGCGCATAAAACCTATCCTGCGTGGTTAACGCCAAGTACCCGGTTAATCCCTCGTCTGCATGCTTTTTCGCATAGTTCCGAATCAGAGCCAAGTACTCATCTAAAGTTTTTATTTTTGGGTATCCCGCCTCCTTCAACACTCTACGCTGTATCCAAAAAGCTCCCTGCTCTATATTAGGAGCAGACAAATAATCACCGACCACCGCACTGAACGGCAGGAAATAGATATTCCCATCCTCCGCTTTCATCAGATTGTAGTACGGCCCATATACACGCTTGATATTTGGCCCATATTTATCGATCAAATCATTCAGGGGAATAAAAGCCCCGGCATCCAGCAGTTTATCAATCGTGCCATCAGGTACAATCACGTCTGGATAGTCATTACTGGCAATAAACGTGCCGATTTTCGTATTCGAATCCCCTACCAAATGCTCCAGCTTCCAGTTCACGCCGGTCTGATCTTCCAGTATTTTTCCGATCCGCGTTTCATTGGTATTAATGTCTCTTCCCGCCGTGGCATTAAAATACGTGAATGTGACCTTCTCCTTGCTATCTCCCGACGCAGGCTCCTTACCCGAGCTCCCTGAGCAAGCAGCGATCATAGATGCCATCATAACCATTACCAGACTGATGATTCCGAACCTTTTGCTTGTCATGCCAGACCTTCCCCTTTCGGCCTCTTTTGTCGATTGTGTGTGAATACCAAATTGTAAGCACTTTCATTTTATAAAATGCCGTTCATTTTGTTCACCTGTCAATCTATAGGTGTTACTTAGGAAACTATAGGTCCCGATCCGCCGGAATCATTATACGAATTTCTGTACCCTCGCCGGGTGCGCTGCGAATGACCAGCTTAAAGCGGTTGCCATAGTAAAGTTTTAGACGATAGATGACATTTTGCAGACCTATACGCTCACCCATTTCTTCCTGCCTTTGCATGTAGCCATATAAGCGCTGCACCTGTTCCGAAGACATGCCCACCCCATCATCCCGAACCGTTAGCAGCAGTCGTTCTTCCTCATGCTCAAAAAGAATCTCAATGCGTCCCCCATGCTTTAGCGGCTCAATGCCGTGGATACTTGCATTTTCAACCAGCGTCAGTACGACCATTTTGGGAATCAAATTGTCCAGGTCTTCGGAGCGTGCCTGTACATCGTACTGTATTCGCTCACCAAAGCGATATTGTTGGATTTCCAGAAAACAACGGATCAACTCCAGCTCGTCCCGCAAAGTAACCCGATCCTTGTTCCACACCAGCGAATTGCGGAAAATCCGTGCCATATTATGAATAATGCGGGCTGTCTCATCCTCATGCTTCATCAGGCTTCGCATACGAATCGTCTCCAGCGCATTGAACAGAAAATGGGGGTTGATCTGGCTGTGAAGTGCATTCAACTGGGCGTGCCTACGCTGAATCTCCAGATTTTTTCGCTGAATATCGGCCATATAGACATCGTTAATCAGTCGTTTGATTCTCAGCGTCATCCGGTTAAATTCACCTGTGAGCTGTCCGATTTCATCACTCGACTCCATACCCGGAATGAGTTCAAAATGCTGATTTTTCACCTTCTTCACATGTTTCAGAATGCGATGAAGCCGCACGTTCAGCGAACGTGTAATCCAGATAATGATCAAGGTGGGCAGCAGCATATTCACACAGGTTAACAAGAGCGCAAAATTGCGAGGTTCCTGCATTTCATACAACACTTCATCTCTGGATACCGCAGCCACAATGCTCCAGCCGTTCAGATTATTCGTAAGCACATAATGAGTCTTGAATTCCATGGTGTCATTGGGTAGCTTGAGGGTGCTATAGGCCACGCTCTTATGATTTATATCAACCTTGGGGTCATTTGTATATTCGACTTCTCCCCGTTCGTTAAGCAGAAAGAGACTCCCCTGCAAGTTCAAGTTATTGAAAATCTCCCGAATGGATGACATTCGCAGCTCTATTTTCAGTATTTTTTCACGACCATTTTGGGAATAAAAATAGTTCATCCGTCGAATCAGGCTGAAGGGGTGTAGCTGCTCAGCGGTACTGTCGTCAGTACGGACAAATATAGGCTTGGACTGGCGTCCAGGCGGGATTTGGGTATACCAGGGGAAGCTTTTGACCCTCTCATCTATAAAGCTGATTCCCCCAGAATCCATTAGTGTTGGATTATCGGTATAGATCGTAATTCCACCTACGGATTGGTACACAGGACTGTAAGTATTGTTTAAGATACGACGTAAATAAGAGTCATAAACAGCAATATAGTCAGCAGGGTGGGGATATGTTTCTTCCAACACCTCATTGAGTCGATAATCGGTATAAAAGATAGACGAGATTTCCATCGCATCTTCAAATTCCCGGTAAAATTCAATTTTAATTTGTTCCAGTGCGCGCGTAATATCCTGAATACGCTGTTCTTTCACATTTTGCGAGGTAACATGGTAAAAGATCAGATTGGTCAGCACGATAGGTGTAAAAACACAGAGGAAATAAAGCAGCAGCATTTTATCTCGCAGCCGTATATGATCCAGGATAGTTCTCAGCCTCTTCATTCGCCGGACCTCTCTGGCTCGTACCCAGCACTTAGGCTATTGCGGTATTCACTTGGCGTGACGTGCGCCAGCTTTTCAAACTGAGTCACAAAATAGTCTGAACTGCCAAAGCCCACTCGCTCCGCAATTTCATAAATACGCAGGTCCGTCTGCCGCAGCAGGCGTTTCGCCTCCTGAATGCGCAATTTCAGCAGAAATTCGTTAAAGTACACCCCGTATGTTTTTCTGAACAATTGACCGAGGTATACCGGATTCATGTAAAAGTGAGCCGCAATACTTTTCAGGCTTATATTCTCGGCAGCATGCTGCTCAATATAAGCACGGATGTGCTGGATTCCTCCCTGCTGACATTCCTTGCGCAGCGTCCCAATATATTTTCCACTTTCTTCGGCAAAGGCTGTAAACAATCGTTGGAGTTCACCCAACGACAGATTCATATCCTGCCAGTTTATCATCGGTTCCAGTGACTGAAGTGAGCGCTCATTTCCCTGCATGTTTTGAATGACCCGCACGATACTAAGAACGCATTGATGCAGACTCATTTTCATAGCCTCAGGAGCATAATACTCTTCCCGAAAGCTGCTAAATAAATAACCTACGGTCGCGCGTAGCTCTTCCAATTGGAGTTCCTCCACCTGCTCTGTCAAGCTATCCAGTACGTCCTGACGAATGGTCCTATAGTGGAGGGATGGCATTTCATCCTGCAAATAGACAACAATACCGCTAGGGTCATGAATGTATTTATGAAGCACTGCTTCCTTTGCACTGGCATAGGACTGCTGGATATCCCGCAACCGATTCACAGGACTTCCCGCATAAACGAATACCCGAATTCCCAACTGGTTTTTTACTGACTCCATCCCCTCTATCTCCTGTTGTAGCGCTTTCATAAACAATTCTACTTTGGCTCCAAAACCCTCTAAAAAGAAGTCCGGTACGATAAGACCAACCCGGTTACGATGCTCATGGACATAGAGAGGGTACTTGCCGTCCATTAAACGATGAAGCGCTTGCTCTATAAGCTCCCTGAACTGGAAAAGCGATAGCATGACACCATCGTCACCAGAGCGCCAAGGATGCTGATCATTCAGCTCAACAAGTACATAGTACATACACGTGGCTTCTCCAAGTCGCAGCTGCTGCTCCCAATGTGTCACCACTGCATCATCCACTGGGTTCATCATCATCGTCTCTAACAGCCCGCCTGTAAGGTGGTGTTGATATCGCTGCGCGTTCTGTTGCTCACGGTGCAATCTTTCACTCAGCTTGCGCAGTGTAGCCGAAAAGTCCTCATCATCAACCGGCTTGAGTATAAAATCATGCACTCCATAGCGGAGTGCCTGCTGTGCATAAGTAAAATCACTGTAACCACTCATGATAATAAAAGCAGGATGTTGGGTACCCCGTTCGAGTACGGATCGAATCAGCTCTAATCCATCCAGCACAGGCATACGAATATCGGTAATGATCAGATCCGGGTGAAGACGACTGATTAGCTCCAGCGCATCCTCACCATTATCAGCTTCTCCCACGATTTCAAAGCCACAGGTTTCCCAATCCACAAGTTGAATTAGCCCTTTGCGGGTGAATATTTCATCATCCACCACAATGGCTCGATGCAGCTTCATAACCTGCCTCCTCCTTTCAATGAAACGTTATTTTATTGGGGTTGACTACTTCGCGGGCCTTGTACGATATCCCAGCTGGAGAAATATGGCCTTTGCAACGTATTGTGGCACTTCGAGAGCAGTTTGTACAGACGGGATTTCATCATAAGGTCGCTCCAAAGCGTGAAAACTATTGCCCCCAGCTGCTTCCTCGCCGAACACAACCGTGACCTACAGTGACTTGTTGATGAACAGACATCCAGCGTTGTCACAGATACAGTCATCCAGCTCAGAGGGGAATGTATAGTCTATTTCGGGGTGTGGCTCTCCAATAAGAAAGCCGCTTGGTCATTTAAACCAAGCGGCTTTCTTATATTTGGATTGCGTTTTCTCTTCTTGTTATTTCTATACTTTATACATTTTGTGCGTAGCTTTCACTTGGCGTTTTGGTCAACACCACATGCAGGCTGGAGTTCGCTCCCGCACCACCACGATAGGAAAAGTGCTCATCTCCGGTAATATGGATCATATCCCCTTGGACAACTTCCGTTTCTTCACCATTTACAGTTACAGTACCGCTTCCTTCAAGAACGAGCAAATATACATTCGCTCCTGGATGATTATGTGTTGGCAGCTCAGCATGAGGGGTGAAGTTGAGAATAAAAATAACATTGTCGGCTTCCTTATGCACAATTCGTTTTGTAAATGCAGCTTCTTTATATTCCTGAAATTGAATGAGGTTTGATTTTTTCATGTGGATTCACTCTCCTGTTTGTAATTGGATTGGGCCTATATAGTCTTATTGTATTTGATTATTACGCTCTTCTTGTGATTGCGATCACAAATATAAATTTAAGTCATAAATACTTTGAAATATTCAAAAATTTGATTTCAATCATCTTTTTCACCATCACATCTAGCTAGAATCAAATTGTGTTAGACAAACCAAAACAACAGGAGGTTATTCCTATGAAACCAGGATTTAAGCTGGCAAAGAATATATATTGGGTAGGAAAAATTGATAATCGTGAGGTCCCCTTTCATCGGCTTACCCTATCTAAGGGTACAACTTATAATGCATACTTACTAAAAACCGGAAAACCAACCATTATAGATACCGTAGATATGGCGTTCGGTAGAGAATTTGCCGAAGCTGTAGCGGAATTGATCGACCCGTTGGATATTCAATATATAATCGTCAATCACACGGAACCGGATCACTCCGGCGGGTTGGCGGCCCTTGCTTCCAAGGCAGCAAACGCCACCATTGTCTGCACTGAGATTGCCGTTCCAGAAATTCAGCAGATGTACAAGCTCCAGCATCGGAACTTCCTCGTAATCAAAGACGGGGATCAACTGGATATTGGAGGCAAGACACTGCTATTCAAGGAAACACCTTATCTCCATACAGAAGAAACTATGATTACGTATTGCATCGAAGACAAAATCTTGTTCCCTTGCGATATTTTCAGCACACACGTGGCTGTAGAACATCTATTTGCCGATGAGGCCGGCTTTGATATCACCGAGGATTTTATCGGATATTATCAGGCTATTATTCATCCTCATCGCAGATATGTGCGTACATTAATCGAAGCTGTATCTGACTTGGATATTGAGATGATTGCTCCTTCCCACGGCTTCGCGATCCGACATGATATTGCCAAATTTATTGATTTGTACGCATCGATGAGCACCGAAACCAAGGATGATAAAAAAGTAGCGATTATTTATGCCACATTGAAGAACAATACCAAAAAAATGGCAAATATTCTGAGAGATTGCTTTTTGGAGAACCAAATCAAGGTGGAGCTATGGGATGTAGATAAAGCGGATGAAACCGAGATATTAAATAGTATTACCTCAGCTGATGCTGTTTTCGTCGGCAGCTCTACCAAATATGCCGACATGACAGGCAAATTGGAAGATCTGCTGCAACAAATGCAAAAGATGAATCTGGAAGGTAAGCTTGCTGCCGCCTTTGGTTCCTACGGCTGGAGCGGTGAAGCCATTGAGGTCGTACAGGATTACTTGAACGGTACTAATATGAAAGTCCAAAGCACTTCAGATGTAATCAAGTCAACGGGTATGACGCATGTGGAATTTCCGGTACGCATTCGCTTCTCTCCTACAGAAGATGAAAAAGTGAAAAAAATAAAAAATGCTGCTGAATTTGTCTCAGATCTGCTGCTTAGTGTTATTTAGCGCAGAAAGCTAGAGGAATAGGAGAGATGCCGAATGGATAACCAACATTACGTTATAATCGGAGGCGGCGTGGCCGCTATCAACGCGGCAAAAGCAATTAGAGATCATGATGAGTTAGCCGAAATTTCGATTTACGGGGAAGAATCCCCCCTTCCGTATAACAGAGTCAAGCTTTCCAAGGCGCTATTTACTGACTTGCATAGCGACAAAATCCTGATCAAAAAAGAAAAATGGTTTGCCAATCAGCGGATTAACGTTTATTCCGGCATAAAGATCACCGCGATACACGCAGAGGACTGCACCATCGAAACAATAAATGGACAAACTGTTGCTTATGACAAGCTGTTGCTGTGTACAGGAGCCCACAACCGTAAGCTGGTGCTGGACGGAGCTTCACTAAGGAACGTTCACAACATTCGGTTTCGACAAGATGCAGACAGACTTAAAGCGGAATTGCGAGAGGGAGACCGGATATGTATCGTCGGGGGCGGTATTCAGGGTGTAGAAACCGCCTGGTCCTTCCAGCAAGCCGGATATGCCGTCACCATTCTGGAAGCTTCGCAACGGCTGATGCCCCGTCAGCTAGATGAAAAGGCATCCGCTATTTTGACCCGCCGAGTAATCGAACAGGGCACCCAGGTATGCCTTGGACAAGGCGTAAAGCGTATTACAGGCACGGAGCATGTAGAGGGCGTAGAACTACAGGACGGCACTGTTATTCCCTGTGAACATGTCGTGTATTCTATCGGCATTGTACCTAATACGGAGCTTGCTCGCCAAATCGGTCTTGATATCAGACAAGGCATTCAGGTGAATGCGCAGATGGAGACCAGCTTCCCCAATATATACGCAGCAGGTGATGTAGCCGAGTTCCACAATAGAGTAGATGGATTATGGGAAAGTGCTATGGAACAAGGGAAAATAGCAGGCACTAATATGGCGGGCGCCTCCGCAGCTTACCAGCGTCCCATTCCTGCCACCCTGTCCAACAGCTATGAATGCCCCTTGTTTTCCATCGGTCTGGTAGATGAACAGGCCTGCGACAACAGCCTGACCCGTGAAAATCAAGTTTCTTATACACGTATGTTCATACAAAATGGCTCTATCTGTGGCGTGATTGGCTTCGGAGATGCTCTTGCTTCACTTCCATATAAAGCAGCCATTACCCAAGGACTAAGTCCGGACGCACCAGAGCTTACAAAAATTTTAGATGACAAGGAGAATTAACAATGAAAAAATATGTATGTCAGCCCTGTGGATACGTTTATGATCCTGCTATAGGTGACCCTGATGAAGACGTGATGCCAGGTACAGCGTTCGAAGACCTTCCAGAGGACTGGGTTTGTCCAGTCTGCGGTGAGGATCAAAGCCATTTTGCCCCTATAGATGATACAAAATAACAAGAACACACTATACTTTTTAGTTTCCGGTTGATGAATGGAGTGAATGAATGTGAATGAAATGTCCTGCCCCTGCCAGTGCGAACAGGAGCCCTGTGCCCGCAAAGTGCCTATCTTTTCCTCTTTGTCCTGCGAAGATTTGTGCAAGGTTAGCTCCATGATCCGGCACCGAAAATATCAAAAAGGCGAGGCCTTGATTGTCGAGGAACAGGCATCGGATACGCTGTACATTATTAAAAGCGGACATGTCAAGCTGCTGAAGATGACACCTCAGGGGAAAGAGCAAATTCTACACATTCTGACTACTGGCGATTTTTTTGGTGAGTTGAACATATTTAATAACGACGAGCTGAGTAATTTTAGTGCGTACGCCTTAAAGGATACTGATATTTGTATGCTCACCAAGGATGATATGGAGGAGTTGATCCGCAACAATCCCGATATCTCTTTGAGGCTACTTAAAACGATTACCAAACGCTTGGCACATACTGAAAACCTGGCTCAAAGTCTGGCTACCAAAGACCCGGAAATCCGTATTGCCTACATGATTCTCGAACTCGGACATAAATACGGCAAGCCAGACGGCTCCAATATTAAAATAAATCTCCCCCTTTCACGCGAAGAGATGGCTAATTATGTGGGTGTGACACGTGAAACCATCAGCCGCAAGTTCGGAAAATTTGAACAACTGGGGATTATTCATATCAAAGGTACACGAGAGATTACCATCTGCGATGTACAGAAACTGAACGAATATATGGATTAAATAAAAAACCGCTTCTTTGAGCTTATGGCTTGTGGCGACTTGGCCACTTCCCATTTGCCAAAGAGCGGTTTCTTTTGTTCTTTACATTTTGCTATCAGCTATTTCTCCATCGTTGTGTTCACACCTTGGGATGACGCTCCCCATGTTAATTGCTCCGATGGAAGCTCCGGGAGAACCATGTCCTTGGCAGGCGCAGCCTGATTTGTAGCCGGTCTGGAACAATCCCACACTATCTTGACCAAATATACAAACAACAGCACGTTTAGCAATGATGTCACACACAAAATAATACCGTAATGATCCTGAGAATTGGAGCTATAGAGAATATCAAAGGTGTTCAGGAAAATCGTAAGACTGAATCCACCCGCAAGCCACAAAAATCTGCGATCTCGCAAATACAGGTACGCCAGTACAGCTAACGCGGCCGCAGGGAATAAGTACCGTTCATGCATGCTGGAAGCGAAGGTAAATACACCTGCAATGAGTACCAGTGCAGCTGCTGCTGCGAACTGTGGTTTCCGACTGCGGATATACATCCACCATGTAAACAAAGTCACCAGCACAATGCAGATCATACCCCATGTATGGTAACTGAACAGGAACAGCGTTGTAGTGTCCTGCGTATAATTGCCACCAATGAGTGCGAAGAAGTTATACGCGTTCACCGAAGCATATGGATATTCGCCAACTGTCCCCTTGTATAAATCAAGCAGCCATAATGGCTCCTGCCCCCATGAAAATGGCAATATAACCAGAATAGTTGTCACAACGGCGCCGCCAATGGATAACAGCCAAGGCTGTATTTTGTGCTGTCTCAGCAGCTCGAAGAACAGAACCGGCCCATAAATAATGCCCTGTGGCTTCATCAATACCGCTATCGTAAACAATACAGCGGACCAGCCGATCCGATTTTCCACCAGCAGCACAATCATGCCTACAATCAGCATGGTAAAGAATGAATCTACCTGTCCCCAGAAGGTCGAATTGATAAATACAGCCGGGTTAAACACGTAGAATATGGTCAATCCGAGGCTCACTCCATAGCCGACCCGTTTGCTTGCCAACCGGTACAGCATGTACGCTGTCACGATATCGGCTAATATATTCGGAAGCCGCAGCAGTACGGTCATATAAGGACTGAAGGCATCCATAGAGCCGATTTTACCGATCACATATAAAATATAAATATAGAACGGTGGATAGTCACTGGAACCATTCGTGTAAAAGCCTGACAAGCTATTCGCTGCTGTCGTAGCCCAGTTTCGGAATAGCATTAAGTCCATGTGACCCGAGATCCATGGGGCGATCGCCATTCTTAAAAAGAACCCCACACCCAGCACAGTCCATAGCATCAGTCCCCGGTTACGTTCCCCGAGCTTCCATTCTTGAGCCCGAAAACGGTACGCAATAAACACGAACGCACCGAAGAACAAAGCGGCGAAAATCGCCATCGGAGTAGCATAAGCAGATGAAGAATTTCCATTCCTTCCACCACCCATACCACCGCCTGGACCGCCCATGCCCATTCCAGATCCGTTACCAGACATGCCACCCGGACCTCTGTTGTGCTGTCCGTCTCTAGCAATACCACTGCCGCCGAATGCAGGCGTATCATTCCCGGCCGTTGTGCCTTTGTCACCTGATATCGATGGATTCTCAGTAGTGGAGTTTGTCGTCCCCTGATTCTTGCCGTCAGAGCTGTTCGTCGCATCCGTAGATGCTGAGGACGAATTCTGCTGGTCCTGTCCTACATTTCCTGTTCCACGGTTCCCCGTAGTCTGACCGTCAGAGGAACGTTGCCCCGGTCCTCCCATACCTCCGCCTGGTCCTCCTCCGAACCCGCCGGATGGGCCTTGCCTAACGGCCGCAGACTGAGACGCGGAACTACCTGAGTAACTCCATAACGACACGATACTAACGGCAGCACACAATATGAGACTAAATAGAAGTATATATTTCAGACCGTTCGCTTTCCAAACGTTCAAATCCGATGCACCTCTCTCTGTTTCTATTTTCCTCATATTGTATCTGCCTTAGCTTAGGACTTTGTGAGTTCTGGCTGAATGTTGGCTGAATACGGAATCATCACACTGAACATTGCTGTTCCATCTCCATAATCGCTCTTTCCAGCTGAGATTGTGGATGCTTCAGCATGTTGCCATGACCGGCTGCTAATAGAGATGGATTGAAAGACGCCAGCTTTTTGGCGCTTGCCAGCGAAATTTCCTTGTTCCAGGTAGCTAGTGCCGGAAAAGGAAACAGCGGCTTGAGCCTTCCCGCCACCGCAACACCGCCCCGAGTCTGGAAGGCATCACCTGCAATCAACGCACATGTACGGGTATCCAAAAATCCCATCGAGCCCGGCGTATGTCCCGGTGCGCTGATTGCCAGCAGCGAACCCACATGATCCCCATCCTCCAGTAAAACGTCAGGCTGGGTAAGGATATTCTTCGGCACGCTGCCCCGAATAGGAGTGTCCGGTTCGCCTGCCTCCAACGATACATCACCCTTCAGCAGCCGAGCATCCCGTCTTGAAATGAATACTTGTGTCTCAGGATACTTTGCCTTCAGCTTATCCAACGCACCTACATGATCCCCATGCGCATGGGTAAGTACAATTCGTACAATCGTCTGCCCAATGCGCGCCGCAGCCTGTTCAATACCCTGAGCACTATATGGCAATCCGGCATCGATCAGGGTAAGCCCCTCTTTCTCCTCCACCAAATAACAGTTCACCGGGAACAGCCGGGGCATAAACGTCAATTGATACACATGCTGCACCTGAACGATACGCATTTTATCTCATCTCCTTTTCTTGATCGTAAACTAATTATATTAGTATTATAATTAATATAATTAGTTTTAGGCAAATTTTTTCGTAATATGCCCATCGGAACGTTGGTTTTTTGGTCATACGTAGCGTTAAAGGAAAGGATTATACAAAGCAAAAAGCAGACCCGGAATCCTACCTCTGGGTCTGCCTTTATCCATATTATGCACATGTCTTTCAATTCATTAGCTCTACCGGATGGCCTCAGCAATAGGCGTACTGCCGGACACCAAATCAATCGCACGATGATACGTCTGTTTTTCCTCCAGTGCTGCTACCACCGTTGCCGCTACATCTTCACGTGAGATGGTATGGCTGGTAAGATCTTCACCAGTAGCAACCTTGCCAGTACCCTCATCATCTGTTAGCCCGCCGGGACGAAGAATCGTGTAATCCAGATTGCTCGCTTCCAGCAAGCGATCTGCATAATGCTTTGCCACATAATACGGCTTAATCGATTCGGGCCACTGCTCCCGGTTCTCCGCATGTAGAGCGCTGACCATAATAAAGCGCCGGATACCCGCTTGCTCAGCGGCCTCCATCGCCTTGACTGCTCCATCAAGGTCGATAAGCAGCGTTTTATCCGCTCCTGTTTTGCCGCCGGAGCCTGCCGTGAACACGACAGCATCGCTGCCTTTTATAGCTGCAGCAATTTCATCAACTGTCCCTTCAAGGTCAGCTACTACCGTTTCTGCTCCCAAACGTTCAAGCGCTTCGGCCTGATCCGGTTTGCGAATCAACGCCTTTACGCGATGCAATTCATGTTGCCCCAGTAGGCGAACGAGATGTCTGCCTACTTTTCCATTGGCACCAATCACCAATACGTTCACTCTTATCCCTCCTGTATTCACGGTCTCTCATCTACTTTATACTGATATATTTTACCCTTTGAGTCCAGGACGCAATCATATGGGCTATATCAGATTGAACTCAGTTTTTTTCTGAATGCTCCATATCTCGCTTATGCTGTAACACGCGAAGACCTGCCCAAAAGGTGTCCATCATCACTTCGATACTCCGATCCACATCCACAGGTAAACCAAAACCACCCTTTTGTTCAAGCGAGGCAAAACCATGCAGAAGACTACGGAATCCCCTCGCTGCATGAATGCAATCTGCTTCGTTGAAACCGTAGCCACTGGATAGCACGGTAATGACAAGTTCCGCTACGCGATCCGCTGCATGTCTCAGCTCGGTATCATTTCGGTCGGTTGTATACAGCATCGCTTCATACAAACCAGGTCGCTCGCGCGCATACTGCATATACGCTCTCCCCATAGCAGTCAGCGCATCTTCGCCTGCTCTGCCTACGGCTGCGCTCACCAATGCCTCCTCTAACTTTTCGAGGCTATGTAATGCTAGCACATGACGCAATCCGTTCAACCCGTCCACATGGTTGTACAAAGATGGAGGACGAATATGCAGCTTTTGCGCCAGCGTAGTGAGCGTGACATCTCCCATCCCACGTTCATTGGCAATATCCTCAGCAGCCTTCAGGATATCTTGTAGCTTTACTCCATGTCTAGGTGACATCATCCTGTCCCCTTTCGTTGAATTCCTATGTAAGGTGATTTTCGTACTATACAGACTAAATTCTTATTTCATCTTAACTAATCCTGTTAGTTTATACAAAGAAAGTACCGTTTGCAACAGTTCCAACCTCCGGATTTTTTAAGAGAAGAGCCTATAGGATATTACTGATATAATACAAAGAGATTATAGAGCGGATCTGATATCTTTTCCGATTCCCTGCAAAGGAGCTAACTATATCTATGGAACCCAAGCCACTTCCAGCTATTGAATTCAATCACATCACCAAATATTTCACCGGATCGGGGCAGCAACGTGCTGTCCTGAACGGGATTACAGCAAAGGTCCCTCGCGGAAAAATCACGACACTGGTCGGTCCGTCAGGCTCTGGTAAAAGCACACTGCTTTCATTGTGCAATCTCTTGCTAACATCGGATGAAGGAGAAATCAGCGTCCTCGGCAAGCCTATAACCGAGTGGGAGATCCCTGAACTGAGACGAAAGGTAGCATTGGTTTTTCAAGATGCCCCCATGCTTCAGGGGACGGTCCTCTACAATCTCCAGACGGTAGAGCGGCTGCATGGTACGGTACTGGAAGATCCGGTTGGCCTGTTAGAGCGCGTAGGGCTTACCCGTGACCTGCTGGAACAGAAGGCGCAGGAGTTGTCCGGTGGACAAAGACAGCGCTTGGCCTTGGCACGGACGCTTGCGAACCGCCCGGATATTTTACTACTGGATGAGATTACTTCTGCACTGGACCCCGCCTCAGTCAAAGAGGTTGAGGAACTGCTGCTTCAAATGAACAAAGAAGAGGGAACAACAATGATCTGGATTACGCACCATATGGAACAAGCCCGCAGAGTAGGCCACGAAACATGGCTGATGATTAACGGAAGACTGGTAGAGCAAGCGGATACGGAGACATTTTTCAATAATCCACAGCATAGTGAAACCCGCAAATTTGTAGCAGGAGAATGGGTATGACGATTGTTGCCTTGATTCTCTCTCTTGGTTTTGTATTTATCGCCATCGTCATGTCCAAGTCCTTCAAACTCGGTTTGGACCGAGACATTATTATTGCCACGATCAGAGCATCCGTTCAGCTACTGGCGATTGGATATGTATTGCATTTGATTTTCGGGATGCAAAGCTACGGATTTATCGTATTATTCATTCTGCTCATGATCACTGTAGCTTCTCAAAATGTTGCACGCAAAGGACGGTTTATCCCTCGTCTCATGTGGAAGTCATTCCTGACGTTGCTGTGTGTGGAAATCGTTACACAGGCATTCCTGATTGGCCTGCATATCATTCCGGCAACAGCCCGGTACATGATTCCGATTAGCGGCATGATCATTGGCAGCTCCATGATTTTGTCCAGCCTGCTGGTATCACGGCTCAAGTCGGAAGTCCTGCTGCGCAAGCCTGAAATCATGCTCATTCTCGCACTGGGGGGAACCCCGAGACAAGCCATCTTCCCTATACTGAAGAATTGCATACGTTCCAGTATGATTCCAACCATTGAGGGGCAGAAAACACTCGGGCTTGTTCAGCTTCCCGGTATGATGACCGGACAAATCATTGCAGGTGCCAATCCGATTGTCGCCGTGCGTTTGCAATTGCTCATCGTATTCACTACCATGACCTCTGCCATTTTGACCAGCGTGCTGCTCAGCCTATTCATTTATCCGACATTATTTACCCGCGAGCAACAACTGCGCACAGAGTCCTGGGAGGTCTGATAGAGACGGATGCACCTAGTTATTTACCAACCATTTTCCATATATCAAAATAAAATAGACATGTTTAATTCCTGACACGAAGGTTAATAGATACACGTAGACGCTTTACTAAAATTCGATGAGGAGTGATTGAACATGGCTAACAACAACCAAAATGGCAAAATGAGTCGCGAAGAGGCAGGACGTTTAGGTGGAGAAGCTACTGCTAAAAATCACGACAAAGAATTTTACCAAGAGATCGGCGAAAAGGGTGGCGAGGCCACATCCAAAAGTCATGGCAAGGACTTCTATCAGGAGATTGGTGAAAAAGGCGGCGAAGCCACTTCCAAAAACCATGGCAAGGAGTTCTATCAGGAAATCGGTCGCAAGGGCGGTGAAGCCCGTGGCAATTCGGACCAAAGTGATAGCGACGGGAAAATGAGCAGGGAAGAAGCAGGCCGCAAAGGCGGCGAAGCTCGCGCCCGTCAACGCAAAAATAACTAAAATAGATTAGGATACATTGTCGGTGCAGTTGCAATGCAAAGGCACCGACTGCATAGAATGCGAAGTAAGTGAATGTTTATGTTATAAAAGCCTACCTGCCGGTGTTCCGGTAGGTAGGCTTTTTGTGTGAATAGTTACTTTCATCAAAAGGCCACTTTCAACATCCGATCATACGTCATACAATATACATATTCAGGTTAAATAACCATCCTACATATATTATTTACAAATGAAAGAATGGAATAGTCAGATTCTTTTCTCTTGTCGTCTTACTTATTGTTATAAAAGTGTGCATGCAACTCAAGTCAAATACTCCTGCATTCCGGCTGTTAAGATGGAGTCGAAAGGAGGGAACCCTCGTGTACGAATGGAACGAAATGGTCCAGCTTATGATTGATTGGATTGATAATAATCTTACTTCAGCACCATCATTGTTGAGAATGTCCGACCAGTTAGGCTATTCCCCTTACTACTGTACAAAACAGTTTCATTCTCTAACAGGAATGACGTTAAGGGATTATGTATGGATGCGCAGGATTAGTCGTGCAGCCCTTGAACTCCGGGACAGCAATGTCCGCATCCTCGATGTTGCCATAAAGTATGGGTTTTCTTCACAGGAAGCTTTTACACGAGCATTTGTAAAAGCGTTCGAGGTAACTCCGGCTGTATACCGGAAGGAACCCCGTCCTATTCCTTTAGCCATTCGCGCCGAGGTGTTCTCTCCTTATCATTACCATTTGAAGGAGCGGGATAAGATGGTTAAGGAGCATTTACAAGAAGCCGAAGTCAAAATTGAGCATATACCAGCACACAAATTTATTGGAATCTGGGATACCTCTTCTCGAAACTACGGTGATTTCTGGAGAAACGGCCATAATTGTGATGAAATTTGCGGAACCCTGGAAAGTATGTCTCACCTCAAGCTTCCCGGACAATTAGGTCAAACTGCAGGCTGGTTCTATCAGAATGGTCAGAAGGGCTATCTGTATGGAATACCGGTTGCTGCTGACTACAATGGAGAGATTCCAGCAGGTATGGAGTGCCGAAACATCCCCGAATCAGATTACCTGGTGTTTTTCCATCCACCCTTTAACTATTTAAAAAACAATGGAGATGTTATGAGAGTGGTGGAGGAAAAAGCTTGGAATTTTGACCCAGGCAGTATGGGGTATGCATGGGATGAAGAAACGAAGCAGGATTATCAACGGCATTTCCCTGAGGGATACGGCTACGCAGTGTTACGTCCTGTGAAAAAAAATAAGGGAAAATAAAAACAGTATCATGGTGGACACAATACGTTTTAAATATAGAATAAACCGATCACTGAATCATACAGTTGTCGGTTTATTCTTGATCAGTATTTTTATTTTGCAAGTAACTATCAATGATTTTAACCCAATCTGGTAACAACGCCACATGATGTTTTATCGTTTCACTATCTGATTCTAATACAATCACGCCGTCTGAGCTACTGTTGTCAATTACAATTAAATGATCGATAAGTTTAAGATGTAAGAGCAGATTGTCCAGTGAGGTCTGATGCCTTCTTATAATATCAGCAGTATCAATATGGTGACCCCCATTTCGAACTCGTGCAGCAACTCGCTCGATATTAAGACGATAATCACCAAGACCCACATAAAACATGATGACTTCAAAACCATTTTCTTTTGCCACTCGCATTTGTCGAATCACATTGCCACCAGCAAGTGTCGTCTCTACAGTAAAATCCCGTTTATTTCTTATACAATCCCGCGCTAGTTTAATCGCTTCCTTTCCTGCCGACACTTTGTGTCGATCAGGGTTTTCACGATCAATCCCTCGTGCTAACGCATCTGGATCGATATTAACACTTACACCAAGTTTATCAACGATTAGATTACGAATTGTACTCTTACCACTTCCGTTGTTTCCTGCGAATACAAACATAGTAGCAAACGGCTCACTCATGTTAAAATATCCTGTTCTTTAATTCGTTCGATTTGACCATTACTGTACTCTTTAACAAACTGACCATCCGGCGTTTTGTAGACAATATATGTGCCATTTGCCTTAGCGTCCAGTTTTGCTCTATCTCCAGTTAGTTTGATCAACTTGCCTAGGTCGTGTGTACGATTCATTAGCCATCACCATCCCATTCAAATCATATAACGAGAGTATATCATAAATCGAAAAGCCTGAAAGATTCCAGCTTCACTCAAATCCATGCGAATACCACACAGCTAAAATCGAAACAAGTAAATAGATCAATATATCGCCCTTTTTTTTAGAATAAAGCTACTTTCAGATTTATTATTCGTCTATATCAGCAAAGACGCCCAGAAACCTCTATTATGATTTCATGGCCGCCATTGAAGATGTTAGTTATAATCCCATTAGAAATAATAGGAAATAGATAAACACAGGACAAAAATCAATTGATCCAACAAATTTCTTTTTTACACCCCTGATGAACAAAAAATAGAAACTAAGCTAAGTACGCGGTGATAAGTTGTTAATATCGGGTAGGAGGTATAGGCTATGAAATCCTTTCGCTTTTGGCTGGTCCTAGTCTCTTGTATAGTTATTGCTGTAAATCTTACGGGGTACGACGACTATAATATACTATTGGCTATGATTAGCCCGTTGGTTTGGATGTATGAATCTTTTCAATTTGTGCGAAAAGCACATATCCCTATAGCCGTTGTATACTTTACTACAATAGGTTTCTGGTATCTCATTGGATACACTATCGATCATTTGATTAAAAAATCAAAAAATTAAAATCAATTGAAGTTATTTTCTAAATCATCATCTACCTCCTCAGGCTCGTACTCGACTGTTTTATAGTCAGGTGAAGAAGGAAATGCAGCCTGATTATGCAGTATCTGTAGTATTTTATAAGCATATATATTTTTATTCGGGTGAACTTTCAAGGGCTATATTCTTGCGATAGGATGTCGGCGACTGACCGGACCAGCGTTTGAATTGCCTGCTAAAATGTGCAATATCCCCATAGCCGAGCAAATCAGCAATTTGCTGCACTGACCATTGCGGATCAGCCAGCAGCAGCTTGGCCTCATGCAAGACAAGCTCGGATAGATACACCCGCGGAGATACGCCAAAAACGCTACGGAATACACGATTACAATGAGATACGCTAATACCCAGTTCGGATGAAATACCCTCGATCCCATCCTGTTTTTCCAACGAGCCGGCCTGTCTATAAGGCTGATTGACCCTGCCCTGAAGACGACTGGCAATCTGATGGGCAAGCTCTGCCTGCACATATCCACGCCCTGGCAGATGAGCGGCTTCACTGGATACAGCCTCCCACAACGTTGCGAACAGTTCGAACACAGCAGATTGAATCCGCATACGCTTTGCCACTGAATCACCATCTATACCTTTGTCTTCAAGCGCAGAAAGACCGAGCAGCTTGCCTAGCGCTGGTCCCATCTGCTTCGCTACTGTGCCATCCGCTGGAAAAAGTACTTGCTCCAAACGACTCAGGAGCGAAAGAAACAATTTATCATCAATGTCGAAATGCATGCAAAAATACGTAAACCCCTCCCCGTTACTACGGCTGGAGTGGATAACTCCCGGGCGCAAGAGCATCAGATCCCCCTGTCGCTGAATATAGCTGCGACCATCCACAACCATGATCTGCTCTCCCGCAAGCACGATGTTAATTTCATATTGCGGATGTTCATGTGGCGGATAGCTCCACTCTCTTCCGACACTTCGTGTATGAATGGCAAACAGATTGACCGTAGTCCGCACATCGGGAAAGAAGAATTCCTCTCCGGCGACCGTAAGGTCTGGATCATGGGGTCGCTTTGGCAAACGTGGTGACGGCATGTTCTCCCTCCTGGCTTACATATATCGATATACTCCAGTATATCGTTTCCAGCGCGATTTGGATAAATAGTTGAGCGATTTGACAATGGTTCCTCGGCACATGTCATGCTAGGCTCTAATTGAAGTTAGTCAATGTTAAATTTTATCATGAAAGGGGTTTCAATATATGTCGAAAAATATATTTTATAACACGCAGCATGCACCTATCGGTTCATTCTCCAGCTTTACACTCGGGTTTAAGGGTAACCGCGGCGGACTCGGCCTGGAGCTGGGCAAGCCTGCTGATGAAAATGTATACATCGGGCTGCAATCCAGGGATGGCGGATCATATGAGGCGCTTCCCTTTTTTGCATCCATACAGGATGAAAGTACCCGTTATGATGTGGAGAAAAAGGATAAAAAAACGGAGCCTCTACTCGTTGCCTTTGCCGATCAGGACATCACCCGTGAGCTAAAAGCAGGAACCGATACATGGCAGGCAGGCGATTTGACATTCCGGCTGTACTCTCCCGTTCGCCCGGTACCCGAGCCGGGAATTGCCGGCATAGATGAGCTGCGGGCAGCGTTGGTTCCGGCAGTATTTGCTGAGCTAACGATCGATAATACACAGGGTGCTACTGCACGGAGAGCCTTTTTCGGCTACCAGGGCAGTGACCCGTATAGCGGCATACGCATTATAGGAGAAGATCCACGCAGGGACGCTATGGATTCTACCCGATTGAAGGAAAGACTCACAGGCATCGGTCAAGGACGAAGCACTGCTATTGTGACCAACAGCAGCGAAGCGGTACCTGCCAGCGGATTTGCGATGGAGAAGCTACTTGGGGAGGCCATGGCTGATAACTTATCCTTTGGCTTAGGTGCAACGGGTGCGCTCCTGATGGACGTTCCCGCAGGAGAGAAGCGCACGTATGCCTTCGCTATATGTTTTTATCGCGGCGGCATTGTGACAACAGGTATCGAAGCATCATATTACTATACCCGACTGTTCAAGGATATCGAAGACGTGGGAAGCTATGCGTTGAAGCATTTTACCAACCTAACCGCAGCCTGTGTTCAGGCGAACGACTGGATCGAATCGGCGAGCTTGAGTCTGGATCAGAAATTTATGCTCGCTCAGGCCATTCACAGCTATTACGGCAGCACTCAATTGCTCAGTCAGCAAGAGGATGGCGAACCGATCTGGATTGTGAACGAAGGCGAGTACCGAATGATGAATACACTCGATCTGACGGCAGATCAGCTTTATTATGAATTGATTTTGAATCCATGGACGGTGCGCAACGAGCTGGAGTGGTTTGTCCAACGGTACAGCTATCGGGATGAAGTACGCTTCCCGGGGGAGGAACAGGCCTATCCCGGTGGGATCACGTTTACACATGATATGGGCGTGGCCAATGTGTTCTCCCGGCAAGGGTATTCCTGTTATGAACTGGCAGGGATTGACGACTGCTTCTCTTACATGAGCCACGAGGAACTGGTGAACTGGCTTTGCTGCGCCACGGTATATATCGAGCAGACACAGGATCAGTCATTTACGACACGTATGCTGCCTGTCTTGTGCGACTGCTTCGAAAGCATGCTGCGGCGGGATCATCCAGATCCGGCACAGCGAAACGGCTTAATGGGCCTGGATAGCTCAAGAACCCAGGGAGGCGCAGAAATTACGACTTACGATAGTCTAGATGTATCCTTGGGTCAGTCCCGCAATAACATTTATTTAGGCAGCAAATGCTGGGCGGTATATGTTGCGCTTGAAAAGATATTTGCCTCAAAGGGGCTTAACTCCCTTTCACAGGAAGCTGGCTCACAGGCAGACAAATGCGCAGCATCGATCACCGCTCACATGACAGACAAGGGCTATATCCCTGCAGTCATTAAGGAAGGCAACGACTCACAGATTATTCCTGCCATTGAAGGGCTGATCTTCCCCTATTTTACAGGATGCGAGGATGCGCTTGAGCCTGATGGGCGGTTCGGTGAATATATCCAAGCACTTCGACGCCATTTGCAAACCGTACTGGTACCAGGAGTTTGTCTATTTGAAGACGGAGGCTGGAAGCTATCCTCGACCAGTAACAACTCCTGGTTGAGCAAAATCTATCTGTCTCAGTTTATTGCCCGTGAGCTGCTGGAACTGCCTTGGCAGGAAACGGGGCAGGCGGCTGACGCAGCCCATGTTTCATGGCTCCTCCATCCTGAAGAATCCTATTGGTGCTGGAGCGACCAAATGCTCTCCGGCATTGCCCACGGCAGCAAATATTACCCACGCGGGGTTACCGCTATTTTGTGGCTGTATGAAGGCAAAGGGAATCGGTTTACCCTCCCTCAGCATATGAGTCAAGATGAGAAGCAGCATGTCTAAGACGAACGAACCCTCACTCGCCCAAAGGAGGTTCAAATAATATGAGCAAGCGTATGGATATGCCCAAAGGGAGCGGCTGTGACGCTTGGCTACACTACCACCGCGCTCGTCTTATAGAAAAAATGCCTGCTTGGTGCAGAGTCATCGTGGTTCATGAAACAGATGATGAAGTGCTTCAAACGGCTGCGAGTGAGCTTCGGCAAGGATTGGCTTCCATGTTCGGACAACAGCCGAAGATAAGTACCGTTCCTGTCAATGTACCATTCGTTGCGCTGGGTACGCTCCAAGACCATCCATGTATCGCAGAACGGTTTAGTGCAGAAGAACAGGCAGAAGTGAGCGCAGAAGGCTACCGAATTCGCGGAGTAGAAGTGCCGAAACTTGCAGATTCAACTGGGCAAGATCACGATGATATCAAAGGACAGTGCCTTATAGTTGCGGGGCAGACGTCAAAAGGAGTATTGTATGGAGTCTTTCATTTGCTGCGCTACCTGCAAGGAGGACTAGACGGCAATCTGAAGCCCACTGCCGGGGAATCATTGCACGCTCCCACTCTAGACCTGCTGTCTAATCCGGCTAACTCCATTCGCATGATTAATCACTGGGATAACATGGATGGTAGTGTTGAACGTGGATATGCCGGGGCATCTATTTTCTACAACAACAATGCCTTTACTACAAATATAGAGCGCCTTCGAGACTATGCCCGTCTACTTGCTTCTGTAGGCATTCAGGCGTTATCCATTAACAATGTGAATGTCCATCAGGTAGAAACTGAGCTGATCACAGATCGGTTTTTACCTGATGTAGCCAAAGTAGCAGCCGTATTTCGCCCCTATGGTATCCAAATCTACTTGAGCATTAACTATGCCAGCCCGATACAGCTCGGTGGATTAACCACAGCCGATCCTCTGGACCCCGGTGTAGCTGAATGGTGGCAGACCAAAGCACAGGAGGTTTACGCAGCCGTTCCCGATCTGGGTGGTTTTGTGGTCAAGGCCGATTCTGAAAATCGGCCCGGACCCTTCAGCTATGGACGCCACCACGCCGATGGAGCCAATATGCTGGCGGATGCACTACGGCCCTATGGCGGACGTGTGATTTGGCGTTGCTTTGTCTACGACTGCAAACAGGACTGGCGTGACCGCAAGACGGATCGGGCTCGCGCGGCCTTTGACCATTTTAAACCGCTGGATGGACTGTTCCGGGATAATGTCATTTTACAGATTAAAAATGGCCCTATGGATTTTCAGGTGCGAGAGCCTGTCTCCCCTCTGTTCGGCGCGCTGGAAGCCACTCAGGTACTGCTGGAGTTCCAAATTGCACAGGAGTATACCGGACAACAAAAGCATCTATGTTACCTGGTTCCGCAATGGAAGGAAGTGCTTGATTTTGACACCTACGCACAGGGAAAAGGCTCCACCATCAAGCGCATCGTAAGTGGTGTTTTGCATAGCAACAGCGAATCTGGTTCTCATCACAGGAAGGCTACTGTCCATGCAGGCAGCGGCAGTTTCCAGGAGGAGCCAACGAATCATGTTCCCAAGGGCACGAACTTTGGAATAGCCGCTGTTTCCAATATTGGTGCAGACACCAATTGGACCGGACATTTGCTCGCCCAGTCCAATCTTTACGGCTACGGCCGGTTGGCATGGGACCCGGATCTATCCGCAGATGAAATCGCGGATGAATGGGTTCGGCTAACATTTAGCAATCAAGGCAAGGACTACGGCGATCCTGAGTTGATTCCTACTATTAAGCAAATGCTGCTCGATTCTTGGAATATCTATGAGTCCTATACCGCCCCTCTGGGGGTCGGCTGGATGGTCAGTCCCAATCACCACTATGGGCCGGATGTTGATGGATATGAATATTCGATGTGGGGCACCTACCATTTTGCCGATTGCTGGGGGATCGGGGTAGATCGGACGACTGCAACTGGAACGGGCTATGCAGGACAATATTTTCCTCCTGTTGCCGAAATCTACGAATCTACAGACACCTGTCCAGATGAGCTGCTCTTATTCTTTCACCATGTTCCTTATACGCACGTGCTCCACTCCGGCCAAACGGTCATACAGCATATTTATGATACTCATTTTGAAGGTGCCGAACGTGCGGCCCATCTCCAAGCAACATGGATTAGTCTGCGGGAGCATCTAAATGAATTGATCTATGAACAGGTGCTGACGCGGCTGGAGCATCAGGCTGAGCACGCCAAGGAATGGCGGGATCGGATCAATACGTATTTTTATCGCAAAAGTGGTATTCCCGACGAAAAAAATCGCCCTATCTATTAAGCAGATAGCCTCATACGTTGCTTGCATACACACTGGGTTTTGCCTCCCCTTTCACGGGAATACCATAAAAGACACACGTCTTACTCAGACCTGTGTCTTTTTTCGCATGGTCTAATTTATGCACACGGTTGCTAACGCAAAATGTCATATTTGTCCACTCTGAATGTGCAATAAATTCTTCTTTTTTATGCAACCGCTTGCTTTATACTATTTTTGTAGACGTTTACAAAATGTTGTCGAATTAGACTATGCTTTTGGGGAGGATGATCGGTTTGACCTTGTATCGAAGTCTATGGAAAAAAGGGTGTATGCTTCTACTAAGCCTTGTGCTGTCTCTGACCGCCTTCATTGGCTCACCCTCTAATACGGCGAGCGCTGCGGTTGCAGATGATTTTCAAGCTTCCGTTATGGGACCGCTGGCGAAAATCAATGACTGGGGTTCCTTTAAAAAGCAGCTACAAACGTTGAAAAACAATGGCGTATATGCCATCACTACCGACGTCTGGTGGGGCTATGTGGAGAGCGCAGGAGATAACCAGTTCGATTGGAGTTACTACAAAACCTATGCAAATGCTGTGAAAGAAGCGGGACTGAAGTGGGTTCCTATCATCTCAACGCATAAGTGTGGAGGAAATGTAGGAGATGACTGCAACATCCCACTACCAAGCTGGCTGTCGAGCAAGGGCAGTGCAGATGAGATGCAGTTCAAAGACGAAAGCGGCTATGCCAATAGTGAAGCCCTTTCCCCATTGTGGAGCGGAACCGGTAAACAATATGATGAGCTGTATGCCTCATTCGCTGAAAACTTTGCCGGGTATAAAAGTATCATTCCCAAAATTTATTTGAGCGGCGGTCCTTCCGGGGAATTGCGCTATCCATCCTACTATCCAGCAGCAGGATGGAGCTACCCGGGACGAGGCAAGTTCCAAGCTTATACTGAAACAGCCAAAAATGCATTCCGCACAGCTATGAATGACAAGTACGGATCATTGGACAAGATTAATGCTGCTTGGGGCACCAAGCTTACCAGCCTTAGCCAAATCAATCCACCGACCGACGGAGACGGATTTTACACGAACGGCGGGTATAATTCCGCGTATGGAAAGGATTTCCTATCGTGGTACCAAAGTGTGCTTGAGAAGCATCTAGGTGTCATCGGAGCAGCGGCCCACAAAAACTTCGATTCTGTGTTTGGTGTCCGGATCGGGGCCAAAATTTCTGGTCTGCACTGGCAAATGAACAATCCTGCCATGCCGCACGGCACAGAACAAGCGGGTGGATATTATGATTACAACCGTCTCATTCAGAAATTCAAGGATGCCGATCTAGACTTGACATTTACTTGCCTGGAGATGAGTGACAGTGGCACAGCACCGAATTATTCGCTGCCGTCCACCCTGGTTGATACCGTCTCCTCCATCGCGAATGCCAAGGGTGTTCGCCTGAATGGTGAAAATGCACTTCCGACAGGCGGCAGCGGCTTCCAAAAAATCGAGGAGAAAATCACGAAGTTCGGTTATCACGGGTTTACGTTATTACGCATCAACAATCTCGTCAACAATGATGGCTCACCAACCGGTGAGTTGAGTGGATTCAAACAATATATCATCAGCAAAGCCAAGCCTGACAACAATGGCGGTACAGGCAACAAAGTAACGATATACTATAAAAAAGGCTTCAACTCGCCTTACATTCACTACCGTCCGGCTGGTGGTAGCTGGACTGCTGCACCTGGTGTGAAAATGCAGGATGCCGAAATTAGCGGCTATGCTAAAATTACCGTCGATATCGGTTCTGCCTCCCAATTGGAAGCCGCTTTTAACGACGGCAATAACAACTGGGACAGCAACAACACCAAAAACTACTCCTTCAGCACGGGCACTTCTACGTACACGCCCGGTAATAGTGGCAATGCAGGAACGATCACTTCAGGCGCTCCAGCGGGTGCGAATCCCGGGGATGGCGGCGGTACAACTAACAAAGTAACGGTATACTACAAAAAAGGCTTTAACTCACCTTACATTCACTACCGTCCGGCTGGTGGTAGCTGGACTGCTGCACCTGGTGTGAAAATGCAGGATGCCGAAATTAGCGGCTATGCTAAAATTACCGTCGATATCGGTTCTGCCTCCCAATTGGAAGCCGCTTTTAATGATGGCAATAACAACTGGGACAGCAACAATACCAAAAACTACCTTTTCAGCACTGGAACTTCTACCTACACGCCCGGCTCTAACGGAGCCGCAGGAACTATCCGAACAGGGGCACCTTCCGGGAGCGTCCTCAGCGTAGTGACTTCCACCTACGCAACCGACCTCAACGAAGTTACAGGACCTATCCAAACAGAAAAACTTTCAGGTGTATCCTTAAACGTAAGCACTTCTACCTACGCACCCAACTCTAACGGAGTTGAAGTAACAGCTCAAACGGAGGCGCCTTCGGGCGTCTTCACCCCTATGGATCTGGGTACCCTCTCCAAGCCCACCTCCCTCAGCACAGACTGGAGCAAACAGAGCATTTATTTTATCATGACAGATCGTTTCAGCAACGGTGATCCATCCAATGATAACTACGGTGGCTTCAATTCCAACAATAGTGATCAGCGCAAGTGGCATGGTGGCGATTTTCAAGGTATTATTAACAAACTCGACTACATTAAAAATATGGGGTTTACCGCGATCTGGATTACCCCAGTAACGATGCAAAAGAGTGAATACGCTTACCACGGCTATCATACGTATGATTTTTATGCAGTAGATGGGCATCTCGGAACAATGGACAAGCTCCAAGAGCTGGTTCGCAAGGCACATGACAAAAATATTGCTGTGATGGTGGACGTAGTTGTGAATCACACAGGTGATTTCCAACCGGGGAACGGATTCGCCAAGGCTCCTTTTGACAAAGCAGACTGGTATCATCACAATGGTGACATTACAGACGGGGACTACAACTCCAACAATCAATGGAAAATCGAAAATGGTGACGTGGCTGGACTGGATGACCTAAATCATGAAAACCCCGCTACCGCAAACGAGCTTAAAAACTGGATCAAATGGCTGCTTAATGAGACAGGCATCGATGGACTGCGGTTGGATACTGTCAAGCATGTACCGAAGGGTTTTCTAAAGGATTTTGACCAAGCTGCCAATACCTTCACCATGGGTGAAATTTTCCATGGCGACCCTGCTTATGTGGGCGATTACACCCGGTATCTTGATGCTGCACTAGATTTTCCGATGTATTATACAATCAAGGACGTGTTCGGACACGATCAATCCATGAGAAAAATCAAGGATCGCTACTCCGATGATCGTTACTATCGCGATGCTCAGACCAACGGTGTATTTATCGACAATCATGATGTAAAACGTTTCCTGAATGACGCCTCCGGCAAGCCGGGTGCTAACTATGACAAATGGCCACAGCTCAAAACTGCTTTGGGCTTTACTCTGACGTCACGCGGAATTCCAATCATCTACCAAGGCACTGAGCAAGGCTTTAATGGCGGAGATGATCCCGCCAATCGGGAGAATATGAATTTCAACGCCAACCATGACCTGTATCAGTACATCGCTAAGCTGAACTCTGTGCGCAACAACCACCCTGCTCTGCAAAACGGCAGCCAAAAGGAAAAATGGGTCGACGACTCCTTTTACAGTTTTCAGCGCTCTAAAAATGGCGACGAGGCCATTGTATTTATCAACAACTCCTGGAATAGTCAAACCCGCACGATTGGCAACTTCGATAATCTGTCCAACGGAACCCGCCTGACCAACCAGCTAAGCAACGACTCCGTTCAGATTAACAACGGCTCGATCACCGTAACTCTCGCTCCAAAGGAAGTTAAAGTTTTCACCAAGTAACAGTCACATTCAGTTACATTGATTATTCAGATGTGCTAAAATAAGTTATAGAAGGATATGCTAAAAAAGAGCAAGGATGCTGGTAACATCCCTACTCTTGGCAACAGCCGCTTTGAAGAGCGGTCGGCTGTTCAAAGGCGATCTAAAGAAATAGACCGTTTTCCCCTTGAGCAGGGCGGTCTATTTCTTTTTGTTTTGGTTCAGCGCAATAACAATCGTAACGATTAACCCGATCAACGCTATTAATAGCGTGCCGAACATCATCATTAATGTCAGAGCATCCTTAACCTCCACAGGCATCACCTCCCTTCCGGGAGACTTAGCCGACCGCCCACCTAAGCCATTCTGTTGTTACTGGAATTATAGCACGTAAATCCGTCCTTTTGCGACAACGTTTTACAGCTTTATTAAACTAATCTTATGTGAACACTCATCGTCCTTTGTTGCTTACACATTCTACTTTGTCTCTATACGGATATAGCTTCTTAACGCCAATAAGAGCCCCAATACAAAAATGAAACAAATACTGATGACTCCTCCAGGGACATTCGTAAATGTTCTGCCCAGTGTGCCGTGCGGAGAAAACAATAGCGGCACGGTCCATGGATAAAAGGTATTTCCAGGTGTATTAACCAAAACAAAATTTAAACACATAACCGTACACATCCCCATAATGGCGGGCACAAATTTTCTCCAGCGAATGGCGATGAACGTGATGATCGGGATGAGCATAGCGTGCATAAGAATCATTTTGGCGAAGATCCCCAGCTGATATATAACGATTTCAAAGGTTAGCGGTCTGGTCGTAATTAACATACCCAACAGCGCAGATAGCCCAAATGCCAACAGAAGGCTGACAGCGATGTACATATAAATAACAAGCAGCTTGCTGAAGTAAAGACGACTCCGACGAACCGGACTTGTGAACAAGGCCATATGGGTCCTCTCTTGATACTCCCTCGCATAGATATAGCAAGTCAAAATATAGTAGCTCATATACCCAGTCAAAAAGTTAATAAGAATAACAACACTCATAAAGTAGTCATTCCAACCATCACGGTCAATGGAATATTTGGTACTTCCCGTATAACTATAGAATTCCAAAGCAATGGTTAATGCTAAAATAATAATGCTTAACCAAAGAATTTTAGTACCTTTCAGTTTCAAGCACTCTACTTTGAACAGGGCAAGCATAGTAAACCTCCTTTGAAAAATACTCTCCCTCTAATTTCTTCTTTGATATGCCCATAAGGATAAAAACAATCCAAGAAGAAAAGTTATGGATAAACTCAACCACGCTATGAGAGTATTGACGTATATGATCGCACTTCCTTCATTGGGAGACAAAAGATAGGGTATAATCCACGGATACCATTCACTTTTGTACATAAAATTCAAAAATATAACAGTACAAACTACGAGTACAACCACCATAATGCTTTTCCAGCGTATAGCAAAAAAAGAGGCGACCGGGATGAGCATCGCATGCATCACGCACATTTTGGCAAATACCTGGATTTGATATACCCAGATAGCCATCGTTAAAGGCCGATTTGTAATGAACATGCCTAATACTGCAGACAGAAACAGAACGATAAATAGCGACACAATAATAAACCCATAAATAATGATCAATTTACTAAAATAAAATCTAACCCTGGTGACAGGCGTGGTAAACATAAAGATGTGCGTGTTTTCCTGGTACTCTCTCGCAAAAATATGACCGGTTAATATGTAATAGCTAATAAATCCAGCTGCAATATTAACTAAGAAATCAATATTTGTAAAATAGTAGACCCAACCGAGCCTATCAATTGAATATCTATAAAAAATAGCGCTTAGAGCGAATTCCAACAGCACAACAGCCAGCAATATAATATAGCTCAACAAGAAGGCTTTAGATCCTTTAAGCTTAATGAGTTCTGCTCTAATCATGCCGCCCACCCTCTCCTGAAATGAGAGTCAAAAAGTACTCCTCTAGCGTCTGCTTTGTGGTGTGTATCTCATAAACTGAAAACTGACGATCTATTAACTGTCTATTTAACATAGCTGTATTTTCAATTGGACTAAAAATTCTTAGTTGTTGTGGGGATATCAAATCAGATTTAAGTTGCTTCATGTTCTCATACAGAAACGCTTGTACTGCTTTTGCATCGTCTACCTTTACATCTGTATATTGCTCAAAACCTTCCTCTAACCGACTCAAACGATCCTCCGCTAACAGTTTTCCATTATGTATAATCCCGATGTGTGTAGCTAATTGTTGAATTTCGCTTAGAATATGGCTAGAAATAAGAATTGTTTTCCCTTGTTCCTCGCACAACTTCTTTAATAGCTGACGAATTTCCTTAATTCCTGACGGGTCTAACCCGTTCGTTGGCTCATCTAATATAAGCAACTCAGGATCATGGACAAGGGCCCTGGCAATCCCTAATCGCTGTTTCATTCCCAGGGAAAAATCTTTGAACTTCTTTTTTCCAGTATGCTCTAACCCCACCGTAGTTAGGGTTCGTTCAATTCTCCCATCATCCTGTACCCCCATGTACGTACAGCATATTCTCAGATTATCTCGTGCACTCAGATTTTCGTATAAACCAGGCGTTTCGATAATCGTACCTATTTTTGAGAAGATAGAAGGATAGCTTTTCTCTAGCCGCTCGCCAAATAAAAAAACCTCCCCATTTGTAGGCTCAATCAGCCTCATCAGCATGCGGATGGTCGTTGTTTTGCCAGCTCCATTTTCACCTAGAAAACCGTAGATGCTGCCCCGTTCTACATGTAAGGAAATATCGTCTACAGCTATCGACATCCCAAACTGTTTCCGAAGCTTTTTTGTTTTAATAATATAATCCATTTTTATACCTCCCAATACAATAATCACCATATATTATACATTTATTGGAGTAAAACAGCAATAAAGTATTACATAATCAGTATGTGGGTTGTTAATTTACTAAAATACCAATCGATATTTTACATTTTTAAACCAGATAATAATGTGACAAAAAACACTATATAATTGAAAAATATAATATAATAAACAAATATTGGACAAAAAACTGTAACACATATTCTCCTTTTTATGTTGTACTATTTCTATATAACTTACATACCTTCTACACCGTTTAGCTTATCTAGAGGGAGGTGAAGAACATGTTGAAGCAAATCAATGTTATTGCAGGAGTTAAAGAACCAATTCGCGCTTATGGTTGCTCAGCCAATGATGCTTGCTATTTCTGTGATACTAGAGATAACTGCAAAGCATGTGATGCAAGTGATTTTTGTATCAAATCGGATACCTAGAAGTTTCTCAAGGTCTTTTATCTATCTTTGTATTTAGAATCTATTTGATTTGATACTTTTTCAAACGGGATTAATTAAAATTAATCCCGTTTTCCTTTCTTACCTTATCCCAATAGTAAAAGTGAGGTCTTTGCAATGGCTAATCTGATTCAGGATAGAGAAGATGAACTCATTCATTTCCACCCTTATAAATTGTTTGAAGTTGACTCAAAAACCTTCTTTTATAACGTTGTAACGAATGCCATATTTGAGATTGACTCATTAATTATCGATATTCTACATAGTAAAGGCAAAAACGAGGAGCACGTTGTTAAGGATTTAGCCGAGCGTTATGAATTATCACAGGTAAGAGAAGCCATCCAAAATATGAAGGAAGCATACATTATTGCCACAGATGCTAACATATCAGATGTTGAAAAAATGGGGATACTTGATAACTCGCAAAGAGTCTTCAAATTATCCTCTCTGACCTTATTTATGGTGCAAGAATGTAACCTTAGATGTACTTACTGTTATGGGGAGGAAGGAGAATATAATCAAAAAGGGAAAATGACTTCAGAGATTGCTAGATCTGCCGTAGACTTTCTGATCCAACAATCGGGTGAAATAGAGCAATTGAATATCACCTTTTTCGGCGGTGAACCCTTGTTAAATTTCCCTCTCATACAAGAGACGGTACAGTATGTTCATGAGCAATCCGAAATTCATAATAAGAAATTTTCTTTTTCAATAACGACAAATGGTACACTTATCACTCCTAAAATCAAAAACTTTTTTTACAAACATCATTTTGCGGTGCAGACCAGCATAGATGGTGATGAAAAAACGCATAATTTCAATCGTTTTTTTAAAGGTGGACAAGGATCCTACGATTTACTCTTGAAGCGTACAGAAGAAATGAGAAATGATCGTAAAATAGGCGCGCGCGGTACAGTAACTCCTGCAGAGCTTGACCTTTCTAAATCTTTTGATCATTTAGTGAAACTGGGGTTCAGAAAAATATATTTATCTCCAGCACTTTATTCCCTATCGGACGATCATTACGATACTTTATCCAAAGAAATGGTTAAACTCGTAGAGCAATTCCGAGAGTTACTGGAACGTGAAGACTATGTTACAGCCAAAAAAATGTCCAATGTCCTTGGCATGCTTAGTAAAATTCATTCTGGCGGTCCTAGAATCCACTTTTGTGGAGCGGGTACGAATGCGGCCGCTGTTGATGTTAGGGGAAATTTGTTCCCTTGCCATCGTTTTGTAGGCGAGGATGAATGCTCTATTGGCAATCTATTTGATGAAGATCCATTGAGCAAACAGTATAATTTCATTGAGAATTCAACAGTAAGAAATAGAACCACCTGTTCAAAGTGTTGGGCCAAAAATCTTTGTGGTGGTGGATGCCATCAAGAGAACTTCGCGGAGAACGGAAATGTCAATCAACCTGTCGGTAAACTTTGCAAAGTAACTAAGAATTTCATTAACGCTACTATAAATTTATACCTCCAACTTACCCAGGAACAAAGAAGCATCCTTTTTGGTTAGTAATAACTACTCGGCATTGTGCCTCTAAGACTTCATATCATTTATTAACAATGCCGATCTAGCTACTCTGATTCTTTCTTATCTGGCTTTATCCCTAAATATGGAGGGCCTATTTTATGTTCCAACTAATCAGAAAATACATTAAGCCTTTACTGGCACTACAAATTACTGTACTTTGTATCATTATCATAAATATATTGTTCATGATCTACCAACCTATTTTAATGCAGCGGCTGATAGATTCCTATAACACAGAAACACTCTCAGCTAAAGAGATCTGCTATTTAGGTGGCCTTTTTTTATTACTACTAATTGGTGGAGGATTGACAGGAGCACTGAGAGATTCAATCATTTTTAAAATCAAAAATTTATTACAGTTCCGATTGAGGAATGATATTTATCAACAAAATCTTAATTTACGAAGTCATCAGCCCCCCGGAAAAATTATTTCCTTACTCTATAATGATGTCGAAGCTCTTACTGGATTGCTAAATCAAGCATTTATAGCTATGTTTACGGACTGTCTGACGATTGTCGCAACCGTTGTTGTTCTCTATTTTATGAATTGGAAGCTGGCAACGGTCTCCCTGATCTTTATCCCTATTTACTTTTTCTTATACTACAATTCCAAAAAGAAAGTCTACCAATTAAATGTTGCCTACAAAAAACAATATGAAGATATGACAGAAACCCTTCAGTTAGGTTTGAAACAAAAATGGACTGCAATCAGATTTAACCGTCAAAAATATAGTAATGCCCTATTTTGCAGAGAACAAATCCTTTTGGTTCGTATTTTGAAAAAACTTTTTGCGCGAGAACTGCTACTAGGTATAATCAGTAACTTTTTAAGCGGATTTTTCCCTTTACTTTTACTAGTTATTGGAGGTTTTTTACTAATTTATGGAGAGATTACTTTAGGTACACTGGTTGCTTTCAGTACATATATAGTCAAGTTGCTACAACCGGTATCACGTTTGTCACAATTAAACGTAGGTGTGCAATCAGCGGTAGCTTCAGCTGAAAGGATTCTTAACTTTTTCAATTTAAATGATGTTTGGAACGGCACAAAAATTGAGAAATTTATGGGAAATGGAATATATGTAAAAAATGTATCTTTTTCCTATAACAGTCTTACTCCTATTCTTGATGACATCTCGTTTGAAATCAAAAAAAATCAAATGTTAGGTATCGTAGGCGAAAGTGGATCTGGTAAAACGACTATTGTGAAGCTCCTAACCGGAGAAGTCATTCCGACTAAGGGCGAGATCCACTATGGGGATAACAGATTACACGATTTGAATAAAAATTACTTCTATAAAAATATAGCAGTAGTCACACAAGAAGAATTATTAACAACAGGAACCATATTCAATAATATTGCCTTTGGCAATAAAAATGCTACTTTAGATGAAGTTGTTAATATTTCAAAGAAGGTGGGGCTACATGACTATATCTCATCCCTTCCCGAAAAATATAACACTAATATTATTTCTGGAAAATATGACTTATCGGTAGGCCAGAAACAACGTCTGGCTATAGCAAGGGCATTGCTTCACAATGCACCTGTGCTCATTTTGGATGAGCTAACCTCTGCCCTTGACGCTGAAACTGAATCTCTAATCTTGCGCCTTTTAAATGAGCTTAAGGGTAAACGAACTATCATTATTATTGCTCATAAATTCCAAACAGTCATTCATGCGGATCATATATTAGTTGTTCAAAATGGTCAAATTGTAGAACAGGGCAGCCATGCGGATCTAATGTCTTATAACAGCACTTATTCTAACTCTTATATGAAACAAATAGATTTTCTACAAAATGAAGTGCCGGAGCCCTCCTACAAATAAAGACAACCCATAAAAACAAAACAGGCACCCGACGAAGCGTACACTTCGTTGCAGGTGCCTGTTTATATATAAACAACGTGGGAATACTTAGGCCTCAGTAGCCACGTTGATATTGTTCAGGTACGGAGGGCTTTTCGCCGCGCAGCGCCACCGCTGCATGAATCGCCCAATAAGGGTCGCGCAGCAATCCGCGTCCTACAGCGACCAGATCGGCATCCTTATTGCCGATTACAGACTGCGCTAAGGCTGGGTCATCCAGTATGCCGACGGCGATTACTGGGATGTTCAGCGCCTGGCGGATTTGGCGGGCAAACGGCACTTGATAGCCCGGGTAGTTGCCTGGTTTTCTGGCTCCAGCCGGGCCTTCTCCGCCCGAGCTGACATGGATCATATCTACGCCTGCAGCCTGATATGCGCGGCTCAGTTCAATAGCATGATCCACATCGTATCCACCATCTACGTATTCCACCGCGCTGATGCGGAAGATTAACGGCATACCCGCAGGCATTTGCTTACGCACAGCCTGAACGACTTCTACGCCGAAACGGGATAAATCCTTACCATACTCGTCATCCCGTTTGTTCGTAACTGGCGAGTGGAATTGGTGAATCAGGTAACCGTGTGCACCGTGAAGCTCGATTGTATCCACGCCTGCTTGAATCGCCCGGCGAGCAGCGTCTCCGAATTTTTGTACCATACCACGGACTTCCTCTGTGGTCAGTGCGCGCGGCTGTTTATAATTTGCATCCGGGTATGCAATCGCTGAAGGAGCCACCGGCTCTGCTGCATCCTCAGCTTTACGGCCTGCATGAGCAATCTGTATGCCAACCTTGGCCCCGTGCGCATGAATACCGTCGACCAGCTTCTTATACGCCGGAATATGTTCATCTGACCAAAGCCCCAGATCGTTATCCGTAATCCGTCCATCCGGTTCCACGTCCGTCATTTCTATAATAATCAGACCCGTGCCTCCAATTGCCCGGCTTAGGTAGTGGACATGATGCCAATCATTCGGAATTCCGTCCTTGGCTGTCACCGAGTATTGGCACATTGGGGCCATGACCACACGATTTTTTAACTCCAAATCTCTGAGTGTGTACGGTGTAAACAACGAAGTCTTCAAAACGCTCATCTCCTTTTTCATCTCTACCACATAACTAAAAATGTGTTCCAAATTACACGGTCTATTATAAGCACAATCGGCACAGTCCAAACGAAACAAAGAGATTCCCCAACTGGGGTATCCCTTCGTATTTGCACCTTGCAGTCATTATGTATATCGTAAGGTTGTAGATATATTGCACACAATCTATTATCCACAACTTAATAACTTTTTGCAAGTAAATATTTAAATATTATTAAATATTTTTTTGTCTGCATTTTTCCGACTCTTAGCCATAACACAAAAAGACGCCCTTACGGGCGCCTCTGCGAAACCAATTTTATTGCGCTGAGCCTAATTGGACCCATGCCTTCTCAATCTCTGCAACCGCCTGATCCTTGTTCATGTTACCACTGATATAAGCCTGCATCAGCTCACCAAATTTTTGGTGGAATGTATCCAGCGAGTAGTTGACAGACAGATCACCGGACTTGGATGTTTTCAAAATGCTATCCATTTCCTTAGGCATTTCCAGATCAGGAAGCGGTGCATCCTTAATTGGAGGAATCACCTTCGCTACCTGGGAGAACCAGTTCTTACCGTATTCCGAAGTGTACAGCCAGTTGAAGAATTCAATCGTTTCCTTGGATACTTCGGAGTCCTTGTTGATACGTAGCGCCTGATCCGCACCGGTAATGATGACCGATTGGTCCGCTTTGTCACTCACCGGATATCCCATGATGCCAATCTTGAGATCAGGGTTAATTTTCTTGATTGCTTCCTCATCCCACGCACCTTTACCCGTCATAAATGCAGCTTTTCCAGATGCAAAATCACTTACTCCCGCATTGCTGTCCCGTTCCAGCGGCTTATCTGTACCATGTTTCACCGTCAGATCAATGAAGCTAAAGAAGTTGTTGTAGAGCACTGGATAGTCCTTGATTTTTGCTTTACCTGCAATAAAATCATCAACGAGCTGCTTTGGCTCTACCCCGGCATCCTGCGCAGCAGCATCTACATAGTGTTGGAAGATATGCTTCCATACCCACCACTCTTTATATGCATTAGCAAATGGAGTAATGCCCTTCGCCTCTAGCTTGGTAACAGCATCCTGCATCTCGGCAATCGTCTTCGGCGGAGAGGTTATTCCGGCCTTGGTAAGCAAATCTTTATTGTAAATCAAAGCAAACAGGTTTCCCTTGACTGGTAATCCCAGCACTTTGCCGTCACTGGAACTCATATTGGCCCGGACGGCATCCGTCATGGCTGCTGCCAGCGGTTCATTGGTCAGATCAGCGCTATAATCAGCATAGGTGTCGATGTCGCCTCCGGCCGTGGTCTGGAACACATCCGGTGTACTGCCTGAAGCTATTTTTGACTTGAGAATGGTGTTGTAGTCTGCCTGCATGATCTCCAGATTGATCTTTACATTAGGCTTGACCTTTTTATACTCCTCGATGTACGCGTTAAAAGCATCGGTATACTCCGGTGAGGCTGTAAACATGTTTATTGTAACCGTTTTCAAATCATCTTTGCCGCCAGCGCTTTCTTTAGCCGCATCTGTGCCACCACTACTTCCACATCCGCTCAACAAACCGACCGTCAAAAGCAAACTGCCGGATAACGCCATCATCTTCTTTAACATGGATACTCCCCCATCTGTTTGTGATCAACGTTCATGCGCTCATTCTAAAAAATATAGCCTCATTTAAAAAGGCAGATTAGTGAAGCGTTAAGGGTAAAAAAGTGGTTTATTGCAGGCTCACGCGATACTCTGAAGGTGACACCTGATAATAATTGCGAAAAGCCTTGCTGAAATAGTTTTTATCCTTATAACCGAGCATATCGGAAATTTCCTGAATTTTCAGGCTGGAATCACCCAGTAGCTCCTTCGCCTTGTCCATTCTGACCTTCTGTACATATTCGTGAATACCGTAACCAAATTGCTGCTTGAACAACTTCATCAGATATTCCCGGCTCAAAAAATAGGTTTCGGCAAAAAACGAGATTTTGATATCTTCAAAATAGTATCGCTCGATGTATTTTTTGATCTCTGTAATATCAAAGGGTTGGTTACCCGCCTGTGCATGTTGGACCCCGGCAATGTAGAGCTCCAGTATCTGGTATAGTCTCTGGCTGTAGTCGGCAAAGCTCGCAAAATCAGCAGATAGCTCACCTTCAATCACACGACCCAATTCCCCCAAAGTTCCCTCCTGATTAGACGCGGACATAGGCGTACCCAGTTCAATCGCTGCTTCTCTCAATAAAAAATGGAACTCCCGCAGCAATCGATCCGCATCCTGTAAACGGAAAACAGGACCAGCTGCCAATTGTTTCAATAGATCGCTCAGGAGTACCTTTGCTCGGTTGGCCTGACCGTTCTGAGCATCCTTTTGGATCGACAACAACCGATCCGTCCATGGCATTTCCTCTGACGTCCCCATTTGCCGCGGTACCGTGTGGAGAATAGATTCCCCTTCCAGCTTCAACACATCTGTATTGTGAATGAACCTCTTGGCATCCCTATACGCAGAAGCCAGCTCCACTACGTCTGAACAGAGCTTGCCCACTCCGGCTGCTACCACCATACTGAACAGCCCATGCAGGTTCGCAACCGCCTTCTGTGCCACTTGTGCCAGTAGGAGGGACATATGTTCTTCTTGTCCTGGGGCCAGAGTACAGATCGATACGACCTCACGCTCTCTTCGCGGGTGGGGGAAGCTAAAACAACGCAACCGTTCATCTGATGTTTGCGCTAATACATTAGTTACCGCAAAATCCATCAGGTCGACATCGCCATGAAAACGAGTCCTGCGAATCTCATCCCTGTTCAGTAACCGTAGCACGATCACCCCAAAGCGGTTCTCCGCCCGATCGGCTCCAATTAGTGGGAGCAACGACGTATTGGCCTGCCTTTTAAAGCTGCCATCCAAAATGGATACATACAGCTTCTCTTTCAGCTTCGGTAGTGACATATTCAGCGTAATGCTCTGGTTGATGAATTCGTCTTGGCTTTGCTTGCGGCTTTCCAGAATGTCCACCGCCTTGCGCAGGGCCTGATTCAGATCCTGGCGGTTGATAGGCTTGAGCAGATAATCTACTACCCGTGATTGAATCGCTTGTCGCGTAAATTCAAAGTCGTTGTAGCCACTAATGACAATGGTCAGCAGATGGGGATATGCCTTTTCGACCACACGAAGAAATTCAATGCCGTTCATCTCCGGCATTTTCATATCCACCATCACCACATCGATAGGATGCTGACCGAGCAGTTCCATCCCCAACCTTCCATTCGTCGCCTCATAAATATGTTCGATGCCCAGACGATCCCAGTCTCCAACAATACGAATGGCCTCTCGTAACGGTTCTTCATCGTCAATAATCAATACGTTATACATGGTCGACTCCTCCCCGGGGAATTTGCACTCTCATTTCCGTGCCCGTTTCATCCGTAAGTATGAATAATCCTGCATGATCTCCATACAAAAGCTTCAACCGTGTGTTCAAATTCTTCAAGCCAATATGCTCGCTCTCCCGCTCTTCCCATTTTTCGTGGAACGAATCCAACACTATTTTCAGCTTGTCCTCTGAAATTCCAGGTCCGTTGTCCCTGACTGAAATTGTAGCGTCTGTAGCACCCGATTCGGCTGAAATGACGATCAGAATGTCACTTGATACTTTTTCTAGTGCATGCTTGATAGAGTTTTCTACCAACGTTTGCACGGATAATCTCGGAATTGGCAGCTCCATCAGCGTGTCCTCCCATACCACTTCGACCTGAAGTCTCGCCCCGAATCTTGCCTTTTGCAGACCTATATATCGTTCAATATGCTTGAGCTCCTCGCGGGCAGCTACGATATCCTTGCCGTTGATGGAATACCGCAAAGTTTGGGCCAATGCATCCACCATATCCGCCATATCGAACATCTTCCGCTTTAATGCCTGTGTAGATATGGCTTGTAAGGCATTGTACAGAAAATGGGGATTAATCTCAGCCTCCAGCGCCTTGAGTATGGCATTCTTTTCGACCAGCTTCATGCGATAGCGCTCATTAATAAGTTCTTCGGTTCTTTGGACCATTTCGTTAAAGTGCAGCGACAAATATGCAATCTCGTCATGCCCCTTCACAGGAGCCCTTGCCTCAAAATCTCCGGTGCTGAACCGTTTCATCTGGGTAGATAGCTTATGTAAAGGTCGGGTAATGGCGTTCGAGGTCAGGGTCACCAAAATAATAGACACACCTAAAAATAAAGCCCCGATGACATAACTCCAATTCCGTGTGGTCGTAGCTGCCTCATAAATTTGGCGATATGGAATCGGTTTGATGAGCTGCCACCCGTCCTTTTCACCTTCATCATACACGACCAAATACTCCTGGTTGCTGTTGCTGTCTGACCACGTTACTCGCCCGCTTCCTCCCTCTCCGATCTGGGCCAATACGCCAGAATCACGCATTCGTTCATACAGCGGAAGGCTGTTCACATAAAAGGGAACCCGCTTGGGGCTGATTAGCATCAGTTGATCCCCTTTACCCAGTGGAATATTTCGCATGATTTCATCTACGGCACTCGTGTTGTAATAAAAGGACAACACTGCCTGCGGGTGACGGGATGCAATCGATCTCAGCACTCGATGGTAAGCCATAAAGCTGGCTTGTGGCGCCACATAGCCCATATCAGAGCGGGACTCTACAAAGGATTGAAAAGATTCGTTAGCGGTACTGTCCATCGCCTCTTTATACCAGGGAAGCTTGGGAATATCCGTGTTTATTCCTTTGCGTACTGTAATATTGTACGTTTCCCTAGTCACCACGTAGTATTGATGCCGGTCCGCCACATACAGATAAATCGCTTCCAGATCATTGCGGGAATAGAACATGTTGCGCAAGTAATTTTCAATGACCATTCGTGCAGCGTAGTCCCGGTTCTCATTGGCAATCGCGTTCATGATATCGTTATAGCGAAGCTGTGGAAGGGCCAACTGCTGCATTCCCTCCAAGTAATCCTCCAAATTCTGATTGACCAGCAGCAGATTATTCGTCGTGCTGGCGATGCTATGATTGACCGACTCCTTTTCAATCATCTGATAGGAAATAATCGTGAGTGAGCCCACCACCAGAATAATCACCGAGGTAAAAAGCAGAATGAGCTTGTTCACTAATTTTTGCGTAATCCGCCTCCACATGGATCGAAGGATTGTTCCTACATGCCCTGACATCATGATAACCGCCCCTTTTGAAAGCGTACACATTTTTACCCTCAACTGTTTTCTTAAATCCATTGGTCCGGCCCTAGGGGCTATCCTATACTTTCATTATATCTTAAACAGCTTGGAGCGAAAGACCGGAAAATGCTGAGAAAAAGAGGTGCGTTATGCTGAAAAAAAGGGGAACATGGGGCGACAAGGGCAGTAAGCTGGAATTTGGTTTGTTCACACTGCCCGTAATTTTGTGCATTACAATTGCATTTTATATTCCGTTTTTGATGACGATACGCTATTCCCTGACTAAGTGGAACGGCATATCCAAACATCCGAAATTCGTAGGTCTGGATAACTTCAAGCAAATCCTGCTCGGAGACGCTAACTTTGCACATGCAGCCTGGTTTACGATCAAATATGCCATTCTGTACATTGTATTGGTAAACGTGCTGGCCATTTTGCTGGCGCTCGTCCTCGACATGAAGCTCAAAAGCTCGGCCTGGCTGCGCGCGGCTTTCTTTATTCCTTATATCCTCAGCCTCGTCATTGTCGGCTTTATATGGAAATTCATCTTTATGCAAGGTTTTGAGTCACTGGGGCACAGTACAGGCTGGGGCATCTTCCAGCTCAGTTGGCTAGGCGAGGAAGGGCTCGCGTTTATTTCCATTTTGGCGGTATCCATCTGGCAATCCATTGGCTTTTACATGGTCATTTATATTGCAGGCTTGCAATCTGTACCTGAGGATCTAAAAGAGGCTGCCATCGTGGATGGGGCAGGGCCGATTCGGAGATTTTTCAGTATTATTTTACCGATGCTTGCGCCCTCGATTACGATCTCGGTCTTCATGGCACTGACCAACTCGATCAAGGTGTTCGACGTCATTTTATCGCTGACTGGCGGTGGGCCAGGAGGTACGACATACAGCATTGCGTATGATATTTACCGAGATACGTTCCAAAACAATCTGTATGGCTACGGAACAGCCAAAGCCTTGATTTTATTCGTTGCAGTGCTGGTCATTACGATTATTCAATTGTCTATTTTCAAACGCAGGGAGGTTGAAGCCTGATGCAACGCAGCCGTACGGGACGTATTTTGCTGGAAGCGGGCATGATTGTATTGTCGCTGTTATTCTTGTATCCGCTGTTTCTCGCCATTAACAATTCGTTCAAAAGCTTCGCTGAGGTCATGACCGACGTCATTGCGCTGCCCAAGCAGCTTTCGCTGGATAACTACGTATATGTATGGAAGTTCATTGACTATCCACGCTTATTTCTGAATAACACGATTATTACTGTGCTCGGGCTGGCAGGCATTGTGCTAATATCCTCCATCGCTGCCTATAAGCTGGCACGGACGAAAAGCAAGTGGAGCTCCGCCATTTACATGCTGTGCATTATGCCGATGCTGATTCCATTTCAGTCTATTATGCTGACCGTCTTGCGCCTGGCGAAAGGCTTGAATTTGGCAGACAGCACTTGGGGGCTTGGCCTGCTGTACTGGGGGTTTGGAGCCCCGTTGGCAGTGTTTATCTATCACGGCTTTGTGAAAGGCATTCCGGTCGAGATTGACGAAAGCGCCAAGATCGACGGAGCCTCAGGCTTTCGGCTTTTCTTTTCCGTCATCTTTCCCTTGCTGAAATCGGTCACCGCTACTATTGTTATTATCGACGTGATGTGGATATGGAACGATTTTCTGCTTCCGCTGCTCATGGTTAACGGCTCACCCAGCACCAAAACGCTTACGCTGGCTGCCTATACCTTCGTTGGGCAATATACATCAGACTGGCAATATGCTATGACCGCAATGGTAATGGCTGTACTGCCCTCCATTATCGTATTTATCTTTCTGCAAAAATACATTGTTAAAGGCGTAGTGGCCGGGGCCGTCAAAGGCTGAGGCAATTACATCATTACAGATGACCCCCAGAGGACTTGCGTAAAGTTTACGCAAGTCCTTTTGACTGATTGGCTCCACCTTCCTTGACATTTCTCCACATAAATGATTTACTAATTTCATTATTCGTAATTATTACGATTAAGTTATCAAACAGAAAGTGCTGCTGCTTTCCTATCTCGCATTACAGTTACTACTGCACAGTCAACATTTTATGAAACTTTCGAAGGGATGAGTGATTACGTTGGCAAACGCTATGGAAAGAGATGAGAAAATACCGGTCACGGTACTAAGTGGGTACCTCGGTTCCGGCAAAACTACACTGCTGAACCATGTACTGAATAACCGGGAAGGCTTACGGGTAGCTGTCATCGTCAATGATATGAGTGAGGTTAATGTGGATGCGGATCTCGTTCGCGACGGTGGAGGATTATCCCGTGTGGATGAGAAGCTGGTGGAAATGTCCAACGGTTGTATCTGTTGTACCTTGCGCGAAGATTTATTAAAAGAGGTAGAGCGACTGGCGCTCGAAAAAAAGTTTGACTATATTCTTATTGAATCCACAGGTATAGGCGAGCCCATTCCAGTGGCCCAAACCTTTAGTTATGTAGATGAGCAAAATGGAATTGATTTGACCAAACTGACCCGATTGGACACGATGGTCACCGTCGTGAACGCACCAGAGTTTTGGGAAGACTTCTATTCTAGGGACTCTCTTAAGGATCGTGGACAGGAAATGGCGGCAGAGGATGTACGCGGCATCGTTGATCTGCTCATAGAGCAGGTGGAATTTTGTGACGTGCTAATCATTAATAAGTGCGATCTGGTATCCTTAGAGGAACTCGAACGATTGGAAAAGGTGCTGCGCAGCATTCAATCGAACGCCAAAATTATCCGTTCTGAATACGGCAGAGTGGACCCAAAAGAGATTTTAAACACGCATCGCTTTGATTTTGAAACTGCTAGTCAGGCGGCGGGTTGGATACAGGAAATGAACAAGGATGAACATGTACCGGAGACAGAGGAATATGGCATTGCTTCGTTTGTGTACAAGCGCAAAATCCCATTTCATCCCGAACGTTTATTGAAATGGCTGGCTCAATGGCCTACTGAGGTTGTACGTTCCAAGGGATTAGTGTGGCTCGCCACGCAAAACCGTACTGCCTTTACATTCAGTCAGGCGGGTAGCTCCAAACAATTCGCACGCGCAGGACTATGGGTGTCTGCTTTGACTGAAGAAGAACGACAATACTATCTCGGTGAAAACTTTGAAAAAACACCCGATTGGGATGAGAAATATGGCGACCGGGTTACCAAACTCGTATTTATTGGTATCGATATGAACCGGGAAGAAATCGAGCGTAGCTTGGATAAGACACTGCTAACCCCTGAAGAAATGGAACAGGACTGGCGCAAGTTGCCTGACCCGTTTACGAAAAACATATAATGAGTTTGAAAAAGCGCCTAAAGTGAGCAACTACCTCCCATCTTAGGCGCTCTGGCCTTATTTATGCTTAACCCATTGCGCGTTATCAATCGGCCAAAAGATCACATCCGCACGTCCGACAATATCCTTGATGGAAACAAAACCAATTGCACGACTATCCCTACTATTATTGCGGTGGTCACCCATTACAAAAAAATACCCATCAGGAACCTTGGAATCGGTTATGGTACCGTTTGGAAAGTCCACATTGTTATATAATTCTCCCTTGGCGTGAGCATCTTGGATAGCCTCTTGAATGTATGGCTCCTCTACTTTCTTACCATTCACATAAAGATGATCACCTTGATACTGAATCGTATCTCCAGCCACTCCAATCACACGCTTAATAAAGTCCTTTTGTTCCTTTTTTACATGAAATACAACAACCTCACTTGCCTTGGGGTCACGAAAATCGTAAATCACCTTATTCACGACCACTCGTTCATCTGTTTTGAAATTCGGTTCCATGGATGCTCCCTCAACAATAAATGGCGCAAATAACAGCCAACGTATAATGAACACGAGCACAATGGCAACAATAATTGCCTTAAGCCAATCGATCATCTCATTGTTCATTCGCGGTCGCTTTTCCTGCAATGGTTCGGAAGTTGAACTTGTCAAATGCTTCCCGCTCTCCATGCGCTAAACCCACCTTTTCTCACAGTTTTCATTTCTATTATATGTATAATGTTTAAGTATAATCAAATTTTCCCAGTCTAGCAAAACTGTATTTTTAGTTGAAACAAAAGTGTGAACTTTTTTTCACAATATTAAAAAAACAATAAAAAACTGTTGATGCAAACGTTAACATATATTACACTGTGCATATACTTCTTAGAGCGTTTTGGACTTATGATAGATCAATCTGTCCCCCAGGAGGTGTCCTGTTTTTTTAATGGAAAGACAGCATGAGCGACTTTTATATGTGCTATCTTCTTTTAAAATATGAGCTCAGATAAGGAGGAATTTACATGTTTAAACGGAATGATCGTTCAAAAAACGGCTTTAACGCTCTAAGACTCGGTGTTTCTTTTGTTTTTGCTTCTTCTTGTCTTATTGGAACCGCTTACGCGGATATTCCATCCAACAACCTCCCCTCTACCACACTCACAGAGGAGGCAGTTAGTGCAACCGATTCAACAACTGTTTCCACCACGTTAGCGGCAGGCGATTTATATGTGGCTCCAAATGGTAACGTGTCCAATCCGGGTACCATATCTAGTCCTACCACCCTCGAAGCAGCACTGACACAAATTGCTCCTGGCAAAACCATCTACCTGCGCGGTGGTAAATACGCCTACTCCTCAACGATTACAATTCAGCGTGGAAATAACGGCAATAACGGCTCACTCAAAGGATTAGTCGCTTACGGTAGTGAAAAACCTGTACTTGATTTCTCTGCTCAGGCCTTTGGTTCAGCTAATCGGGGACTTCAGCTTAACGGAGACTTCTGGCTGGTCAAAGGTCTTGAAGTCAAAGGTGCCGGAGATAACGGTATCTATATCGGCGGCAGTAATAACCGAATTGAAAATGTGGAAACCCACCACAATCGGGACACCGGACTTCAGCTCGGGCGTTACTCCCCTAACGCTTCCACCAGTGAGTGGCCTGCGAACAATTTGATCTTGAATTCCTACTCTCACGATAATGCCGATCCCGATAATGGTGAGGATGCCGATGGCTTCGCAGCCAAACTGACTGTAGGATCAGGCAATGTGTTCGATAACTGCTTGGCAGCGTACAACGTAGACGATGGCTGGGATCTGTACAGCAAAACGGAAACAGGCCCTATCGGTGCCGTAACCATTTTGAACAGTGTGGCCCATCACAACGGGCAAACCTCTGATGGAACGTCTACTGCGAACAGTGACGGCAACGGCTTTAAGCTGGGTGGAGACAAAATCAAGGTCAACCATATTGTAAAAAACAGTATCGCTTTCCAAAACAAAAAACACGGTTTCACCTACAATAGCAACCCTGGCACCATTACTTTGACCAACAATACTTCATGGGACAATGGACAAAGCAATTTCGCCTTTGATAAGGGTGAACACGTGTTCATTAACAATCTTTCTTTCGAGGGAACAGCAAGTGATAAAACAAGTGGTACGGATCAAGATAACTCTAACGTCTGGTGGAAAAACAAAAAAACGACGAATGCTAAAGGTCTCGCAGCCAGTGCAGACGACTTTGTTAGTCTCGTGCCTTCCATCACTCGAAGTACAGACGGTTCCATCCAGCTGGGTGATTTCCTTAAGCTGGCCAAAGGAAGCGATCTGATTGGCTCGGGTACTCCGAGCGGAAATATAGGGGCACGGTAAAAGCCCCACCTAATCAGGACGCCTGGCCCATCTACCAACCTAGACAAATCTGCATAATATAGCGACCGGTGATTGTCCTCATAACCAGACAAAATATGAGGTGAACAGATCATGGAACGAAAAATCACACTGAAACATACACTTGCCTATGGAAGCGGTAAATGCTGGGAAGTGGTGCACTTGCTATTAGTGGTGCATGGTTAATGTACTTTTATACAACCTTTTGCGGACTGTCTCCTGTTCAGGCCGCAGCCATTTTCTCTGTTGCCAGCATCATAGATGCGGTCAGCAATCCGATCATGGGCTTTATCAGCGACAACTTTCACCGAACCCGCTTAGGTCGTAAATTCGGCAGACGCCGTTTTTTCATCATGATGGGTATTCCGCTGATGCTCGTGTATCCGATGCTTTGGATAGATGGGTTGGGCTTCTGGTATTACTTGAGTACGTACGTGCTGTTTGAACTGGTGTACACCTCTGTCATGGTACCGTATGAAGCACTAGCGTCCGAGATGACCCGGGACTTTGGCGCACGCTCCAGATTGACCGGATGGAAGGCCATGTTTGGTAAAATCGCCAATTTTGCCGCCGCTTTTATCCCTGGTCGCTTTATTGCTGCTTATGGCAAAGACTCTCCGCTGCCTTTCTTGTATACCGGTCTCGTTTTTGCAGCAATTCTGCTGATTGCCATGGCATTCTTGTACAAAAACTCCTGGGAGCGTCCAAGTGAGGAACTACAAAAGGAACTGGAAGGTGAAGCTCCGCTTTCTTTTATAGATTCCATGAGAAAGTTGTTTGTCGACATTTCCTCAACATTTCGGGTTAAGACGTTCCGTCACCATCTCGGGATGTACCTGGGTGGCTTTTCAGCTGAGTGGCTGTTTACTTCAGCTTTTACGTACTTTATTGTTTTCTCCTTGTTCCAAAGCTCTGAAATGGTATCCAATCTCAACAGCTTCAACTCTGTCATTCAACTGATTTCTACCTATTTCTTCATCCAATTCTGTGTGCGTAAAGGGTTTCGTATGCCTTTCATCGCCGCACTCGTCGTCGTTTGCTTTAGCGTAGCAGGTTATGGTCTGCTCTATCTCACAGGAGCCTCTAATACGATGATGTGGCTATATGTCATCACACTGTTCATGGGGCTTGGTACGGGTGGCGTCTACTACATTCCTTGGAATCAATACACGTTCCTTGCCGATGTGGATGAAGCGTTGACTGGTCGTCGCCGGGAAGGTATTTATGCGGGTATGATGACTTTTGCCGGAAAAATGGTGCGGGCTGTTGTCGTTTTCATTCTCGGCTGGGTGTTACAGCACTTTGGCTTTGTATCCGGAGCTGAGAGTCAGCCAGTCTCTGCTCAGCACGCTATCTTCTATGTACTCGTGGTGGGTACTATTGTTCTCGCAATCATCGGGATGATTGCTTCTGTCGTAATGAAGCTGGATATTGACAGCCACAAGAAGCTAATCGCCGAGATTGACCGCCTCAAAAACGGTGGCTCCATGAAATCAGCCAAGCCAGAAGCTCGAAAAGTGTTCGAACAACTAACAGGCTTCAGCTACGATCGGTGCTGGGGCAACAATAATGTGGGCTTTAAGAACAAACCCGTTGATCCTAAGACACACACTCCGTCTATGTAACAACAATAACATTACAGATTAAACTTTACTGAAGAGGTGACTGTATCATGGCAAATTCAACATCGCAACCAACAACAAATCCTACAAAAACAGATTCCTGGGCTGTACGTATGAGCGATTCCGTGATTAAACGGAGTCCGGAATTTTATGAAAAATGGGAATATGACCATGGCGTGATTTACAGAGGTTTGGAATGGGTTGGCGAATTGACAGGCGATCCCAAGTATATGGAATATATAAAAAAACATATGGATCACTTTGTTGATGAAAATGGTGTGATTCAGCGCTATAAAGTAGATGAGTATAACATTGACCATGTGAATAACGGCAAGCTGCTCTTCACTCTGTATCGTGCCACAGGCGATGAACGCTATAAAAAGGCAGCCTTCCAATTACGCAGTCAGCTGGAAAAACATCCACGCACAAGCGAGGGCGCATTCTGGCATAAGCAAATTTATCCGTATCAAATTTGGCTTGACGGCTTGTACATGGGTGCCCCGTTCTATGCTGAGTTTATTCGCGAATTCGGAGATCCGTCAGAGTTTGACGATGTGACCCTGCAATTCAAGCTATGCTACAAGCATACGCGTGATCCTGAAACGGGTCTGCTCTATCACGCTTGGGATGAGAAGCGGGAACAGCATTGGTGCAACCCGGAAACCGGCTGTTCCAAAAATTTCTGGGGCCGCTCAATGGGCTGGTTTGTCATGGCACTCGTCGACGTGCTGGACTACATTCCAGAAGATCATGCAGATCGTCCCGTCTTGATTGATATGCTGAGAGAAACACTGGAAGCCTTGCTGAAAGTGCGTGATAAAGAAAGCGGCGTCTTTTATCAGGTGCTCAACCTGGGCCATGTGAAAGGCAACTATCTGGAAGCATCTGCTTCCTGCATGATTCTATACGCTATGGCCAAAGGTGTTCGCAAAGGTTATCTGCCAGAGCATTATCGCCAAGAAGCAGAAATCATCCGTAAAGGTATTATTGATGAATTTATTACGATTACTGAAGAAGGACTTGTGAATCTGAACAAAACAGTACAAGTAAGCGGTCTAGGTGGTAAAGATCGCCGGGATGGTACCTTCGCTTACTATATCAGCGAGCCGATTATAACTAACGATCCCAAAGGTATCGGAGCTTTCATTCAGGCGATGGGTGAAGCAGAGCGCATCTAAATGATGCGGACTATGTACTTTTAAATAGCACAAAGGACGGTGGCGATGAGCCCCGTCCTTTTCTCATATATATCTTACTTCATAACCTTAAATTCATATCCCTGTTTCTTCAGATATTCTATAATTTGCGGCAATGCTTTGGCTGTTTCTTCTTTACCATAAGTGTCATGCATGAGTATGATCGCTTTTTCTCGGCCTTTGACTGACCTCATAAACTGATTAATTAGTGCGGGTGCTTTCTTGGATCTTCCCTCTGCATCCTTCGTTAATACATTCCAGTCCACCTGATGGTAATCCTTTTGAAGTAAAACCTTATCCAGAGCAGCCATTCCTTGTGGATCTCTTCTGTTCCATGTCATGTGCCCCCGGGGAATCGGATCATTCTGGTGGAGAATTCTGGTCCCAGAATGCTTTTTAAAACCTGATTGTTCTTCTCGATCTCCTGCATAACATGATCCGTATTTACTCGTCTGTTCGGATATAAATACTTATAGTTATGTGAGTACGTATGGTTTCCTATCGCGTGACCCTCTTTGACAATTCTTTTGATAAGGTTCCGGGTATGCTCATTCTCATTGGCTTCTTTACCTACAATAAAAAAGGTGGCCTTGACCTTCTGCTTTTTCAGAATGTCTAATATTTGGGGGGTGACCGTCACGGATGGACCGTCATCAAAGGATAAGTAGGCCACTTTCTTACCATCGGCTCCATCGGGCATCTTTCCTAGCATTTGCTGATTTAAATATTTTTCAACAAAGGCACCGTCTTCTACACCGGGATCATTTTTTGGAGAGGCTGCTTTATCGTTTGCCCCTGCGCTGGCTTTAACTTTGGATGAGTCCTTGGATACAGAATCTGTTTTTTTAGCAAGCTCCTGAGTCGGCGCATGTGGTTTGCTATCTGAGACCTTTATCGCAATAAAAGTAATGCAGCCTGCCACAAATAATACAATAGCAATCAGCATCAGCCTTCTTTTGTTCCTCTTCAAGCGGTGCTCTCTTGTTCTACTATGTGAATAACCCTTTTCCATTAGATTATGTACCTCCACCCTAAAATAAGAAAAACCACCGGAGCAGGGTGAAAGCGCACCTTACAACGAACATTGGAAAACCGGGAGGTTTGGCCGATGAAAGTTTAAGGTTGCACTTCAACCAGGGGACGGACAACCTACTCCCGGTGGTTTCTTATCTTGCATTTGCATAATTTATGAATATCATTGCGGTTCTGTTCATTAAGATTGCTTCGTTAGGGCCTGAGCCAGTAAAGACGCATAGGCTTTAGCGCCTTTAGGTTTTAAATGTACTCCATCATGCTCAAAATATGAGTTTTTACCGGAGCTTGCTGCATACCAGTCAATCATTGTAATTCGTGGGTCTTGGGATGCAGCTTCAGCAAGATGCTTGTTCACAATGCTCTCCCAAGGCCGAGGTACACGGGTATTCACAAGTATAATATGCTTTGTATCCTTCAGACTGGCGAGCAGATTGGATAGCTGGTCCTTGGTAAAAGCGCCGTTCGTACCCAGCTCAATAATAACCGTCTTGCCCAGCTGTCCGTTCTGTCTCAGTTGCTCCAGTACGGCAGGCGCTTCCGCCATTTGGCGGCCGATCCGTCCATCCACAACAGCCCCTGGGAAGGATTCCTGAATGTACGACTGTACATCGAGCATGACAGAGTCTCCAATGGCAGTCACACTAGAGCCATCGCCTGTCATAGGCTTAGCTTGTTGGGATGTGGTCGAAGGTTCCATCTGTGTCGTAACGCCATCCGTAGTACCAGCCTTGACTGCCGTATTTTTAGGCGTCTGGGCTTGGGACGAAGCCTTGCTGTCCTTGACTCCTTGCGGCTTGGTGGCTGTAGGCTCCTTGGAAGCTACGGACACCGTTCCATGAAGCGGCGGCATCGCCTTTGCCTTGGCAATTGGCTGCTCATCACTAGATGCTGCCTGCAACGTTGCGTCAGGAGATACCACGTACAGGTGAACGGTACCCACACCAATACCTATACAAAGCATTGCTGTTGCGGTTGTAGAGATCCATCTCCACCGCATCTGCCGACGAACCGCTGAACGAATTCCTGCAATCCAGTGCCGGAATCCATCATGCCGAATCGGTTCCTCGATATATTTAAACGAGAGAGACGCCAGCAGTATGGTAGCCAGCAATTGTATAACGATACGCATCACATGCACACCATCGGTATCCACCTGAGGTGTCGTTAGCGTGATAACTGGAAAATGCCATAGATACAGTCCGTAGGAACGGGCGCCGATCCAGCGCAGCGGCTTGCGTCCAAGCAGGCGACCGAGATGGCTCACCGGGTGTGCCAATGCTGCAACCACAATAGCAGTGACCACCGCAATCCCCAGCAAGCCGCCGCGGTACAGAGCTGGGTCATATTCATTCGAGGCCCACGCCCAGTGGCATAGCAGCAGCAAGCTGATTGCACCGACGCCATCTAGAAGCAAGCGCGCCTTCGCCGAAGCATGCTCTTTCAGCTTGCCGCTTGGCCATACCAAGGCCAGCGCCGCACCAATCAGTAGAGCGAAGCCGCGTGTGTCCGTGCCATAATATACCCGGCTCGGATCGCTTCCCGGTACGTAAATCACGGCCATCAGGAGCGCGGATATTAACGCCAGACAAATCACCCATCCGGCCAGTACAATACGCTTGGGCATGTACTTCAGCCCAAGCGCCAGTAGTAAAGGCCACAGGATATAAAACTGTTCCTCCACCGCCAGCGACCACAGATGCCCAAGCGGAGAAGGAGGACCGAAACTTTCAAAATACGAAACCTGATGGAAAATAAACCACCAATTGCTCATATACACCAATGCGGCAGGTACATCTCCGCGCAAGGCCGTAAGCCGTGACGGATCGAAGAGCAACGAGCACAGGACAATGACAGCCACCACCGTCAGCATGGCAGGCAGCAATCTTCTGGCACGACGCACCCAGAAATCTTTCATTTTAAAACTATGATATGTATCCCACTGACTGACTAGAATATCTGTAATCAAATACCCCGACAAAGTAAAAAAAACGCCTACACCCAACAAACCACCCGGTAACCAATCCGGATTCAAATGATACACAATGACTGCGATGACCGCCAGTGCTCTTAATCCATCCAAACCTGGCATATAACGACGTTGTGGCGACAACCGATTAGACTTCATTTCAGCCGCCGTCCTTCTTGCAAATTCGAACTCTCTGTCTGTTTCAATGCTCTTCTGCCCTTTCCCTCTCCTGCACATCGTCTGTGCGATGCCCTGTAGCCTTTTCATTCATTATATAAAACTTCATAATCGTAATGATTTCATTGAAGTTAAAATTAATGACAATGTTTTTATTATATCATTCCTTTCCACAGTTAGGTAACCACTGATAGATATACAAAAAAAGGTATCTCTTACCTTAGGAAGAAAATACCTTTTTTTTAATTCGTGTCTATTAAAATTTGATGATCCCTGAAGTATGAAGGAAGACCAACAACATCAGGATCGGTGCAACATACCGAAGGCCGAACAACCATACACGGAACCAGAAAGGCTTGAGATTGGCATGCTCGCCAGCAGTTTTCCAGTAGTACCCTGTGAATATAACTATCAGTAAGCCGCCCAATGGCAAGAAGATGTTGGACGCTGTGAAGTCAACAAAGTCAAAGAAAGATTTGTCGCCCACCTTTAACTCTGGAACCAACCCCATCGACAATGCAGAAGGGACACCCAGCAACAGACACAGGATCGATACGATGACAACCGAGCGTACCCGGCCCCAACGGAACCGCTCCATAACATAAGCTACGGGTACCTCCAGCAGGGATACCATAGAGCCTAATGCTGCAACCGCCAGCAATACGAAGAACAAACCGCCGAAGAAAGCTCCGAAAGGCATGGCAGAGAATGCAGCCGGTAAAGCAATAAAGACCAAAGACGGTCCTTGGGCAGGGTTAATACCAAAGGAGAAGGTTGTAGGGAAAATGATCATACCTGCGATAAACGCATAGATTAAATCCCCGCCACCCACTGCCAGCATAGCTCCCCCCAGCGATTGTCGACGATCTACATAAGCACCATATGTGACCATGATCCCCATCCCCAGTGAGAGGGAGAAGAAGGCATGTCCCAAAGCAACCAATGCAGATTCTATACTTAACTTAGAAAAGTCAGGATTCAAAAAGAAGGATACACCCGCACCAGAACCTGGCAGCATGAGAGCGTTAATCATCAGCACGAGCAACAGGATGACCTTAGCAGGAATCAAAATTTTATTGAACTTTTCAATTCCGTTCGATACCCCAAGGGTAACCACGACTGCTGTAAATGCAAAAACAATTAACAACCATACCAACGGTGCATAGCCGGAGGAAAATGAAGCAAACTGACCAGCAAAATCATTATTCGAAAACAGACTTCCGCTAAATGCCTCTACGGCATAATGCAGTGTCCATCCTCCTACAATGGCATAGAACGACAAAATAACAAACGGCACGATAACAAACATAATGCTCATCTTGCCCCAAATTGGATGTCCGCCTACTTTCACCATTGCAGAGGCAGCACTTCCTCGACCTGCACGACCAAGCGCAAGCTCTGCTAAAAGCACAGGCAAACCAACAAGCAACAAGCAGACAATAAACAACAAGAAAAATGCAGCTCCGCCATATTGTCCGGTAATATACGGAAATTTCCAGATGTTGCCTAGTCCTGCCGCACTCCCGATCGCTGCCAAAATGAATCCAGCCGACGAGAAGCGTTCATTCTTATCAGACAGGTTATTCTGCCCCTTGCCCAAATTCATGGTATCCCCCTCATTCTCTCTACTTACGCATAAACTTGAGCATGCGTACATAAATAATTTTTTCTCATTATAGCGTAAGTAGGATGCGAGGTCATGCATAATTTTTCACTATTTCCGGATTTATTTTCATAATGTTCGGGATCTACACAATACAACAAAAAACTACATTTTTTCTTCAGTATCCTTCTTTATAAAGGTCTCTCCCATACGATTGGATACTTTTTGATAAATATACGAAATGGCCAGCAATACAACCCCAAAGGAGAAATAGGCTACAATCGTACTTCCCGACGTTAATAGGTGTAGATCGTACAATAGCAGCTTACCTGTAGCTAGCAGAGTCAAGCCCAACCCAAATCGGCGGATGTAGACCACTCGCTTGAGGAAGCCGTATACAATATACAAAATAGCCAACAGGAGATACACCAGACTGAACACAAGACCTGCGTCTCCCAGGTGGAACTGAACTCCGAGAAAGGCGGTAATGATGCCCAACAAATATACACCCATAATGACCGGATATAGCTCATTACTTCTATAATGTCGCGTCATCAGTGCGTTTAGGAAGTCCTTGCTGCTGAAGAATACCAGTACATTAAAGGCTGCCAGTACAATTAACGCCACATAATCAGCAGCCGTATTCTGCGCATAATCCTCATGCAAGGTTGGAATCGCTACGGTTACCACCAATGCCAGCGCGTAGCCTATGACGTACAATGCCAAGCTATAATATTTAATCACCCGATCGTACAACAGCTTCACTTTAGGCAGGAAATAAGCTAACACCAGGGATACGCAGGTGAACAACAATACCTTGTACAAGGTGTAATGTGCAAACTCATCGGATACGACGATGTTATACCAATGCCCAGCTTCGTACAAAAGATAGAGGTACACGTTCACCAAAGCTACATACTTAAATCCTTGCATGATATGCATTTCGTACAAACGATTGTTTTTGAAAGCATTCGGACGACTATATTCAATCGCATAGAAGACAGTAACGATCAACATTCCCAGTGTAATGAGCGTATATTTGAGCCCAAAATAATCTGTCTCAAAGCCTGACAACAGATATATAGGGAAATCAATGAAAAAGAATGCGCCCAGACACAATCCTAGAATGCCCCATCCTGCACGCTCCAATTCTTTCAAGCGATAGCGATGTCCATACAATGTAAGAAGCACAGCCTCGATTAACCAGCCCATGGACAACCATCTGACTCCAAACTGGAACGGAATCATGAGAATGGCAAAGGTCAATGATGTCGTATAAAACAGTATTTTGGTTTGTTTCTCCTCTGGAATATATCGCCGAACCCATTGGCCCAAGCCCCCATACACCAAGCAAAAGACGAGTGCCAGTAATCCTTTGTAATCATCCAGACCTGCATCGCCGAACAGAGAATACAGAACGGAACAGCTCACAACTGTATTCAGAGCCAACAAGGAGAAATCCAGCCATGATAGTTTTGTTTTGAGTCGGAACGGCACCCACAGTGTCATCCCGAGATACATCGCAAATGTAATGATTGCATATAGCATGCTGGCTATATTGCTTTCTGATAACCACGCGAGTACAACCATTAATGGGGTATTGAGCAGAAAGCTGATATATTGCACGATGACCCACCGTTTGCGGAAGGATACAAGCAGGATCAGCAGGTTCAGCAAGAATAGATAGCCCATCGCGATATACACGGCGTTTCCTTCCAGCCCGTTTGCTGCCATATAGGAGAACAACGGAAGATATCCCCCTACTAAACCGAAGGAACATATCGTTCGAGATTCATATCTTAAGGACAACAGCACAGCGGTCACCGTAACTAGAACGGACAAGCCTATACCTGTATACATTCCTATGATTTCTAGCAAAAAGTAGCTATAAAAAATGGACCCGTACAGTACAGAAATACCGCCGCCCAAGATACCGAGCGCAAAGGTCTGCTTCTGCTTGCGATACAACCACTCGCCGCCGCCCAGCATCAGCGCTCCTAGCAAAAAGAACGCAACGCCCTTCATATTCCCTGTAAACCAGTTTGAGTATGAGTATTTAAAAGCGGCTCCCACACCCAAGATAATGAGCAAAATCCCCAGCTTGTTAATCCAGTTCAATCCCAGCATCATTTCAAACTGATTCTGCTTCATGCGCTTCTGCATCGTTTCTTCGCTGATCTCTTCTTCCCCGAGCTGATGAAGCTCATTTCCCGTCTGATGAAGCAATTTGCGCTCTGCCTCCTGAAACCGCCTGCGTTGCTCCATGATCCGGTCACGAATCTCCTCCGAGAACAGTCTCAGTCTAGCGACGATCTCGTCCTGATCCTCTTTAAGCTCATGAGTGGTTTGCTGAATAAGCTGGTCCACCCGGTTTTTAGCCCCATATTCAATGGATGTCAGCCGGTTTTCCCCTTCTGCGGTTCTGGAAGCAAAATAGGTCTCCAGCTTTTCCCGCGAAATGCGAATCATATTCGCCTTTTCGCTCAACATCTGCTCCGTCAGTGCAGTACGCAGCTTTCCATTTTCCTGCTCAATATGTCGTACCCGCTCTTCCAAGTGAATGCAGCGAGCCTGATAATCCTCGAACTTTTTTCGCAGAACCTCGTTTTCCAAAATGATATCTGAAGCTTCGTAATCTGCGATTAATGTTTGATACTCCTTGAGCAGCTTGTTCTGTTCTTGGCGGATCGTATGTAAACGATCTTTAAAATCCTCCATGTTCCCCTCCATCGCTGTCGTTTTGGTAATCATTACATTTTACATGAAATTAAAATAGCATTATAGAGACTATAGCCCATTTTGAACGCTGAATTAAGGCTATTACTTAAATATTCTTCCAGTTTCATTATCACAGATGAAGTAGAATGGAAATACATAAGAAATAAAGCCTACCTTTCCCCTTCGCAAACATGAAATCGAAATTGAAAGGAGAAATATACATGTATTCAGTAAGTGGTACTATAGCTTTGATCGCAAGCATGTCCATGTTTTGGATTTTATACGTTCTAAGAGTCAGCCATTCTGTAGGTTACAATGATGCTTTTCACTTGTTTCCACTTATCTTAATCGCATTGTGTATTTATTTTTATTGGAAAGATCATGTTGAAAAAAGGAAGTAATCCAGTGTACTGACTCATGCCCTTGATTAACCTGCCAAAAATTCGTATACTTACAAAAAAGCAAACGACATTGTGCCTGTGAAGAGCATCCAACTCGGAGGCGTTTACGCCAAGGATTATACGTTAGTGTACGATATGGCGATATGTTCCTAAGTAGACCGGACCCGCCCGTTAAAGCGGAGCAAAGTGGATTGGAGAGTATGACTTCTGTCATGCTGTCCGGTCAATTTGGGTGGCACCGCGAGATCAAAGCGCTCCTCGTCCCATGTGGATGAGGGCGCTTTTTGTATTTTTATCCGAAAAGGAGTGCGGTGTCATGTTAGATATCAAGTGGATTAGAGAGCATCAAGAGCAGGTTCAGAGAGCGGCAGACGACAAAAGAATACAAGTATCGGTCGCAGAGCTGTTAACCCTGGATGATCGGAGAAAGCAGCTGCTTCGGGAAGTGGAGCAGCTTCGCCAGATGCGTAATCAGTGTAGTCAGGATATTGGGGCGCTAATTCAGGCCGGGAAAAATGAACAGGCGGATGAGGCTAAGCGGCAGGTCAAAGAAATTAACGGACGGCTAGATCTTCTGGAAGCCCCGCAACAGGAACTAGAGCAACAGTTTCAACAGCTCTTGCTTCTAATGCCTAATATCGTATCCCCGGATACGCCGCGAGGCCAGTCGGATCAAGATAATATAGAACTGGAACGGGTCGGAACGATACCTGACTTTGGATTTGAACCCAAGGATCATATGATGCTCGGCCAGCTTCACAACCTGATCGATGTGCCTCGCGGTGTCAAAACAGCCGGTACCCGTAACTATTATCTGACGGGAGCTGGGGTCGCGTTGCACCGGGCTGTACAGCAGCTTGCTGTTGATCTGCTGAGCGAACGAGGATTTCAGCTGCTGGACGTACCATTAATGGTACGCTCTGAGGCAATGCGCAGCACTGGCTTTTTCCCGCTTGGACTGGATCAGACGTACCGTATCGCTGGAGAAGATCAATGGCTTGTAGGCACCTCGGAAGTTCCGCTGGTCTCGTATTACAGCGGTGAGATTATGGACGTTACAGACCCGATTCGGCTGGCGGCGGTATCCGTATGCTTCCGCAACGAGGTTGGCTCGGCCGGAAGGGACGTGCACGGACTGTATCGTGTGCACCAGTTTGCCAAGGTGGAGCAGGTCATCATCTGCGAAGCGAGTCTGGAAGCTTCAGAGCAGATGTTTCAGGAGATTACGCGCAATGCGGAAGATCTGCTTCAACTGCTGGAGCTCCCCTACCGTAAGATGGCTGTCTGTACAGGCGACATGTCGCAAAAAACCTACAAGCAGGTGGACATTGAGACATGGATGCCTAGCAGACAGGCTTACGGCGAAACACACTCGTCGTCCCAGTTGCTTGATTTTCAGGCGCGTCGTTCCAACATCCGGTACCGTAATGCGGACGGCAAGCTACAATATTGTTACACACTTAACAATACAGCGGTCGCTTCGCCTCGGATCTTGATCCCGTTGCTAGAGCATCACCAACAGGAGGACGGTTCGATCCGCATTCCAGAAGCTTTACGCCAGTATATGCCGCAGCATATAGAATTTTTGCGTCCTCCCATGTCATGAAAATATGGGCACACTTTGAAGAAGCGTAGAGCCAATGAGTAGGATTTCCTCATAGTCATAAACACAAAAAAGACGAAGGACAACCATCCTTCGCCTTTTTTTAATGTCTCACTGCGCTTCTGCTTCCCATGCACTAGCAGGGCCAAAAAATTCATAGTGGATATCCGATGCAGGGATATTCCACTCTTTCAACTGGCCGTATACCGATTGCATGAATCCCACAGGGCCACAAAAATAATACTGAGCGTTACGTTCCGGTATCACGGATTGCAGCCAGGCCAGATCCAGATGTCCTTCCTTATGAAAGGCCTGAGCTAGACGATCCTGCTCGGTTGGTCTGCTGTAGCACCACCGAACAGCCGCCTGTGCATGTGTGGCGACTAGTTCTTCCACCTCATTACGCAGAGCATGGTTATCTCCGCTGACTGCTGCGTGGACAAAAGTGACGGGCCGATTCGGAGCAGTTTCCACCAGGGAAGCCAGCATGCTGACCATCGGGGTGAGCCCGACTCCACCACTGATTAATACAACAGGTCTGCGATCTGTCCGATCCAGGGTAAAGTCACCCGCCGGTGCAGATACCAATAGTACATCGCCCTCCTGCACGTGCTCATGCAGATACACAGATACCTTGCCCGCTGGACGAGACCCTACAGCATCCTCTCGTTTTACGGATATCCGGTAGTAAGGTTTTCCTGGTGCACTAGAAAGGCTATATTGACGGATATGAGTATTATGTTCACCCGGAATCTCCATCTTCAAGCTGATATATTGCCCAGGCTCGAATGCAGGCAGCACCTGTCCATCCTGCGGCACCAGGTAAAAGGACGTAATTCGCTCGCTTTCCTTAACCTTTTTCTGTACAACAAAGTTCTTAAAGTCTGACCAACCTCCCTGCTGCTGTTCAGCCTCCTTGTACATTTCAGCTTCCACATCTATAAATACATTCGCAATCACACCATAGGCTTCGGCCCATGCATTAATGATCTCATCCGTTGCTGCATCCCCCAGCACGTCTTTGATCGCAGCTAGCAGATATTTTCCGACGATCGGATAATGCTCTGGCTTAATCCCCAAACTACGATGCTTATGTGCAATCTGGCGTACCACCGGAAGAATTTCCTCCAGACGGTCAATGTGCTGTGCGGCCGCATATACAGCATTGGCCAGCGCCCCCTGTTGACGTCCTTGCTTCTGATTCGCATGATTAAATATATTGAGAAGCTCGGGATGGGCCTCAAACATCATCTGATAAAAACGCTTGGTGATTGTAGTTCCGTGTACCTCCAAAACAGGTACAGTCGATTTGATCGTTGCAATGGTTTGCTCACTTAGCATTGTTGTATCCCTCTTTTCTCCAAAATAATGATGAACAAAAGGCGTTACAACATAGCTCCCTTTTGTTAACCTTCAATTAAAGCAAGTATACCCACATAAAGTAACCGTTTATGTGATTCCAGTCACTTTAAATTTGAAATAATGTGAACGTGTCAATGACAAAACGCACAATTATATACATTCCTGGTGTAGATAATAGGACATCCACAAGTAGGCAAAGAGACGCTTCTTTTAACTCAGCCGACCAACATTCCCATTTTCATTCAGTACCGATTCCAATTTATGATTCTAAAGACTTCAATTTATTCCACTTGTAAACGCTTCCAATTAAGATAAAATCAAAGGTGAGGTGCCGGACAAGCCCTTCTGGCCCATCCTATCCGTGTTAAAGGAGGCAGATGATATCGTGAAGTGGATCAACAACAGCAAATGGTTAGCCCCATGGATTTGTATTATAATCGCAGTGGTCGGTGCAGGCCTTCAACCTGATGCAGTACATGCCAATACAACAGGCGTTACGCAAGCAACCTATGGGAGCGAGATGAACCCATCGCTGAATGGTTTGGACGCCGCTAATGCAGAACTGTCCTTGAGTGCAACAGCAAGCACAGCCATTACGAATGGAACGGATTGGAAGGACACCGCAGGAAACCCGATTCAGGCGAACAGCGGCAATATCCTAAAAGTAGGTTCCACTTATTATTGGTACGGCGAGCACGCTGAGAACTGGAAATTTGAAAAAGTGAACGTATATACCTCAACCGATCTGAAAAATTGGTCTTTCCGCAGTAGTATTCTCACCAAAGATTCCGCCCCTGAGTTGAATTCAAGCAAAATTGAGCGGCCTAAAGTCATTTACAACAAATCTACCGGAAAATATGTACTATGGGCACACTATGAAAATGGCACAGACTACTCACTCGGTCGCGTAGCTGTTGCTACCAGCGATACGCCTGACGGGAATTTCACCTATCAAGGCAGCTTCCGCCCGCTGAATTATGAGTCCCGTGATATGACGGTGTTTACGGATACCGACGGTAGCGGTTACCTCATTACAGCTTCACGTAAAAATGGCGGCGCCAACGATACGATGGCGATCTTCAAGCTGACAGCCGATTATACAGGCGTGCAGTCATTCGTTGGCTGGATTTTTGAAAATGGTTATCGTGAAGCGCCTGCTGTTGTGAAAAAGAACAACACCTACTACCTGTTCACCTCGCAGGCATCCGGCTGGTATCCGAATCAGGGTGCTTATGCAACCGCCAGCTCCATGACTGGAAGCTGGTCTGCTTTGTCGCCTTTCGGTGATCCGGCGGCTTACGGCTCGCAAATCCATTCCATCGCCACAATTACAGGCAGCGCAGGAACCAGCTACATCTATATGGGCGACCGCTGGAACCCGCTCAATCTGAGCGATCACAAATTCATCTGGTTGCCATTGACCCTGAATGACTCCAATAAAACGGCTACTCTAAACTGGTACAGTAGCTGGGATATGGATGCTGCTACAGGCACAGTCATCCTGCCATCCCTTGTGAATCACGCGCAAGGCAAAACAGCTACTGCCAGTTCAGCCGCATCTGCTTCCCCGGCTTCACTGGCGAACGATGGCAATCCCCAAACCTCATGGAAGGCTACATCTGCATCCTGGCCTGCTTGGTGGCAGGTGGATTTGGGCAGTACCAAGACGATTAACGAAGTGGATATTTCATGGTTTATGTACAAAGGATCTGAGGCATATTACAAGTATAAGATCGAATATAGTACGGATGGCGTTCATTATTCCACCATTGACCGTACGAGCAATACTGCATACGGCTTTACCAGTGACAAAGTTAATTTTCAAGCCCGTTACGTAAGAATTAATCTTGTAAATGCAGTGCTATTTAATAATCCGAACAACTGGTATACTCCGACGGTGCATGAAGTGAGATTGCTTGGCAATTAATTTGCTTCATTAAAAAGAACATGGCAGGAGAGTGCCCACATCAGTTAGGCCTTCTTCTGCCATGCTTGTGCTTTACCATCCGTTTCTTACTCACTGGCTCAACGCATCCGATTCACTGTGGTGAACACAAATTTATCATACCGATGGCGCGAGAATGAGTATTCAAATGGTATCCCCGTATCCAGATAACCCACTTGCTCAATTTCCAAGATTGGGTCATCTGCTGCACAATCCAGATGCTCCCGATCCAGTTCCGTCGACTTGGATGCCCGGATGGTACGATGTGAACCGACAATATTAAGGCCCAGCTCCTCCTTAATATGTTTGTACACCGAGCCATACAACACTTCCTCGGTAATACCGCTAATCAGCTTCGTTGGCATGTACGTGCGCTCGATAACATAGGGTTCGCCCTCCACAACACGCAGACGGATCACATGATATACAGGAGAATTGACGTCAATAAACAGATGAGTCGCTACTTCCTCGGATGGAAATTGAACGTCAAAGGCTATGATTTTACTTTTGATTTCTTTCCCGCGCAGTACGTTGGTCAGCCCCAGCATTTCATTTACAACGACATTAACCGGGCCATTGTAGACCGATTTAACGATAAAGGTTCCGTGTCCTCTTTTACGATTCAGCAGTCCGTCCATCACCAATGTGTCCAATGCCCTCTTAATCGTCATTCGACTTACACGAAACTCTTTTGCCAATGAGATCTCATCAGGGATGGGATCATCACTGCAGTAGGTCTTATTCATAATACGCTCTTTGACCTCTTGTGCAATCCGCTCGTATTTGTTCATCTGTCTACCACCTGTACTAAAAATTGTTTTATGTCAGCATTTTACCAAAATATCGGTAGCGCTGGTTTTTCTGTTCTGCAGGCGGGACGTTAAGGTATGACGGTATAGTAAGTATACCGAACATTATACTTTCTCACCAGCGGTATACAGCACAGCTTCCTTTCAGCAATGAAGAAAAAAAGGCGGTCCAAAGGACCACCCCCCACCTTACCTTAGAATCCGTTATTTTCGATCACTTGTTTGAACCAGTACCCACTCTGCTTAACGGATCTTTTACCCTCGTTCTGAAGATCCACGGATACAAAGCCGTAACGATTCTTATATGCGTTCGTCCAGGACCAGTTGTCCATAAACGTCCATAAGTGATAGCCTTTCACATTGGACCCTTCTGAGATAGCTCGTTGGACCCATTTGAGATGCTCACGGATAAAATCAATACGATAATCATCGCAGATCATACCCTGCTCATCTCTGAATTTTTCTTCACCTTGTACGCCCATTCCGTTTTCTGAAATGAAGCATTCAATGTTGCCGTAATTTTCTCTGACATTGGTCAGAATGTCGTAAATGCCCTTCTCATAAATCTCCCAGCCTCGCATCTCATTCATCTTACGACCAGGCATGGCATAATAATCGAAGAATCGTTCCGGCACAAAAGGTGCGTCTGGATTTGGGAGACTTTCGCGAGCCTTGACTCTGCGCGGCTGATAATAGTTAATCCCCAGCAGGTCTACAGTACCCTGGCGTATAATTTCCCGATCTCCATCTTCCATGCTCGGTACAAATCCCTCTTGGCGTAACAGCTCCACAAGCAAAGGGTTAAATTCTCCCGTCACAGATGGGTCTAAAAAGGAACGGTTAAAGAACGCGTCGCATATTTCAGCAGCCTGCACGTCTGCCGGATGCTGACTACGCGGATAGCTCGGCGTCAGGTTCAAAATAATACCGATTTTGCCCTTATAGCCGCCTTCTCTGTAAGCCTTAATGGCACTGGCGCTCGATAACAGGGTATGATATCCCACCTGTACAGCTTTACCGAAATCCACTTCATTGGGATAGTGGAAATCGTATAGATAGCCGCCTTCCACCGGGACAATTGGCTCGTTATGCGTAAACCATTTGGCTACACGATCCCCGAACAACTCAAAGCAAGTGTTCGCGTAATCCACGTAAGCTTCGACCGTCTCGCGGTTTACCCAGCCTCCTTTTTCCTGTAAAGCCATCGGCAAATCAAAATGATACAGATTCACAAACGGCTCAATGCCCACCTGGTGCAACTCTTCAATGACGGAATTATAAAATTGAACCGCCTGCTGGTTTATTTCACCTTTCCCTGCCGGAAACAGGCGTGACCAGGAGATAGAGAACCGGAAAGAGTTGTGGCCAAGCTCTTTCATGAGTGCAATATCTTCTTTATAACGGGTATAGAAACGGGATGTATCAGCAGGACCGACCCCGTCATAGAAACGGTTCGGCTCCTGCTCAAACCAATAATCCCAAATGTTCGGTCCTTTGCCGTCTCCCTCCACAGTTCCTTCTGTCTGGGTAGCCGAAGCTGAGGAACCCCACCAGAAGTCAGTCGGAAAACGGTATTGAATGGCTTGCTGCTCTATATCTTTCATTTCGGTATGATTCACAGCTCTACTCCTCTCTCTTTTGCAAAGAACAAGTCCACTACACTAGCAGCTCATTCATGTTACATTCCAACAGTTTGATCCTTACCTGCAACGGCTGCTTGTTTAAGCTCCTCTTCCTGCTCCTTACGAACGTTCATCCGATCAATAATTTTCAGGAACGGGAACCAGATGACAAAGACGACAGCCATATTAAACAACTGCAGTATGCCTCCCATTAGAGAACCCGTAGCCATCATTCCACTAAAGAACAACGGCATCGTCCAAGGAACCTGTATCCCGTTGGGCGGCGGTACAATCCCCGTAGTCATGGCAAAGTAAGTAATCAGCGTAACGATCATTGGAGAAATGACCCACGGAACAAAAATAAGCGGATTCATCACAATCGGCAGACCGAATATGACGGGTTCGTTGACATTAAACAGACCTGGTCCAAGGGCCAGCTTACTGACCTGCTTCAATTGCTTACTCTTCAGGAAGATCAGAATCGAAAGCACGACAGCCAATGTCATACCTGTACCACCGATACCTACTGTATAAATATCCACAAACTGCTTGGTGATAATATGCGGCAGTTCCGCTCCTTTGGAGTACGCTTCATAGTTTTCAAGTGCCAGTGTATTCCAGATTGGGTCCATAACTGAGTTGATAATAATCTGACCATGAAGCCCAAAGAACCATAAAAGCTGAACAAAGAAAATAGCAATTAATGTAGGTATAATACCACTGCCCAAATGCACCAGCGGTGCCTGTACGGCATGATAAATCAGATCATGCAGGTTATTGTGAAGGGTCAGTGTAACTACAACATTAATGATCAAAAATATGCCCAATGTGATACATGCCGGAAGCAAAGCGGCAAACGATTTGGCAACGGCTGGCGGAACACCTGGAGGCATTTTAATGACAAAATTTCGCTGTGTCACCCTCCGGTATATCTCAGCCGCGATAAAGGCGACGATCATACCAAGGAACATGCCTTTGGCACCAATCCGGTCCACCGGAATGACACCAGCAATCGTGGCACCGCTTTCTTGTGTCAGTACAAAAGGGGTGAGCATTAAGAAACTGGCCAACGCGATCATACCGCCGAATATGGGCTCGACCTTATAACTTCGAGATAGATAATAACCAATCCCGACGATGACAAATAAGGTCATAATATTCAGTGTGGCATTAGGCGCAATGTTCAGCAGACTGCTAAAAGTCGCATAATTGCCGTCGCCCATCCACCCTTTTAGAAACGGCAGATTAATAATAACTACAATAATGGAGCCAAAAACTGTTAATGGAAATGACAGCATGAATGCATCACGCAGTACAGTAAGATAGCGGTTGTTGTTCAGTTTACCGGCAATAGGTATCAGTATCCGGCTTAATTTTTCAAACAAAGCCTATTCCTCCCCGCGAAGTGACTTGCATCAATAGGGTTGCAAGCATTTCATGTCCCAAAATTCACAAATTTACAGGTCCAGCTATAAACTTCTGGATTTGAACAGCTCCAGCAGCTCTTGAACCAAATCCTTCATGGTAGCCGTGGACATCAAATGATCCTCGGCATGCATTAGAAGGAGCGAGAAGGGAGTTTGGGTTCCTCCCGCTTCCTTCTTAACCATTTGAAAATGGATATCATGCGCGGCACGTAAATCCTGCTTGGCTTGTTTGAGCAAATCGTCCGCACCTTCTACATTTTCATTTCTGTATTCAGTCAGCGCCTGAATCACTTTGCTGCGAGCGCTTCCACTATGCAAAATAAGTTGGAAACTAATTTGTTCTTCCGTCAGATCAGCTATATTAACTTTATCCATTTTTACGTTCCACCAGTTTCACAGCCTGTTCGTAGGCTTTCTTACCGTCAACCATTCCGTAGGCCATCATGTCAATCACTTCTACATGAATACCATATTGGGCTGCTTCCTTTTCCAGCTGTCCTTTAAGAAAACTCATTTGCGGGCCGATCAATACAGCGTCAGCCTTAGCCATGTCCTCTGCGGCTTGATCTTGACCTACTGCCCAAATTTCAGCCTCGTCTCCAATGGACTTAGCATAATCCTGCATCTTAGTAACCAGCAAACTTGTAGACATACCTGAGCTGCACGCCAGTAAAATTTTCTTCATGATTGTTCCTTCCCTTCAAGGTCTGATTGGATGATAACTACTAGAAAACGTTTACAGCGTAATTATAAATCCGCTTTTTGAATTTGTCTATACATTTAACATATATGTATAGACTTTTTTTAAAATGACACATTTTCTTCTTTTTTTTTGAAAGTGAACTGATCCCTCATCTTTAATCTCTCAATAATAATCGATTTTCACTATAAGAGATTCTGCCAATGATATGTTATTCGATTCTGTAAATTGTTAACATGAGCTACGGAATAGGCTTGATAGCCCCTCCGTAGCCAAAGAATAGCTGAGGTCAGAAGAGATGAGTAGAGACGAGATGAACAAGCATCCTACATGAAAGTAGAGCTTTCACGCACTGAAAATTAGAAAAATTTTGAATATCAAGAAACATTCCTACATTTTTATCGTCTATATTATGGAAGGCCCTACGTATGAGGGCAGGATTCTTTGAAGCCCGAAGTTAAAAATCAACTCACAAAGGAGCTTATGCATGTTGAAAAAGTTAGGATTAGCTGCATTAATTTTGATTACTGGCATCTCTGTTATTGGAACAGGCTGGGCCGCACCCAGCATAACAACCATTGAAGTCTCTAAAACTGCTGTAGATTACAACATTGCTCGTCCTTCAAGCGATGGTGCTTTTCATGATGGCTTATTGGCTGCTGAAACATCTGCCGGAAACCTTGTGTATTACAATACCAAGGGACAAAAGGCTTTCTCTCTTCCCGCCGAGCTTAAACCTGTTGGTGATTTTCAAGAGCAGCGGGCTGTAGTCAAAAATACAAAAACCAATCTCTTTGGGTACATTAATACGAAAGGGACACTGGTCATTCCTTGCCAATACACCGAAGCCAATGTCTTTTCCGAAGGCAAGGCCAAGGTCACCATAGCAGACACCAAAGAAAATGCAATTATAGATCGAACGGGAAAAATCCTTTCTCATTTTAAAGAACATGTGGATTCAGAATATGTATTTACAGAAGGGCTGGCCCTTGCCTATGCCCCTAACACTGGGAAGATTGGTTTTGTGAATGCTTCCGGTAAGCTAGCGATTCCTTATCAACACAAATACAGCCGTAGTTTCTCGGATGGCTTGGCTATTGTTCAAAATAGCAAGGGACTATACGGTTATATCAATACGGCAGGAAAAGAAGTCATTCCACCTCAATACAAATCTGGCGGAGACTTCTCGGAAGGATTGGCTCCAGTACAAAATGCCAAGGGTAAATGGGGATTCATCAATAAACAGGGAAAAGTCGTGATTCCCTTTAAATTTACGGATGCACAGGATTTTAGCGAGGGCTTGGCCAGTGTGAAAAATGCGAAAAATGAGGTTGGGTTTATTGATAAAACCGGAACATTGGTCATTAAATATCAACAAAAATATGACGTTACATCTCCATTCAAGGAAGGCATTGCTTTAGTTGGTAAACAAGCAAACTCATCTGTCTCGGACGGAAAATTCGGTTACATCAATCGCCAAGGTCAACTGCTGACCAAGCTTGAATACAGATCGGAATCTTCTTCCTTCTCTAATGGTTATGCAGTTGCTTTTGTCAAGCCAGGCAAAGCCTTCATTGTATCTAAACATTCTGCTTCAAAATAAAAAAATAACCCTGGAGGCAGATCGAATGGATCTGCTTCCAGGGTTATTTTGACTGCTAATATCTCAAAACCACTTAGTCGTGTGTATAGAATTTTACGCCAGGCAGATCAGCTGCCACCCAAGAGTAATTAATAGTATTACTGTTGTAATTTTTGGTTCCCGCCTGAGCGATCTGTACTTCCTTCAAGATCGTGATCGATGAACCCTTTGGTCTGACGACAACGACATGACCATGTCCGTCCGCTTTTTTGATCCCGATGGTTGGGTACCCGAGGTTTGCTCTTTTCTGAGCATCCTGAAAAGTTACGGAGTACCAGCCCGGCGTGTTGTTACCCAGTAAAGCATCAGCCATTTGATTGGCTAAGCCACTTGGCAAGGAAGCCGACATCGCAGCCATCACGTCTTGTGCAAAAATATTACATTTTGTTCCACCTACTGGCGAATACTTTTTGTTCGTTTCTACCTTAAAACCGTCGATTACAGATGCGTATGTGCTTGCACTTCTAGCCATTGAAAATTCCCCCTGAATATAAGTTGTAGAGGAAATGACGGAGTCGCTTGAACATCTGAATGGCTCCACATTCGATTGATATTAGCTTCAATTCCCTCTCAACTATTAGGGTGATTTCCGGCTTACTTTAACAACGCAATACCACAGAAAATGAACTATATTTTTTTAATTTCAATCGAAACCAGAGACTTTGCTCAAAATCAACTTAACAGCAGCCATAATGTGACCCTTATTGTTTAGTCATCACTTAGCTGAAGGCTTTCTTCACTGATTACAGTTGGAACGATAAGCTCAGGAGTAGTCGCAGGCTTAGCTGGTGTAAAATAGTCTGCAACCCCCACCATTATAGCAATGCCAATAAATAGCACGATCCAATTACGATTCTTTTGCATCATCTATACCTCTCATTCTTCACTGCGCCCATTCAACCACTTGAACCAGTGGAGCAAATGACTGAATCGGTATTCATGCTGGGAAGCATACGTCCATACCTCCGGCTCTTCACCAGGTTCCTTCCAGACGAGCATGGAAAAGTGACCTTCTTTCTCGCTTGCGACCGACAGCAGCGAAAGACGATCATCCCCGAATCGGTAAGGGGCCGATTCCACCCAGTAATTTCGCATATCGCTGATCCAGCTGCGAAAATGCTGTGTACCTGCGATCCGGAGCACTTCATCAGGAAGGAGCAGATGCTCATGGATGTCCTTCCAATCCCCTGCATATTGGTACCGCATTGCCAACATTGGACTGAGCGGTCTCACTTTCCCTAGAGCCAACGTAGGCATACAGGTGACGGGAACGACCGGGCCAATACGCTGGATAGCATAAGCACGGGCTTCCTCCTTACTCATTCCATAGGACATAGCCTCCACGAGGAAATCGTTCCGTCTTACACCAAACTGATGCTGGTAGTGTGACATTTCATCCCGTAGCTCTAGTACCATACCTTGTAACGTATCTGTTCCGATCATTCCCAAACACCTCTCATTCCAAAATATAGGCGTGCAATTCCTGTTGCGCTCGATACTTAGCCCAATTGAATTCGGGCCAACTCGATTCTTCTCTCGTCATGCTCATCAAGCGGGCTTGTAAAAACTCATCCAGCGCTCCGTGTTCCTTACGGCTAAAATCAATCAGTAGTGGAATCGCGTCCGCTGATAGCTCACTCAAATATTCCTTGTCTATCACCGATGTTGTACGATACCGTTCGAGATTATTTTCAGCTATCCGTACATCAATACCCACATAATTCACGACGACATAGGCGATTAGAGCGAGTACAATATAATATTTCGCCAGCGGAAGCTGGCGGACATGAATACGCACGGCCGCAACGAGCAGCAGCAAGCCTAGAAAAATCATAAATGCGTGTACCAGATAACGGATATACGTATATCCGTATGCTTCTTCGTACATAACCAGCCGGGTATATCCCGAGTACAGCATCACACCCGAACAACCGACGAGTATGTACAGCAGGCCGCTGTTCAATGTTTGCACTATACCTGAGCTGAATTCAGTCCATTTCAATACACTGATCATCAGCACAAAATTGATACCTGTTACCATAACCAGCTCCCCGAATCCTCTTCTCGCATATTCAGCATACGAGGTTCCTTCTGGCAAAGCACCTTCCCATGCACCAAACAGATATCCGAACTGCAGCACGACGAACACAACATACACCAGGTTCATGACAATCAGCACTGTAGCGGTAATGACAGGATCAAACTTGATTGCGACCGGCTCGTGGTAAGGTACTGCTGCTGCTGACTGAGCCTCTCTTTCCGTATTCCGCGGAGCAGGCTGTACGAATCCCCACAAGTAACAGAAAAAACAGAAGGTAAAAAAGCAGGCCCAGATCAGCCGCGGCAAACCACTCCCAAAGGTCAATGTGCCAATCCATGCGGGTATGCCAGATAACAACTCTTCGAACACCCCATCTGCGGAAGCCAGCAGAGATATAATAATGAGTAGCAACGGCAAGGCAATAAGTAGACCGATTATCACTTTACCCAATACACGCTTACGCTCATCCTTTACATTCCGAAAGGCTGCCGTCTTAAACATTCGAAACGGAGTCACGATATGGCGAAAATTTTGATAAAACCAATGGCTTAGCGCCTGACCGATAATACCGATTTCTGACCAGCTATGCCTTTTTTCCCCGAACAGCAACACCATATGTACGCTAATCAGAGCAGATATAGCCAGGGCATTTAACACATAGAAGATCGGGTTATCGGACAGCACATATGTCAGTGCCAGCATCATAATGACCACAAACAGCAGACGTCCTATCCATGTAATGGGCTGGCAACGATCTCGATTAAAGGAATACATATACACGTAAAATACAATAACGAAAATAGGCATAGACACGCCCAGCCCATGTCCGAAGAACAGATATTGATGGACCAGCGCCAATACAATGGCGCCGGCAAAGGCGGACAACAACGACGCTTTCGGCAAAGACGATCCATTCACCTTGTCATGCATGGTAAATACCTCCACAACTATGCTTTATAACCCTTATTGTAGATGATAAAATAAGAAGATAAAGAGAAATTAATCAAAATAAAATTTCCTATTTTATAAAAGCAGTTGCGCTTTTACTCAAGCATAGGGGAAACGGAGCATTCCTGAATGAAACTTCACGCCCAATTTTTACGGCTTCACTCCCACGCAGCTGACGACAGGGACGAGAACCATACCATAGAGACTACGCTGGATGAGCTGGCGGCTATTTTTGACTGCACCCACCGCAATGCCTTGATGATCATTCAGAAAATGGAGCAGCACGACTGGATACAATGGACTCCTCGCCGAGGCAGAGGCCGCCGCTCCAGCCTGCGCTTTCTTATTCAGCCGGAAGACATTGCTGTGCAATCCATGATGCAAGCCATAGACCGCCATGATATCAAACGCGCACTGGATGAAATCCGAGTTCATTCACGCTCCTCCACCATGCAGGAGCATTTACAGGGCTGGCTGCTGAATTATTTCGGGCATCACGCGGAGGTGCGCAGTGATCAGCAGCAGATCGACACGCTGCGTCTGCCCATTCGCCAGCAGCTCTATACGCTGGACCCGTTGTACTTGAACTGGCTCGCCGAGTCCTTCGTATCCAGTCATGTCTTTGACGGGCTGGCCCGCCGGGCGAACGAGAGCGGTGAGATTTTGCCGGGACTGGCGCACGCTTGGGATGTGGACACTACTCGTACGAAGTGGACCTTTTTCCTGCGTAAAGAAGTGCTGTTTCATAACGGCAAAATACTGACCGCGGAAGACGTCGTCTATACCTTTGAACGACTGAGTCGGGCGCCGGGAAGGAGACTTTACCATTTTATCGTCCGGCAAATTCAGCACGTTCAAGCGTTGAGTCCGACGATGGTACGCTTTGTACTAAAGGAGCCGAACGAGCTATTTTTATCCTTCCTGTGTACCAGCCGGGCTGCCATTGTACCGCGTGAGCTTAATCAGGTGGGTGAAGCCGCCTTTGGCATTCGTCCTATCGGTACGGGGGCTTTCAAGGTCACGGAAATGAACGAAAGCTTGTGCTTACTTGAGGCTTTTGCGCCTTATTTTCAGGGTCGCGCTCATCTAGATCGGGTGGAAATCGTTCAACTCCCGTGGGCGACTAAGCTGGAATCGCCGGATATGGAAGATACCGCTTCTTCTTTTCACATTATCCATAATCCTATACTGGCAAGAGACACGGATACCGCATGGAGCCAGATTCACTCGGCGGCTTCGGTACGCAAATTTATCACATGTAACACACACAAGGATGGACCGCTGCGCAACCCGGAAATACGTGCTCGGATTGTAGCATGTCTGGATCATCGCCCCCTTCCTTCAGCAGTGGATTCGCCTAACGCTAATGATTCATGCGAACCACTGGCGGCGTTACAAATTGCCACCATTCCCGAGTATAGAGCGGATGCAGAACGGGTCGCAGCTCAGCTCGAATCCTGTGGATATACGTGTAACATTGTGGCCGCATCCATGAATGAATTCAAAAGTTCATCTATTCGTATGGAGTCAGACTTAATCATCTTTTCTCTGTTTCGTGACCGTGATGAGCAATTGCGTCTGTTTGATCTGTATCTCAATGTATCCGGGCATGTGGAGCCGCATAGCCGTGTGGATATCGAAAGACTGCTGCGCGAAATTGCACGGGAAGCCGATCATACCGTTAGAGCACAGCAATTTGAACATATCGAAACTCGGCTCATGGATGAGCACCAGCTGCATATTTTATATGAAAAGCCCGTTCAGACGGCCTATCTTCCTACTGTTCGCGGCGTATCCTTTAACAGCCAAGGTTGGGTGGATCTTCGTCATGTCTGGTTTCCGCCTGCCCAACCTCCAACTCCTCACACTTGACGGCAAGGACGCTCCTTCAACCTTCAAATGCACTTGCAAATAAAAAAGGTATCCTCTTCATAAGAGAATACCTTTTTTAATGTTATCTAGACCCTCTAAGCCGATGGTTCAGGAGATGACAATGCCCATCCCCCCAGCCCATGACTGTGGACATCGCTAGGGTCTTCTATAGGAGGGGTGACGGGTGGAAAATTCAATAGGATAAAAACATTAAATGCGAGCAGAGAAAAAACGATCTTTTTTATCATAGATGTACTCTACCTCTCCAAGTAAGTTTTTATATTCCTCTTTGTCCTCAGAAGTGGCAGTATGCCGATACTTTTCAAATAGTCCTACACACTTGATGGTGACAGGATTACCATTCAGCACGACAGAATAGGAAAGGCTCTCAAGCAGGAATTTCATACCTTTGGAATAACGATGTTTGTTGAGATCGTAACAAGCCATCTCTGCCAAAAATCGTGCATAGAGATCTGCTGACATTTGCTCGGTATAGGTGCCTACCTTGGCATGCTGATCTGCAAATGCCTCAATTTGTTTTTCAAAGTGCTGCAGTACATGATCTACATTAAAATCATAACGGTTGGCCGCTACCATTATCTTATGTAACCCCACCAGAATTTCGCCCTCATTTTTTTCCAAATAATTTACATACTGTGGAATCACATCCAGGCTACCGGACATCAACTGATACAAATATCTGTTGGCCTCAGCCCAGTTGCTACAAAGGGCCTTCAAATGCCGAGCTTCCTCCGTGTCCTCTTGCACCCAGCTCAAATCAGAGTATAGGGATACATATTCCAGTGCCTTCTGATAATCCCCGCGCTCATCCCACACCCCGGCACGGAGTACGTAAGAGTATACAATATACATAAACAAAGGGCCCTTAGGTTCCTTGCCACGCTCTGATTTTCTGGTATTTCCGTATTTTTGCTCGTATTGTAGTTTGGCTTTTTGAGCCATTTTTTCAGCAAACCATTCTACTTTATCCCAACGCCGCAAGGAGGCATACGTATTAGCCAAATCTCTTAAGGCATCCAGTTGGTCTGCCTCACCCAATCGCTCTACAAAGCTTTCAAAATGTGTGGCTGCCCATAAATTTTCATCCTGGTCATCGCCAACGGTAATCGTAAATAAACGGTATTGGCAGAGCGCCAGCCGCTCCGAATGTTGATACTTCTCACTTTCCGCGACATTTTTATAAATAATGGCCGCAGCCTCCAACCTACCTTCGCTGAATAATTCTTCCGCTGTCTCAAACAAAGCCGGGGCGTATATGAGATAGTCCATGATAAACTCCACGACTTGCTTAATACAATCGAGTTTGTTCAGCTCTGCACAGCGATGCAAAAAGGGCCGAACCCGTCGCCAATTCGGTGCCGTATTCCGTATAAATTCATCAATGTATAGCTCATAGAGGCTTCCTTCTTCAAGCCCCATGCCTGCAGCAATCCGATCCAGCAGCAGCATCGCAATTGGCCGGTTACCGTTGATAATGGCACTGATTGTTCCTGCATTAATACCTGTGTTCTCCCCAAACTTACTAATCGTAATTCCTTCTCGTCTGATGTACTGCTCCAGCTCTGCGCGAATAGTGGTTGTTTCCTTCAAATCAGGCACCCCCAGGGATAACTTGCATGATTTCAATACAAAAAAAGAAAATTCCCGTGAATATTCCCTTAATTATACAAAAGAAAGCCCACTTAGCCAACTGCATAAGTACATTTATATCAAAAAATTCAATAATTCTCCGAATTGCCGTATACTACAGGAGGCGAGCTGAACAGCTACAACCAATCGGTCGCAGGAAAGGATACGACAAATGGACAACACCCCAACTATAGAACAACAAATTGCACAATGGATGGTCGCGCAAATCCGTGAAGTGGGCACTCTGAAACAAGAAGATGCCATTGCATATGTACGCTCTGAATACGGAGAGCAGTATGTGTTTATAAGCGAGCATGGTCATGTATCTTTGGAAAAAGAAATCAAAAAGGCATTTCGCAAGCTACATGGTGGCCGAATCGCCTGGGATCGTGATGCATTCCTCTGGGCCTGGACTTAACAAGCAAAAGCATCTGCTATAGGCAGATGTTTTTTTGATGATTTAACCGTATATCCTCTGGAGTCGGCTAATTTCCTCCTTCACAAACTGTCGGAGTATTGCAGGCTCCACGATTTCAACCCGGCCGATCCAATCCATCGCATCGCGGCAGGCCGCTTCATAGCTATACATGTTGACGGTTAGAATGAAGTGATTGCCTTCCTGTACAGACTGGATGATTTCCATCCTTTTCGCTAGTATTCCAGCGTGCTTCTTAGTCGCTCGGACCAGAACAGGATAGTATTCTTTCTCTCTACAAAGCTGCTTAAAAGCGCTTTCTTTACTTGTCCAATAATATTCCAGTGAAAAATCCTCAGGAACCTTAAAGACTTCAACAGACGGCTGAACCTCCATAATTCGCTCACACTTAAAAGTCCGAATCTCCTGCCCGACTTCACAAAAGGCAATAAGATACCAATCTCCTTTTTTCACCACAAGTCCATAGGGATGTACATGGCGAGAAGTGCAAGAGCCGTCAGCTTTCTCATATTGTATAGTTATTTTATAGGACCCCCATACTGCCGCTCTCACGGCTTCCAGGCAAGGAATCGCTATACGTTCCGTCCACCACGGTGTATCATCAAAATAAAACCGAGCTTTGGCTTTTTGAATATCGGACTGATAGGGGGCCGGCATCGTCTGTTCCAGTTTGAGCAAAGTATTCTTTAACTTCAAACCCGATTCCGTGGACCCGCCCGTATAAATGCCCATCCCCGTTAAATACAACTGAATGACATCCCCGCCATTCAACTGCTTCAGGTTTGCCGTATAACCCTCCATTAAATAAATTCCGCCCTTCGGACCGGATGCGGTAACAATCGGAACTCCTGCTTCAGCCAGAAGGTCGATATCCCTGTAAATGGAGCGTACAGAGGTTTCCAGTGCCAACGCCAATTCCCTGGCCTTCATTCTCCCTCTAGATTCGATACATAATAAAATCGCGATTAAACGATGCAGTCTCACAATCATACCTCCACAATAGATGGTTAACCCGAAATGAAAAGATGATGCAAAGATTGTTGACACCCTGTTGGCAGCAATAGGTGTGTATCATAGAAGTAAAGGGGTGTAATGGATGATGAATATTGGAATTTTGGGGACGGGATTCGGCGCGTATCATGCCTCGCTGTTAAACAACCATCCCAAGGTAAACAGACTCATTGTATTTGGAAGGAACGAAACCAAGCTGCAAAAATTGAAAGAGGAGCTAAACGTAGAAGTCACACAAAATATAGAGGATATTCTGCTGGATCCGGACGTGGATATCGTCGATCTATGCCTGCCCTCCCACCTGCATAGGTCACATGCCATTGATGCGCTAAAGCACGGGAAGCATGTATTTTGTGAAACACCGGTTTGCTTTCATCTCGAAGATGCTCTTCTTATGCAACAAGCTGAGAAGCAATATAACAAAAAGATTCTGGTCAACCAGTTCATTAAGTTTGATCCTGCCTATACCTATCTGTACGAGGCTTATCACCAACAAAAATACGGAAAACTCATTTCCTTGTCCTTAAAAAGAGAAACCCCTCCCCTGTGGGGAGACCTTGGACTAAGTTCCATCCCTACGCAGTTCATGATTCATGAACTGGATTTATTCACCTGGCTATGGGGTCCATGTGATCCATATACAGTGTGGGGTACAGAGGTAGTCCATCCCGAACAGGCACAAGTTCGGGCTTATTTTCAGCATCGGGATACATTCACAGAAGTCATCGCTTCTTCCCATATGCCAAAAAGCTATCCTTTCACGGTGGCCTATGAAGCTTATTTTGAAAAAGCCAAGCTGGTATTTCATGAGAGTGACGAAAACGATCCCATACCCACCGCATTATTTGAGTATACCGCATCAGGACAGCAAAAAATCAACCTCGAATCCGCCAATCCATACGAAAAAAGTTGGGATCATGCACTTGATTGCTTTGGCGGACATGCGGAATGTCTGATTCCATTGGAGTCGGCCGTACAAGCACTGGAAATGGCCATTGAGATTAAAAACAGACTGGAGCAAGCTCGGCGTTAGCCAGTAGTTAGCCCGTACCTTCGGAAATCAGCTTCCTATCAGGAAGCTGTATCCGCAGGTAGGGACACTTCGTCCGCGTAGTTCGTTGCCATAATCTTGGCTACCTCAGCCGGGTCAGTCGTCTGGCCCAACGCCCACATCATTTTCGTTACCAGCGCTTCTGTTGTCATGTCATACCCCGGAATAACACCCTTTTCCAGCACCTTCTGCCCTACCTCATAAATCGTCAGGTCCCCGCCCTCATAAGGACATTGCGTGGTGACGACAATACTCATACCGTCCTTCATCAGCTCCTCAATTTTGTTGATGAGACTTCTCTCTTTAAAAGGTACGCCCCCCATACCAAAGCCCTCAATGACGATACCTTTATAGCCCAAGCTCTGAATAGCATCGAAAATCGCCGGATTTGTACCCGGAATCAGCCTAAGCAGAAATACTTCAGAGGCATAGCCGTCATTGTACGGGTGACGAACGGTATCACGATTTGCAAATACGCCCTCTGTATAGACCACCTTACCGTTTTCCACGAGACCGATGTACGGATAGTTAATACTCTCAAAGGCGTTATAGCTGCGTGTTCTGATTTTCGAGCTGCGGCTGCCGTTGATAATTTTTCCATTAAACACGACAAAGACCCCTGCCACCTCGCCACATGCGGTCAGGAATGAGTCAATTACATTCTTTTTGGAATCGCTGTGCTCCGCCAATATCGATACCTGCGAACCTGTCACAACGACGGGTTTGTCTACGGTGCCCAACATGAAGCTCAGGGCTGAAGCTGTATAAGCCATCGTATCCGTGCCATGCGCAATAACAATACCGTCGTATTGATCGAGCGAACGATGTACCATCCGGGCGATGGAAGCCCAATCCTCTGGCTGTGTATTGGTGCTATCAATGCTCATCAGATTGTAGGCATCAATCTCACATATTTCCTGGAGCTCCGGAATTTCAGCCAAAATATTTTCAGCCGATTGGGTTGGAGTCAGACCGTTTTCCTGATAGGAGGAGGAAATTGTCCCTCCGGTATTAATGAACAGAACCTTTTTCATTTGCCAATGTTCCTTCCCGATTACAACTTCACTTTATTGTTCTTAGAATTTATCATGAATAAGGGTGATTAGCTACTTTGCAACGGAAAATAATTTCGAATGTAAAGCTAAAAAAGCACGGCAAAACAAGCGCCGACTTTCCTGCCTCCCGCGACTTGTTTAGCGTGCTTTTTACGATAGTTGCAATGAATCTACAGCACTGCACATACCTTTAACCCATTCACGTACTTTTATGGCGATGCTGGCTGCTCCTGTAACGTTCTTTGCCCCAAAGCTTTGCCCAAAAATTGCCGTGTCCGTTCTTCCTTCGGATGATTGAAAAACTGCTCCACTGGTCCCTGTTCTACGATCGCACCATGCTCCATCAGCACGACCCGATCCGCTACATCCCTCGCAAAACCAAGCTCATGCGTGACAATAATCATCGTATTGCCTTCACTCGCCACCTTTTGAATCACGGACAGCACTTCATCCACCAGTTCAGGATCAAGCGAGGATGTCGGCTCATCGAACAACAGCACCTGCGGATTCAGCGCCAAAGCTCGGGCAATCGCAACACGCTGCTGCTGTCCACCCGAAAGCTGGGCAGGATAATAGGTCATACGATCCTTTAACCCGACCTTTTCCAAAATGCCTTCACTGATCTCCCTTGCCTGCTTGCGATCCATCTTTTTCACACTGGTCAGACCAATCATCACGTTGTGGAGTGCATTCAAATTTTTAAACAGCTGATATTGCTGAAATACCATTGCCGTTGCCATCCGCAGTCCGAGAATGTCCTTTTTTCCGGCCTTGGCCGCATCTACCTTCAGACCATCAATTTCAATGCTACCGCTGGTCGGCTGTTCCAAAAAATTAATGCTGCGCAGCAGTGTGGACTTCCCCGATCCGCTTGGGCCCAGAATGACCACCACTTCTCCCTTACCTACTGTCAGGTCTATGCCCTTTAACACATGATGCTGCCCAAAATGCTTATGAATTTGATGAAGTTGAATCATGCCCTTACTCACTTCTTTCGTAAATTCGAATACGTTTCTCCAGCACAACAAGCCCGCGCTCAATTATGATGCACACCAGCCAGTAGATCAAAGACACCGCAACATAGACCTCAAAAAAAGCCAACGCCCGCGCGCCCATAATTTTGGCCTGCCCCATCATATCGACGACACCTATCATAAAGATAAAAGACGTATCCTTCACTGTACTGATCAGCGTATTTCCCAGGTTGGGCAAAGCCACCGTTAGCGCCTGCGGCAATACAATTTTAAGCATAATCTGTGTTTGGCTCATTCCGATGGAATTGGCCGCCTCAAACTGTCCCCGATCGACCGAATGAATCGCTGCCCGGAACGTCTCCGACAAATATCCCCCCAGGTTCAATGAAAATGAGAGCAACGCAAACAGCTCGGGTGGAATGACGTAGACATTGAATTGCTGCAAGAAGCCATATTCGCTCTGAAAATAATACAAAAACTTGGGTATTCCGTAATATACGAGAAACAGCTGCACAATGAGCGGTGTTCCCCGGATGTACGAGACATACAATGTAGACAAGGGTGCCAAGACAGGCACCTTGTATATCCGGATTAAGGCCGTAGCTAACCCGATGATCGCACCCAGCAGCATGGAGACAAACGCAATCCATAATGTAACGGGGAGATACTCCACGATCTGGGGAAGGCTTTTCAGCATATAATCTAAATCAAACAGCTTTTCCATAGGAACCCCACTCTATTCTTTACATTGTGATTACTGAGGAATAAATTCTCCACCTGTCCACTGTTCAGACAATTTTTTCAGTGTTCCGTCCGCTTTAAGCTCTTTAATAATCGGGTCGATTTTAGCTTTCAGTTCTTCACCCTGCTTATCCTTCTTGAACACTAGATTGATGTTATCGCTTTGCACAGGCTCGCCCACAGCTTCCACCTGTAAGCCTTCCTTCTTGATCGTTGCTGCCGCCATCACTGGATCATTCACATAAGCGTCCACTCGGCCATTTTGCACATCTTGAAGGTTGTCGGACGAAGTGCCTGTATCATTATATTTTAAAATAATTTTGTTCCCGTTCTTCGCATTATACTGCTCCAGCAACTGCGTATAGGAATCGCCTACCGAGGCGGCTACCTTCTTGCCCTCCAAATCCTTGAGAGAATGGATATCCGTTCTACCCTTTTTCACAATAATAACCGACTGAGCCGAGAAATAGGACTCATCCGAGAACAAATACTTCTTCTCACGCTCAGGGTTTTTGGCAACTTCATCTGCGATGATCTGCACTTTATTCGCATCCAGCGCAAGGAATATCGCATCCCAGCCCGAAGGTACAAATTCAATCTTATAGCCGTCCAGCTTCTTATCGATCTCCTTGACTACTTCCACATCGTATCCGGTCAGCTCATTTTTATCATTCGTAAAGGCAAACGGCGGGTAGTCATTTTGTGTCCCCACATAGAGTACCTTATCCCCTGATGCCGCTTCCTTCGAGGAACAACCACTCAAGGCACCCGTTATTAACACAAGAGATAGCCCAATCGCTGCTACCCAAGCAGATTTCTTCATAAATGACATCCCCTTTTAAAATCCAAGTAATTTACTATGATTTTATATTATAACGAGTTATTCAAATAATACAACTAGCAAATTTCATTTTGATTATCTAACCAGATGCTGCACAAAAAAAGACCCTTGCGGGTCAGTTGTTATCTATGAAGTGGAAGACGGTCTGCTGGATGCTCCGGCAAAATGGACGAAATTAAACGTTGCACAGCCGGGTGAGCAGATTCAAAAATCTGATCTTTCTCAGCACAGTGCTCGACTAATTTCCCTTGTTCCATCACAGCAATGCCATCACAGACGGCGTAAGCCGCTCGAATATCATGTGTGATAAACAGATATGACAATCCAAATGAAGTTTTCAGCTCTTCCAACAGGGATAAAATACGCATCTGATGAACCATATCCAGACTGCTGACGGACTCATCCAGCACGATCAGCTTGGGTCTGAGCGCAATCGCCCGTGCAATGTTAATCCGCTGTAATTGTCCGCCGCTGAATTGATGCGGATATTTATTCCGATCCTCCGGCTTAAGACCCACCCGCTCCAGCAGATTTTCTACCGTTCTTTTTTGTTCCTGCACTGATAACCGCTCGTAATTGTCCAAAGGCTCTCCGATAATCTGTCCGGCGGTCATGCGAGGGTTTACAGCAGAATAGCAGTCCTGGAATACAACCTGCATATCCCGTCGCAATCCCCTGCGTACTTGAGGACTTCCATTATAGATGTCCTGCCCCTGAAACAGCACCTGACCCTCCTGCGGCTTCTCCAGCCCTAGAATAACCTTGCCGAGCGTGCTTTTACCCGCTCCACTGGTTCCAAGCAGTCCTAGGCAAAATCCGCTCTCTATGGTAAGCGACACATCAGTGAGCACAGGAAGACGTGATTCGGAGCGGCCCAGCCATTTGCGCTTTCTATAGCTATGAGTTACTTCCTTCACTTGCAGCACATGCATTCGCTCCCCTTTTGAAAGTATCCAACAGGCAACTCATCGCCCTACTGATTTATGCCCTGAAGGGACAACTTAGGTCTGGCCTGCAACAGCATTTTTGTATATTCATCCTGCGGATGATCGAACAGCTGGTGGACCTCAGCCTGCTCAACAATACGCCCCTGCTGCATGACAGCCACTTCATCCGCCAATTGGGAAATGACGCCCAGATCATGCGAGATCAGCAAAATGGACGTATTGTATTCCGTACGCAAGCGGTCCAGCTCTCTTAGCACCTGTAGCTGATTGACCACATCAAGCGCCGTCGTTGGTTCATCGGCAATAACTACTGCTGGCCGCAGGCACATGGAAATAGCGATCATGACTCGTTGCAGCATCCCGCCACTCAACTGAAACGAATAACGCTTCATCAGCTTGGCTGGATCGGGCAAATTCATATTTTCCAGAGCTGTTATGGCAAGATCACGGGCCTGTCGTTTACTTAATCCGGTATGCGTGCGGATCGTTTCCATAAACTGATCCCCAATCGTATATACTGGCGTAAAAGCCCTCATCGGATTTTGCATAATAAAAGCAATTTCCTTGCCCCGAATGCGGCGCATCTCCTCGGCTGGCATTCCATTCAACTCACGTCCGTTCAGACGAACACTGCCTTCCACATCCATCGTCTGGCGATCCAGTAGCTGGAGCAGTGCGTTACAGGTTACTGTTTTACCGCTACCACTCTCGCCGACAAGACCCAGAACCCGCCCCTTTTTCAGTTCAAAATGGATAGGTTCCAGCAGAGATACCGCCCCTGCATCAGTTTTGAGCTTTACCTGTAAGCCACTGACCTCCAGCACCTGCGTCTTGGCTGTGTCATCCATCGTTGTCCTCACTCCTGTTTTACTGACGTTTGGCAATTCCATATCGGTCGGACAACGCCTCTCCCAATATATTGAAGGCCATTACCACCACCAGAATCATGAAACCCGGATAAATCATTAATTCCGGATGACTGCGGATGTATCCCGTTCCCTCATGGATCATGGCTCCCCATTCAGGAGTCGGCGGCTGGATGCCTAGACCCAGGAATGACAACGCGGAGATATCCATGATCGCCCAGCCCATCTCCAGCGTACCAATGACCACAAGCGGCCGCAGCACATTCGGAATGATGTGCCGCCGGATAATGGCCCCTGAGGAGGAGCCGCTAATCCTTGCGGCCGCTATAAAATTCTGCTCTTTCAGACTGACGACCATATTGCGGCACATTCGGGCATAGTACACCCACTGCACCAGCATCAAGGCAAACAGCACCTGCATGAGACCTGGCCCAAAAATACCAACAATGCCGAGCACAAGCACCAAGTTGGGAAACGCCATAATGCCTTCGCAAAATCGCATCAGTACACTATCGACCCAACCGCCCAAATAACCTGCAACTGATCCGATCACAACACCGATACTAAGCGAGGACAAGAAAATTAATGTCGCAAAGCCGAGCGAAATTCGCGCTCCATACAGTAGCCGGGACAGATTACACCGACCCAGATGGTCCGTTCCCAGCCAATACTCTTTTGAGGGGCCTTCCAGCTTATGCAGTAAATTGACTTTAACCGGATCATGGGGAGCTAGCCACGGAGCCAGCGCCATTATGATAAAAAGGGCTACCAGCACGACAGAGCAAACCACGATTACCTTTTGACCTTTGAACATTTTACGCAACCTTATCATCACTGCTCTGCTCGTCCCTTCGAAGAAATTCGGGGGTCCATATACAAATGCACCAGATCAACGAGCAAATTGCATACGATGAACAGGCATGCCGCCAAAAACACATAGCATTGTATGACGGGAATATCCCGGTTAAAAATGGCTTCCACGAAATAACGGCCAAACCCAGGCCATGAAAACACCTGCTCCACAATAATCGTTCCAGTCAGCAACTTGCCCAGGTTCATGCCCATACTTGTTATTAGCGGAGTAATGGCCATTTTGAGTATGTGCCTGAGCATAATCATACGCTCGCGTATTCCTCTGGTTCTGGCATACTGGACATACGTTTCCTGAAGCTGTTCCAGCACACTGGAGCGCAACAGGCGCGTATATAAAGCAATCAGAACCAGCGACAGAGTCAACGTCGGCAACACCAGATGCTGCCACGTTCCCCGACCCTCTACAGGTAGCCAGTCCAATCGTACAGAGAAAAAGAAGATTAACAAATATCCCAGCCAGAACTGGGGAATAGATGCCCCGAAATACGAAATCCCTCGACTCAGTATGTCGATCCAGCCATTTTTACGCATCGCCGCCAACACACCCAGCGGGATGCTCACCACGATGGATAATGACATGCTGCTTAAGGCCAGCTCAACAGTGGCAGGCAATCGAGCCTTCACCTCATCCCACACTGGCTTGTTGGTCAGATACGAAGCACCAAAGTCCAACCGACTGATTCTTTGAAGTGTATGCATATACTGTGTCAGCAATGGCTGATCCAGCCCGAACTCATGCCTCTTCTGCTCCAGAATTTCCGGGGTAGGATAAATATGAGCAGCCGTCAAATAAGCTTCAGCCGGATCAACCGGTGAAATATGAATGAGTGCAAAGGTAACGAGGGTGGCAAAGAGAACAATAGGAATGACCGCTACCATTCGCTTCCCGATATAGCTAATCATAGTTGTCCTCCTATCCTGTAAATTAACGTTACCTTCCCGTTTCAGTTACTTTCCAATTTCAATTCCCTCAAATGGATTTTCATCCCGATTAGCTGGGAATACAAAATTAGTAATCTTTTTCTGATACACTGCCGTCTTCTTAATATACGAAATAGGTACAATTGCAGATTGCTTCTGAAGTGTCTTCAAGATTGAGGCGTACAGCTCCTGACGCTTGGTTTCGTCTGTCGATGAAAGTGCTTCGTGTACTTGCTGATCCAGATCCTTCTTCATCGGAAGGGCGCTCAGCACCTCAGAAATTCCGAAGCTCTTCTTGGCAATAACATTAATAAAGGAATGCGGATCATAAGGCGCACCGTAGTTGTACCAGAAATACAGATCAAACTGGTTGGATCTAAGCCGCTTGATTTGAACCGTCAGCTCCAGTCCGGTCAGATTCACTTTGACACCCAGCTCTCCCCATTCAGCCTGAATGGTTTCAGCCATCGCCTTCTGGATCGGATCGGTCTTATCGAAAATCAGCTCAAAATCCAGCTGTTGTCCATCTTTCTCTCGTACTGTGCCGCCTGCGGGCAGCTTCCAGCCAGCCTCATCCAACAATGCTTTGGATTTTTCCACATCATAGCCTATTGGCTGTAAGTCGACATTCGTATACGGGTAGTTTTTGGATAAAACCGTATCCGCTGTTTCCTCCAGCCCCGAGGTTACGCCTTCCACCATCGCCTGTTTGTTAAATCCATGCTGGAGTGCCAGACGTACCCGAAGGTCTGCCAGCTTGGGATTGGAGGAGTTGAGCAACAGGCTTCTTGTGCCGACAGGCTCGGACAGCGTGGTAACATACTGATTCGTGTCGCGAAGCTGTTTGAAAGCATCCAGGCTAATAACACCTTCTCCATAAATCAGATCCAGGTCGCCTTTTTCAAAGGCCATTACACGTGTTTCACCATCGGGAATAATTTTGACCGTAATTTTGTCCATCTTCGGTGCAGTACCCCAATAATTCGGGTTACGCTTAAAGGTTGCATACTCATCCTGCTTGTATTCATCCAGCATCCAAGGTCCTGTACCTACAGGTTTCTTAATTCCTTTGGACGTATCTCCATCATCCGGGAACCCGGCTTCACCCAAAAAACGGAACGGGCGAACGACAGACAGATCCTGAATAACTGGGTAGTATGGCTCTTTGAGCGTCATTCGGAACGTACTGTCATCTACAGCTTCAGTTTTGTCGAGAACGCCTACTATACCAAGCCAGCTATGCGTTTTCTCATTTTTCATAATGGCGTCAAAGTTCTTTTTCACAATCGCCGCATTAAATAGCGTTCCATCGGAAAATTTCACACCTTTACGCAGCTTAAACGTATATGTCTTGCCGTCCTTGGATATGGTCCAAGATTCAGCCAAAGCAGGCTCTAGCTTGCCTCCTTGCTTGTAGCTGACTAACGGCTCATAAATCATGGATTGTGCAAATAGCTGGGAAGGGTTGTATACGTGAGGATTCATTGTACCAATGTCCCGTGGCCACGATAGCGTGATCGACTTTTCATTGGCAGCTCCGTTAGTAGAGGTGGATGCAGGTGTGTTCTCCTGCTTCGCGCAGCCCAGAATAACGGATAATAAGAGGAGCGTCACCAACATAAAGGTGGCAGTCTTGCGGTGTCGAACGGACATCAATGTATTTCCCCTTTTCTATATATGTGATAATGATTATCATAATCATATTTAGAATAGGTACCACATTATATTTTGTCAACAATATTCGACAAGCAAAGCTCTTATTTATTTTGAATTAGTATAATATTAAATTTATGGATTAATCCGCCAACGTTTGAAATAGAGTACGCGTGTATTCATGCTTCACTAGCTCTTCATCCCAATCCTCAAATATTTCCACGATCTCTCCCTGAACCATGACGGCAACACGATCACAGAACGTACGGGTGGATTGAAGATCATGGGTGATGAAAAGATAGGACAACTGACGTTCGAGCTGCATTCTTTTGAGCATGTTCAGCACGGAGGACTGGGTTGTCGTATCCAGATTGGCAACGGATTCATCGAACAGGATGATTTCTGGTTCAACGGCCAACGCCCGAGCAATGCACACCCGCTGTTTTTGTCCACCGCTTAGCTGCGCAGGGTATTTTTTCAGACTGTCAGCCTCTAACCCTACCGATTCCAGTAAGGAAAGGCAGATATCCAGTGCCCTCACTTTTCGCTCAGGAAAATAGTTGCAGATCGGCTCCATCAGAATATCTCGAATGGTCATACGGGGATGCAGTGAGGAGGCCGAGTCCTGCGTGACTAACTGAATTCGTTTGTACAGATGAATATCTTTCATCCTTCCGGTATGTATGGGCTGCTGATTCAGCCAGATTTCCCCCGAGGTCAACGACTCTAGCCCCAGGATACACTGTGCCAGCGTGCTTTTGCCACTTCCGCTTTCTCCAACCAGTCCAAGGCATTCTCCCTGTCGTAATTCCAGGCTCACTTTCTTTATTGCCTGTTGCTCACCCCGTCTCGTGTTGAACCAGCCATTTCTTCGTCTGCGGACAGGATAAGCTTTGGTGACGTTCTTCAATTCCAATATCACGGTTGCATCCTTCCTTCCGGGGTCATCTCCAGTACTCGATCTGCTACGCGACTCATACCCTGGCGATCATGTGAAATTAACAAAATAGTGAGCTCGAAATCCTCTCTCAACTGTAAAAGCAATGACAGAACCTTGTCGCGGTTGATCACATCCAGCGCTGTAGTGGGCTCGTCGGCAATAAAGAGGCGCGGGCCGGAGCTTAACATTGCAGCCAGCAGCACCCTTTGGCACATACCTCCGCTTAGTTCAAAAGGATATGATGACAGAATATACTCAGGATCGGCAAAACCGACCTTGCGGAGCAGAGAACACAAATAAGCTTCCTGCCCTGGAGTAGTGCGGCCTCCAGCCAGCTCCGTGGCACGGTTCAGCATCTGTCGCATCCGTGACATTACGCCCTGTCGTCGATGGGTCTGCTGTGATGCAGTGTGGGACGGGGCAAGATCAGCCTGGCCCTGCTCCTTCTGGGAGTGCATTTGGCGCCGCCTGTGCAGTCTAAGCGTATCCGTCAGCTGGGCGCGGACGGTACGGATCGGGTTCAGCCCGCTCAGCGATTGTTGAATGAGCAGGGCAATATCCTCACGGCGCAGTCTTTGCCAGCGCTGTTCATGGAACGGGATAATGTCTTCCCCGTTATAGTAGATGCAACCTTGTGTAACACCAACACTTGGGTCCAGCATACCCGCGATTGCGTGTGCGGTCAGGCTCTTGCCACATCCACTTGGTCCAGTCAGAGCCACAATTTCCCCTGGGTAGACGGAAAAGTTCACATCTCGCAGTAGCGGATTGCTCTCGCTTCCGCTTGCTCCTGCACCTGTACGACTAATCTCCAAATGTTCCACGTGTAACAACGGTTTTTGTACGTAAGCTCGCTCTATCGTATCCTTCCACCCTATGACTGGTCGTTTTCCCACTATTTCGCCGCCCCCTTTTCTGAAAAATGATCACCCAGAAGCTGGCAGGCAAGCACAAACAGCATAATCGCCAAACCCGGAAAGATCATAACATGCGGAGCCACCTGAAAATACGAGGTTGCATCATGCAGCATCACGCCCCACTCTGGCTTGGGCGGCTGTACACCCAGTCCAAGAAAGGAGAGTCCAGCGATCATTAACACCACGTGTCCAATATCCCATACCGCATATACCAATAATTGCGGCCATACTTGTGGCAATACATAACGTCTTAGTATGCGCACGTGTGAATTGCCGGACAAACGGGCATACCGTACATAGTCCTCCTGGCAGGCTTTTTGAACCAAACTACGGATATAGCGGACATAGCCCGCCCACCGTACTGCAATAATCGCTAAGGTCATGTTGACGAAACCCGGGCCCAAAATACCCACAATCGCCACCGTTAAAATAATATCGGGAAAAGCCAGTACGCCGTCGATTCCCCGCATAATCAGCTGATCCACACGTCCTCGCACATAACCAATGAGCATGCCTGTGGGCAGACTAATACACAGCGTAGCTACCGTAATCGCACAAGCGATTAATACGCTTGTCCGAATTCCATAAATGAGTCGTGACAGCACATCCCGACCCAGATGATCCGTACCGAAAGGATATTTACGGCTGGGTGGTACCAAACGGTTCAGAAGGTCCACATGCAGAGGATCATGCGGAGCGGCCCAGGGAGCCAGCAACCCAAGCAGCACGATCAGGCCAAACAGTGCGCCCCCTGCCAGCAAGCTTCCTCTAAAGGAAAGCCGTATCTTTTTCATTTTCAGCTTCCCCCTTAACGCAAACGCAGCCTTGGATCTATCACCGTCTGGACCACATCCACCAAACACTGAACACCTACAATTAAAAACGCGGCAAACATAACATATCCCTGAATCACCGGGTAATCCCGCTGCGTAATTGCATCTATAAAATACTTTCCTAACCCTGGCCATGAAAAAATGGTTTCTACGATGACGTTACCTGCCAGCATAAATGATAGATTCGTACCTAACAGCGTGATCATAGGCAGAACGGCATGTTTAAATATCTCAAAAAAGAGAATATGCATACGTGAAAAACCGCGAGCCCTCGCTGCCTTCACAAAATTCCGGTCACTCAGCTCCAGCATCTGAGCACGCAATACACGGGCTTGCACCGTTCCCAATCCTGCACCAAGCGTCAGCGCTGGGAGTACTAAATGTGACCAGTCCTCCCTTCCCATGGATGGGAGCCAGCCCAAGCGAACGGAAAATAGATAGATCAGCAGAAACCCAAGCCAAAAAGAAGGAATTGACGATCCCAGCAAAGCGAACAGCCTGCCCAGACGATCTAGTGGACCGCTGACTTTTAGCGAGGCAGCCAGTCCCATCCCAAGCGTAAGCACCGCCATGACGGCAAAGCCCGCCAAAGCTAGCTCCACCGTGGCGGGCAGTCTGCTCCATAGTTCGTTTAGCACTGACTCCTTGGACACATACGAGGTTCCCCAATGTCCTGTGAACACATCCCTCAGCCAGTTCACATATTGAATATGAAGCGGCTCATTCAAGCCCAGTTCGTTTCGCAGCGCGGTTAGCGCCTCCCCAGAAGCAGGAACATTATGCGCGGTGAGCAAAATGAGAGCAGGGTCACCAGGGGCCAGCCTCATCAGTATAAAAGTCAGCGTAGATACAACGAATACAATGATGGGCAGCTGCGCCACACGTTCCAATATAAAACGAATCATAGGATACGTTGCTCGTTATTCCGCAATATCGGATTGCGCTGTAATGTAGTAATACTCGATCGGATGCGGTGTAAAGCCCTTTACTCCTTTTTTCACACCAAACACATTGTCAGGGTGCACAATGAACGACTGCGGCAAATCTGTATTGATGATATCCAGCGCTTGCAGTGTTACCGCATTACGCTGTGCGGTATCCTTTGCCAACTTCAGGCTGTGAAGAATATTCTCCAGCGGTTTGGAAGCATAACGGCTTACATTCGCTTCACTTGTAGAAGAGTAGAACATGTCCATAAAATACTGCGGCTCCCCTGTATGGGCCGTGAGCATGCTGTACATAGCAAAATCCCAATCATTTTTGGTCAATGCCTCGTCGATATTTTCCACCTTGCGAATCTTGACCTGGATTCCCTCATTCAGCAATTGGCTCTGAATCACCTCAGCCATGACGGATAGCTCTGGACGCTGAGGGAAGGTCAGCAGCGTAACCTCGAATGGCTTACCCTGCTTGGTCCACGTACCTTGGGCATCCTTCTGCCAGCCATCCTTCGTCAACAACTGCTCCGTCGTTCCGTCCAATGCTTTACGCTCAATCTTACCGAAGGGAAGAATGCTCGGAAACGGGCTGCTTGCTTCCGTACCGAAGCCTCTCATGACGGCGCTCACAATGGACGCGCGCGGAATCAGACTGTCCACCACCTTACGGTTGGTTGCATCCTTGAACACAGGTGATTCCATGTTGTACACAATCATATGGGTGCGCAAGGATGGAGCCGACAGCACTTGTAGCTTGTCGTTCTTTTTTAATACCTCTGCGTTATCTACCGGAATATCCGTCGCTACATCCACCTCACCAGATTGCAACGCCATCAGGCGCGAATTACCGTCCGTAATGAATTTCATCGTCGCTTCGGCCAAGCGCGCCTTTTCGCCCCAGTATCCGTCATAACGCTCGACGACCAAGGATTGATCCTTGTTGAAGGCTTTGATTTTAAAAGCACCTGTCATTGCAGGGTAGCTCTGCTCATCTTTCATGGATGCCACATCCAGTACAATCGTTGACGGATCAGCCAAATTGGATACCAGCGCTGCATTCGGCTGGTTTGTCGTAATTTTCAGCGTCAGCGGACCAGTTACATCAATGGACTTCACATCCAGTAAATCCTTCGCCAGATGGCTTTTTTCGATTGAGCGCAGCAAAGATGCTTTTACACTTACTGCATCCATGCTCTTTCCATTATGAAACGTGACCTTATCCTGCACGCTGAACGACCACACATTAGGACTATCATGCTTCCATTCCTTGGCTAGCCAAGCTACAGGTTCCAGTTTTTCATTCAAACGAATGAGTGTCTCACCGGCACCGGAACGCATCACATCCCAGCTATTATCTCCATGCGGATCGACGCCTGACGGTTTCCACGTATACGCCATCACCAGCTTTTTATCTGCTTGAGTCTGTTGTGCAGACGTGTTCTCACCCTTGCCCGAGCTATCCTCCGTCTTCGTGGCTGCGCCACATCCCGAAAGAGTCATAACTGCCATCAGCAGCAGCAATCCTGTACATATGAACCATGAACGCCTATTACGATTGCCTATCATCCCACATTTCCCCCTCTATCTTGTAAAATCGTATAAACCTAACGCAAAACGCGAAAAAGCATTCCCAACCACTTGATCAGCAGTCAGAAATGCTTTCATTATAAAATGTCAAAACTCACCTCAAAGCCAGCTCCAAAAACATAGAAGGGATCAGATCGGTTTCAGACATTCCGTATGCAGCACGCCTAACCACCTCCCCAGCATCCCGTGGGTCTGACAGTGATGTCAAAACAGGCAGGTCTCCTGACTCCAAGCGTATCTTTCAGGCCTTCCCGGTTCCTCACAGTTCCAGTGGCTTGTTCTGAAAGCTCCAGCAGTACCCTGCTGATGCCTGTATACAGTGGCGGGTCCGTGTCGGAATCTACCGAACTTCCCTTTTAAGTGAACACGCTCAACAACTATCTACATCGTCTCTACGAAACTTCGTATATAGAGTTGTCCGGCTCACACCTGTTTTCTTCCTTTATTCCTTTTTATTACGATTTAGGATTATCTTATTTTGTTGCTACTGGCTTGTCAACAAATGTTGCGTAATAATTTAAATTTGAATGATATAGTGTGAATCAAGACCAAGGCTATTCATTGCTTGCGCGCAATTGAAGGTATGTCTTAACGTTGCGTGCACACAATTCACGTGTTAAAATTAGGTATAGAGATAACCACCGTATCCGTATACTAAAAAGAGCCTTCGCCGCTCCAACGGCAAAGACTCTTAGGACTTGAAAGGCTGTGGATCACCACCACGGCGCGCTGCATAACTGAATGTTAATGCGAACGAAACCCACCGTTAGGGGCCAACCTAATTACGCGGTGGGTTTTCGCTTGTTCCGAAATTTCCGACGCAGCCAGCGATAAAGCTTACGAATACTAAACACCAGGCTTAGTAACGTAACCATCCAACGCAGCACATCATAGCACGACACAAGGTTGACCATCGGCTTCACCCCCTTTCGGGAAGCTGCGCCGTGATCCGAAAACATCCACCACTATCCAAAGTCCTTAAGGTAGATTATACCATGCCTCTTCCTACCACTCTAGCAAATTCCTCTAGTAGATAAACCAACCTAAGAGTGCAACTGGAAAACGCACCAAACTAAGCTCCCCATTTCGTCCCGCAGCTTTATCTATATGTCCCCAGACAGCAAAGTGGTCTATTATTTAGGCAGCGCCTCCCGAAAAATCAGGAGGAAGGACGCAGCGTGTACTATTATGACTACACTTCGATAATCCAAACCCCGATCTTCATACAGAAAGAGGGTTTTATCAATAATTTCATGCTGCTTAATAAATAACTAGTTCTGGATAACCCCATGCCAAACAGCCGGAAAAGAGGCTACGCCCTCTCTCCGGCTGTTTTTGTTTATTTCCTATTCATCAAACCTTCTGTGGAACTTCTGAGACATTAACGCCTTTGACCGATTCACCCTGTTTTCTTGCCAAAACAATGTTCAAGACAATTGCCGTAATCGAGCCAGATACGATGCCGTTTTGCAGCAGCATTTTGGCAAAGCTCGGCAGTTGGTCGAACATTTGCGGCAGAACAGCTGAGCCTAGGCCCACGGCAATACTGCATGCTGCAATCAGCAGATTGCTTTCTTTCCGCAGATCCACTTCTGACAAAATAGACATGCCTGATGCAGCAACCGAGCCAAACATGACGATCATCGCCCCGCCCAGCACAGCGTTAGGAATCACTGTCGTCAAGGCAGCCAGCTTAGGCAGCAAACCGAGGACGACCATGATGCCGCCCGCAGCAAAAATAACGTTACGTGATTTGACGCGAGTCAGCGAGATCAGACCCACATTTTGGGAGAAGGCCGTGTAAGGGAACGCATTAAAAATACCGCCCAACATAATCGCAAGTCCTTCCGAACGAAGTCCATTGACGATTTGCTTTTGCTCCACTTTCTGATCAATCGCTTTACCTACTGCCAGATAAACCCCTGTAGACTCGACCATGCTCACAATATTGACGATAATCATCGTACATACTGCCATAATGCTAAACTCCGGCTTGCCAAAATAAAACGGCTGCGCAATACTCACCCACGAAGCATCCGCTACGGGAGCAAAATGCACCATTCCCATCGCATAGGCGACTACAGTACCTGCGAACAGACCAATAAGAACGGAAATCGAGCGTAAAAAGCCCTTGGCTACTCGATTGACAAGCAGAATAACCAGTAGTGTAACCAGCGCCAGCAGCAAATTACGCGGCTGTCCAAAATCCGCGCTGCCCTGACCACCCGCTACATTGTTCATCGCCACCGGAATAAGGGATAGACCGATAATCGTAACGACCGAGCCGGTAACCACTGTTGGGAAAAAGCGTAACAGTTTGCCATACAACGGTGCCGCAAGCACCACAAATATACCGGACAAAATGATGGCACCGTACGCTGTCGCCAGATTTGATGTCGAAGCAATCGCGATAATAGGTCCTACTGCTGTAAACGTACAGCCCAAAATGACGGGAAGTCTACTACCGAAAAAGCGTGTGCCCATAATTTGTAATAACGTAGCAATCCCGCAAGTGAATAAATCAGCAGCCACTAGATAGGCCATCTGGGCTGGCGTCAGGTGCAGCGCTCCCCCTACAATCAGAGGAACAGCAATAGCTCCGGCGTACATCGCCATGACATGCTGGAAACCCAGCGCAAATAATTTTTGTTTACTTAACATCCCACATTCTCCTTAACGGGAGGAATTACCGTGCCAGCTTCCTCTATAAAATGAACTTCGCCCGGTGCCATGGAAGCGATACGCGCCAGAGAACGTACGGCAATGCCTCTTTGCTCCAACAGTCCACGGCCTTCCTGAAAGCTCTTTTCAATTACGCAGCCAACTCCGGCCAGCTCTGCTCCTGCTTCCTTCACAATATCGGTAAGTCCGACCAAAGCTGCGCCAGTAGCCAAAAAATCATCCACGATCAGCACATGGTCGCTGGCATCGAGATATTTTTGGGAAATGCTCACCTGATAGGTTTCCTGCCGAGTGAACGAATGAACCTCTGCAAAGTATACCTGTTCATTCAGCGTGATCGCCTTCTTTTTCTTCGCATAAATGAACGGTACTCCCAAAGCAATAGCAGTGGCCATAGCAAATTGAATACCACTAGCTTCAATAGTAAGCACCTTGGTAATTGGAGCACTGCCGAACAGACGTGCGAACTCCTTACCAATCTCCAATGCTAATGCTGTATCCACCTGATGGTTCAAAAATGAATCTACCTTTAACACCGTATCGGATAAAATTTGTCCCTCTTGACGAATACGTTCTTCCAAAGCTTTCATTATGCGAATATCGCTCCTCTGTACTTAAAATAGAATAAAACCTGCAAAAACCAAAAAAGGACAAGCTCCCTTGAGTCGTTTCTCAAGTGAAGCCTGTCCTTGGGGTCGTAATCCCTGACGGATTGGCGCACAAATAAAATGCCCGCATTCATCCGAAGCTGATGCGCTATCACTCATAGTCGGACGATTACAGTGGTCATCCGGTAGAAACTTTTGGGCCATATCCCCAATATTATACGAGTCATATGAAATTGATATCTTGTATACTACACCCTCTGGCGGGCGGTTTCAAGACTATTTTTCATACAAACAGCGGCATTTGGAGAACCTTCCACAATTTGAATATCGCAACAACACACCGATCCCTGTTTGAGGTATATATATAGTAGAAAGCAGATATTAAAAAACGAAAAACAATACAAAACAACATTTAAAATTAATTTCATTTTTAAATTCAAAAGAAAAACCAAATATTATACTTCCGTTTATGTTGACTGCACAGACAAACGGAAGTAGTATGGAGTTAGTTAAGAAACAAAAGGCAGTCTTTCAGGCTGCCGGGATTTCATCCATGCAAGGAGATTAGATATGAACAACTATCTTGCTGTTGATATTGGAGCTTCAAGCGGAAGACTCGTGAGTGCAACTCTACAAGGTGAACAAATTCACTTGCAAGAACTTCATCGTTTCAACAACTCCTTTACTGAGAGGAACGGGCACGATTACTGGAATATAGACAATTTATTTGATGAGATCATCCAGGGACTGCAAAAAGCCAAACAAAATGGAATCGATTCCTGTACGCTCGGCATTGATACATGGGCTGTAGATTACGTGTTACTTAATAAGGAAGGTCATCGCATCCATGAGGTGTACGCATACCGCGACGCACGCACTCTACATGCCCCCGATAAGCTGCATCAGCTCACCAGCCGAGAAGAGGTATATGAGAAAACGGGCATCCAGGAACTAAACTTTAATACCCTATATCAACTGTTCGTCCATGATCGGGAACAACTCGCCCAAGCAGATAAAATATTGATGGTACCCGATTATCTGTACTATCGCCTGACAGGCATTATGGTCAATGAAATGACCAATGCATCCACGATGCAGCTTCTCAACGTGAACACTCGTGAGTTTGATGAGGACCTGCTCTCCCTGCTCCAACTTCGGCGCAATCAATTTTCGGAGCTGGCTGAGCCTGGACGCGTTCTGGGCTCCATCCTACCGGAGCTTGTTCAGAAATACGATCTTCCAGACTGCCAGCTCATCCTTGTGCCTACACACGATACCGCCTCAGCGGTTGCAGGTGTTCCATCATCGCGAGAGGAGTCTTGGGCTTATATCAGCAGCGGAACATGGTCGCTATTGGGTATGGAACGATCCCAACCCTTGAATACCAAGACAGCTATGCAGGCGAACTACACCAATGAATGGGGCGCTTACGGCACGTACCGTTTTTTGAAAAATATCATGGGCTTATGGATGATTCAGGAGGTTAGAAGAGAAGGTGGTTCTGCACATAGCTTTGCCGAATTGGCCCAATTGGCTTCAGCAGAGACACCGTTTGTCAGTCTCGTCCTCTGTAACCAGTCCTCTTTCTTAAATCCGGATAGTATGACCCTTGAGATTCAGAGGTTCTGTGAAAAAACCGGGCAGCCTGTCCCACGCACACCTGGCTCGCTCGCCCGCTGTATTTTTGACAGTCTTGCCTTAAGCTACCGGGATGCTTTACATGAGCTACAACATTTAACAGACGAAACGATTACCAGATTGCACATTGTCGGCGGAGGCGCTAACAACGAATTACTATGTCAGCTAACAGCCGACCTTTTAGAAATTGAGGTTCAGGCAGGACCTTCCGAATCGACGGCCATCGGCAATATTATCGTGCAATTAATCAGCTCTGGTGCTCTTGGAGATCTGAAAGCTGCTGGCCGAACCATAGCCAATTCCTTCCCGACTCGGCTATATGAGCCGCAACCGGTGGAAGGCATTGGAGAGCTTCTGGATCGCTGGGAACGCCTCAAGATACAAGCAACACCCCTATTCACATATCTCAATAAAGGAGTAAAGCCATGAACGAAGCCATTGAAGCGAGTTATAACGAAGCGAAAAAGCTGTATGCCCGCCACGGTATTCAGGTGGATGACGTTTTACGGAAGCTCTCACAAATCAAAATATCACTGCACTGCTGGCAGGGAGACGATGTGCAAGGATTCCTGTTCAAAGATAAACAGCTTAGCGGGGGAATTGCCGTAACAGGTAGCTACCCGGGCAGAGCAGGTACGCCAGATGAACTACGTCAGGACTTGGAAAAAGCCCTATCGCTCATCCCCGGTAAACACAAGGTTAATCTGCATGCGATCTATGCAGATACTACAGAACAAGTAGATTTGGATCAACTGGAGCCACGCCATTTTCAGAACTGGGTAGAGTGGGCCAAACAGCAAGGGCTTGGACTTGATTTTAATCCGACCCTATTCTCCCACCCTAAAGCGGAAGACGGCTTCACCCTAAGCCACAAGGACCCGGGAATTCGCGATTTCTGGATCACACACTGTAAGAAATCACGCAGAATTGCAGAATATTTTGGAAAGGAACTCGGTCAGCCTTGTGTCACAAATCACTGGATGCCGGATGGTTACAAGGATACCCCGGTGGATCGCTTGGCTCCAAGAGAACGTCTGCGGGATGCTCTGGACGAGATTTTCAGCGAGGAAATTAGTGAAGATTACAACATCGATGCAGTCGAAAGTAAACTGTTCGGCATCAGTTCGGAAAGCTATGTCGTCGGCTCTCATGAGTTCTATATGGGTTACGCCCTGACACGGGGGAAATCTATCTGTCTCGATTCTGGTCACTTCCACCCGACAGAAGTCATTTCGAACAAACTGTCCTCTGTGCTGATGTTCACCGATCAATTATTGCTACACGTCAGCAGACCTGTTCGTTGGGATAGCGATCATGTCGTGACGATGGACGACGAATTGCTGGACATTGCCCGTGAGCTCGTTCGCGGTGAGCTGCTTTCCCGCACTCATATCGGCCTTGATTTCTTTGATGGCAGTATCAACCACGTGGCTGCATGGGTCATTGGAACACGCAACACCATCAAAGCGTTGCTTCGCGCCATGCTGGAGCCGATTGAGGAACTGAAAAAAGCCGAAGAGGAAAGAGACTTCACTACGCGACTTGCCCTGGTCGAAGAGTTTAAATCCTATCCGTTTGGGGCTGTATGGGATTACTATTGCGCTCAAAACGGCGTTCCTGTTCGTGAGGAATGGCTAACCGAGGCTAAAAACTATGAACAACGAGTCCTGCTGAAACGGTAACTACTGCACTGATCATTTTATATTCATATCATCCAAAGGGAGAGATCATCCATGACTACTGTGCTGGAGAATCAAAAAGAACGAAAATCAGGACTGGATATCCCATTTGTTCGCGAGATGGCGGAAATTACGCAAAATATGTGGAAATTCGGCTGGGATGAACGCAACGGAGGAAATGTAAGTTATATTCTGGATGAAGCCGAGGTTGCCAAATATATTGATATTCATAAAGTTATTCGAACGATTAAACCTGCTTTCCCCGTGAATGAACTGGCAGGCAAATATTTTATCGTCACTGGATCAGGCAAGTACTTCAAAAACGTTATTGCCGATCCGGAAGCCAATTTAGGAGTCCTGCGTGTATCCCAAGATGGTGAGCAGCTAGAAATTTTGTGGGGCCTCAAGCATGACGCGGTTCCTACCAGCGAATTGCCGTCTCATTTTATGAGCCATATTGAGCGCTTGAAGGTCGATCCCAACCATCGGGTTGTAATCCATAATCATGCCACCCATGTCATTGCCATGACCTTCATTCATAGTCTGGACGAAAACCAATTCACCAAAACGCTGTGGGAAATGTGTACCGAATGTATCGTAGTCTTTCCAGACGGTATCGGTGTAATCCCTTGGATGGTGCCAGGCTCCAGCGAAATCGGCCGTGAAACAGCGAAAAAAATGAAGGATCATCACGCTGTATTATGGCCTCATCACGGCATTTTCGGAACAGGTAGCTCCATTGATGAAGCGTTTGGCCTGATTGAAACGATTGAAAAAGCAGCGCAAATTTATATGCTGATTGCTAAGCATGATATCCAGCAACGGATTACAGATCAGGAGCTGTCGGATCTGGCTAAAGCCTTTAATGTTACTCCAAAAGAAGGAATCCTGAACGTATAAACACAGGCTAATCGTATAGCGCAGAACTCTATAAGGCTCCACGGCTCGTCTCAAACCAGCCATGGAGCCTTTACCGTTTTAATTTTATAACCCTAAATTCCAATGAATTAACTTGTAATTGTACTTTCCTTTATATACAATAAAATCAAAATTCCCTTATCTCCACCAAAGGAGAGGTGACAATGATGAGAAGAACAAAGAATGAAGATCACTTCGACATCGTGGAAGACCATTATTTCACAACAACCGAACTGGAAAAATCCAGTGCCATTTGGCCAGTCAGACTGGGTATGGATATTTCGAAGACAAGCTGTCATGTCGGCCCCAAGGCTGTCCCTTATTTTTATTTTATTTTTGTACTTGAAGGTCAAGCTGAGTTCATTTATAAGGAAAAGAAGTATCGTGTGCAAAAGTCTGATGTATTCTGTTTTTTTCCGCATCTTGCCCATGAATTTTACACCGACCAAGAGCACCCGTTACAAAAGGTATGGATTGCCTTTGAGGGACCGAAATCTCTGGCGCTACTGGAGCGGATCGGGATTAACCCCTCTAAGCCATTTATAGCTAATGCAGTGAGCGAGGAAATCCTCGAACTGATCTCCAACCTATTTTCCATCGCCAACGACCACAACAGACAGGGCAGCGATCTGGCCCGTTTAATTACACTACATCAGATCTTCGAGGAGTTGTCCCGCAACACATCTAATGCTCTGCGCAACTCTGTATGCTCTGATTATTGGCTCCAGCAGGGGAAGGATTACATCGAAATGCATTATTGTGACCGTGTTACAATTGAGCAAATTGCTGAGCATGTAGGTGTGGATCGTGCGCATTTTTCACGTAAATTCCATTCAACCTTCCTTATCTCCCCCGCCAAATATTTGCAAACCCTCAAGATTAACGAAGCGAAAAGATTGCTGGAACAGACCACTTACAATCTGTCGATCATCGCCCAATCTATCGGTTATACCGACATGTCCACCTTTTCCAAGGCATTTAAGAAAACAGCAGGAATCCCACCCCGAGAATATCGCTTCCGGCATCAGTCCCGGCAAGAGATCCGCACTGCCAACGCTTAGTCGGAATCCAGCAACGATACAGGAGAACCACCATCATACGGCGGCTCTCCCTTTTTTATGACCTGATCCTAATTTGTACTTGGTTCTGAGCGCTATCAACGCTATAATAGGCATCAAACCAACAGGAAAGGTACGTGAATTCCATGCTGCGATTTAATGCTATACGTACAGGTTATCTGCTGGGCATCTCACTGATACTGGCTGCGATTATTTATTTTTTCGCCTCCAATTGGGGCGGACTGGATCGGACAGCCAAAATTGTGCTAGCTGTTGCGCTTATTGTTTTGTTCTATGGCTTGTCTTTTGTATTTGCACGTGTTCGTGCTGTTCCCGGGCAACAAGCATTTCTGTCCAATATATTTCTGCTGGCTGGCTGTGTAGCCTTCGGCGTTTCCGTGGCGTTGCTCGGTCAAATTTACAACTCCCATGCGGACAGCTATGGATTGTTTCTCATTTGGTCAGTGCCGGCTTTACTGCTTAGCTGGATCACCCGCTATAATCCTTTTTATATGCTGTCTTATGTATTGATTCATTTGGGGGTATGGCTTTATTTTTATCCAACGATGCAAAGCGCGGCTTATAGCCAACTGGAATCGTTGTCCATTGCTGGAGTGTTCGCAATATTCAATCTGGTGCTATTTCTATTGACGTTCCTTCATCGTATACATTCTGCTCCACTACAATATATCAGCTTTACTGTTCTCCACATAGCTATGTTGGCGATGACCAACTCCTTTGCATTCGATGGGTATGGCCTGATCATGAATATACCGCATATCGCTGTGATTGCTTTAGGATTTTATATATTTATCAAGGTTCGGCTGAATAAAACGTTATTGACCTTGAATGCATTGGCGCTCTCGGCTTTTGCTGTCTTTAAATTTATAGAGCTGGCAGAGGCGTACTCTTCATCTTTATTCTTTGTTTTCGGTTTGATTTTTGTGGCACTGCTACTGACGGGTAACGTATGGTTTTTCCGTTATTTAAATCATTTGGGAAAACCGTCTCCGGAGGCTGGAGAAATACCCAATGAGAACAAAGAAGATATCGCAAAATCCGATGCGCAGACAACTGTTTCCGAAGACCGCAGTAGTGAATGGATCAGCAAAACCGTATCCCGTGTAATCAAAGTGGTTGGAGTATTGATTGGCAGTATATCCCTCATTGGACTGATTATGATTAGCACGAACGTAAATCACACCGAATATGTACTGCTGAGTGTGTCTTTGCTGCTGATGATTACGATGATTGTCATACCGGAGTCCAAGCTGGATTCTGTAGTCCGTTATACACTGCTGACCATCAGCTATATTACCGGTCTGGCGGCCATTCTATGGTCAGACCAGACGTTACTTTCAGTATTATTTCTGATCGTTTCCATCGCCGGATGGTTTCGCTCCAAGGGGAAAAGGCAGCAATTTTTTGCCTATACTTTTGTAAACCTGAATATGGCGACTGTTTTATTAAAGCAGTATCAAGAATGGTATGGTTGGAACTGGACCTATGAATTCATCATCTTCGCCCTATTCGTGCTCAATGCCGTGTTATATGGGGTAAGCTACTTTGTGCTCAAGACAGAGTTAAAAGAACATCTTCGGGATAGTTCATTATTCTTCAGCTTATTGTTCCTGTTTTGGGCGACGTTTTTTGAGGATGTCATTCCACACTCTTATATGTTCATTAATATTTTTTATTTTGTTATCGTTACATGGATGGTCTTCGCCTTTATCCGTCACAAACAAAAATCGGAGGCTATTACAAGCGTCGTATTCTGGTTTATTTTTATCGGCTTCAAATACTATGATTTATTGTGGACGCTGCTCTATAAATCTTTTACACTGGCGCTACTGGGAATCATTGTACTGGGAATTACCTGGTGGTTCGATCGACGAATGGCCCATAGCGGCAAAACAGCGTTCGATGCCGACCACCGCAGCTTTAGCTTTATGCGCTTAAGCCCGTTACTCATTGCCATTGTCATTGTGCTACAGCTAGGAATTATCGGCTATCAGACGGCGAGAAGTGAAACCCTACTCGCCACAGGTGCCTCCGTTAAGCTCAAGCTGGCTCCTATAGACCCGCGCTCCCTGTTGCAGGGCGATTATGTGGCACTGAATTACGATATTTCTACCCCTCCTTCCAAGAACCCTCTTCAGGAGAAGGATTGGAACCGAGGCAAAGTTAAAGTCGTTCTCACACCAGATAGCCAAGGAGTATACATCGCTGATCGTCTATATCAAGATGGTGAAGTGCTTGCCAATCATGAAATCATTCTTAACGGACAATGGAATGGTTCTCGTATTCTGTACGGTATTGAGAATTATTTCATCCCTGAAGGAACCGGGCGTACTGTTGAACAGAACGCTCGTTACGCCTATATTCGGGTCAGCCGCAATGGAGATGCGTTGCTGGAACGTTTGGTGGAAAGCTGATCCGGATTGGCAAAGAGATAGAGAGGTAGAGAGGTAGAGAAATAGCGAACGAAGTGAGGCTTTAGAAATTCATTCTTTACAAAAAGCAGGCTGAACCAGGTTGCTCCATTACTGGAGTATAACTCGGTTCAGCCTGCTTGTTCTTTTGCGGCAATGGAGGAAAACTTCATGATAACCTTCCCTAAAAGTTTATCCTCGTTATACCTCTCTCGACCATGCCACGATTTCTCTAATATCCTGTGGCTGAGTCCGACAACAGCCACCAATCATACGCGCTCCTGCTTCATACCACTGCCGGGCACTCTGTCCGAACGTTTCTGTACAAGTATGGCCCTGCCATGTCTTGGTGACCGGGTCATATTCCTCCCCCAGATTGGGATATACCACCACCGGCTTGTCCGTATGGCTGTGTATTTCGTGAATAAGAGATGGAATGAATTTGGGCAACGTGCAATTGATCCCTACTGCAGCCACCTGCTCGTGCTCATTCAGCCACTTTGCACATGCGGCGATAGACTCACCGTTACTGATATGCTGCTCATCCTTTGCACTAAAGCTGATCCAGGCATACGTGCCGGGGAATTCCTTTAGCAATCGTGTGATAGCCTTGGCCTCAACCAGACAAGGTATCGTTTCACAAGCTAAAATGTCTGCTCCCGCCTCAATCAAAGCTTTCATGCGCGGCCTGTGAAACTCCATAAGCTGCTCCTCGCTCAGCTTGTAATCACCGCGATACTCTGATCCATCAGCGAGAAACGCCCCATAGGGTCCGACAGAGGCCGCAACCAGCGGCTTGGGACGAGTCTGCTGACTCGCAGTAGCCGTCACATCGGCCCAAAACTCATCTCGTGCCTGTACAGCAATCTGCACCGATGACTGAATAAGCTTCAATGCCTCATCTTCGCTCAGCCCGCGTTGAACATAGCCCTCCACAGTGGCCTGATAGCTCGCCGTAATCGCACAGTCTGCCCCAGCCTCAAAATAATCTCGATGTACACGCTTGATCGAATCTGGATGTTCATAGAGGATTTTGGCTGACCATAAGCTATCGTTTAGATCATGCCCGTGACGTTCTAGTTCAGTCGCCATTGCGCCGTCCAGCACGATCAGCTGAAATTTGTTCAGTATACGTTGTATCGGATTCATGCGGACCCTCCTGCTTGTCTTATCCATTTAACCCACTAACCAGGTTGGAATTATTTTTTTATATTATAGCATGTATGCCGATGAGCACCTCACATTTACATCCTGATGTAACGTATAAATTTTTTAAATTAGTTTCATAAGTTAAATTAATTAGATATTGTTCTTTTTTTCACAAAGTTTTTTTACTATAAAAGTGCAAACCAAACACTTTGGCCAAAAGATCAGGGAATTGCATTGTCACATTTTGCATCATCATTTATGTGAAAAAAGGTACAAGAGAGGGTTTTATCTATGTCTTTACTAGAAATGATTACAGCGACCTTAACAGATAACAGCATTGTTAGTTCTATCGCTTCTACCGTTTTTATTATCCTGCTCGGCTTCTTTTGCCGCAAGAAGGGGATTTTTACCGCAGCCGTAGGAAAGATGCTATCTAAGGTTGTTCTCACCGTGGCTCTACCAGCACTAGCCTTTAATTCTTTCATGCAGGATATCAATCCTACCATATTAAAACAAGGCATGAATGTCTTAATATGGGGGATTCTCATTTATATCATTCTCATCTTTATTTCCAAGCCGTTCTTCCTGAGCTACAACAAGGATAAGCAGGATGTGCTGCGGGTACTCACTATTTTCGGTTCTACTACTTTTTTTGGAATTCCCATTGTCGGTGCCATTTACGGTCCTACCGGAGTCATGTACAGTTCCATTTTTAATATAGGCTACCGCATTTTCTTATATTCTTATGGCTATATCAAAATGAGCGGCTTAAAAATGGAGCTTAAAAATCTCAAAACTATGTTTTTGAATCCGATCGTTATCGCGACTTTTATAGGCTTGTTTGTTTGGTTGTTCCAGGGTTATTTGCCACAAATGAGTGTGGCTACAGAGGATGGAACCATTCAGCAGTTTGCTTTTCTAAGAATTGACCAAACCGCTGTCTGGCTGTTCAAGCCCATGACCTACCTTGCCGGACTAGCTTCTCCACTGGCCTGGCTATCGATTGGCTCGACTTTGGGTGAGATCAGCTTCAAATCGGCAGCTACAGACAAGACATCATGGTATTACAGCCTTGTTAAAGTTTGGCTAGTACCTATTGTGAACATCGTTTTGCTGGCTTTGTTGACTGTATCTCATATTCTGTCGGTCGATACTGTCGCTTTATCTACTATTGTCATTATGATGGCTACTCCTACAGCTACCGTAGCCGCAGCCTATGCTATCAGTTTTGATAAGGAAGCTGTACTGACTTCCAACGCTTCGCTTCTATCAACTATTACTTCCGTCGTCATGATTCCAGTGTGGATCATTACGCTCAATGTCATCGATAAAATTGGAATTTTCTAAACCAGGGGGAAAACAACATGTTAAAAATCATCTGCTATGGTGCCCGTTCATATGAGAAGCCCTATTTCCATGAGCTTAATAAATATAACTTTCAACTGACGCTGGTAGAAGAGCTACTGACCTCCAGCAATGCAGAACTGGCGCAGCATCACGATGCTGTTTTGTTAAGAGGAAACTGTGCTGCCAATCGAGAAAATCTTACAAAATTCAATAAGTACGGCATTCAATATGTTTTCACCAGAACGGTCGGAATCAACCACATTGATTTGGATGCTTGCAGCGAATTTGGAATGAAGGTCGCACGCGTCCCATCCTACTCTCCGAATGCTATTGCAGAGTTATCCCTAACGCTGGCTATGATGCTGCTCCGTCACACCGCTTATATGACTACCAAAAGCTCTTTCAAAAATTTTATTGTGGACGAGCATACGTTCAGCAAAGAGATTCACAATTGTAAAGTCGGGATTATCGGGGTCGGTCGCATCGGCCTGACGGAAGCCAGATTGTTTAAAGGATTAGGTGCTTCTGTTATCGGCTATGATGTGTACCAATCGGACGCGGCCAAGGCCGTCGTTCCATTCACAACCTTGGATGAGTTACTGGCAGAGAGTGACATCGTCAGTGTGCATGTTCCTTACCTGCCGGGACAGAACGACCAAATGATTAATGCCAGCTTTTTAGCAAAAATGAAAAAGGGAGCTATTCTCATCAACACCTCACGCGGGGAATTACAAGATAACCAAGCCATTCTGGATGCTTTGCTCAGCAATCATTTGGAAGGGTTCGGAACAGATGTCTTCCCTAAAGAGGAAGAACTATTTTTCAAAGCATTTGACCCATGGCAAATGCTCCCGGACCCAACAATCCAGAAGCTTGTAGAGCTGTATCCAAGAGTTTTGGTAACCCCTCATGCGGGCTCGAATACGGTTACTGCGTTATCCAACATGATTGAAACCAGCTACGAAAACTTCCATGATATCATTACAACTCATTCTTCGGACAATCTGGTTCCACTTCCTGTTCTCGCTATGAAATAAAGTAGGAAGTCTGGCACACTCATTGGAAAGTAAAGAACCGCTATCTCCAGATCATACTGGAAATGGCGGTTCTTTTATATCAGGATTGATCTGATAGAGCATTAGTGGTCTTCCTACCTTGTGGTATTCTATCGATTCAATTAGGAAGCCATCGTCTACTAGGAACTGAATATATTTTTTGACTGTAATACGGGACAAGTCTACTTCTCTGGCTAAGGTTTCAACCGAAAAGGGGCCGTCCAGCTCTTGGATACTCTTCAGTATGGTAGTCATGGTCAGTTTGGACAAGTTTTTAGACAGATTTTTTGATAGATTTGGGGATAGATGTTCAGTAGTTTTTTTCTTTTCCATACCCATAGGCTCTTCTTTATTAAAATATTGATCAATGACAGCCTGATTAATTCCGTTCCCTTCCTCCATTACCGTGGCCAGACGCTGGATTTTCTCCACAGCCAGCTTAAAACGTTCGAATGTAAAAGGCTTGATTAGATAGTCCGCCACTCCATAAAAAACAGCTTCCTTCACCGTTTGGATATCCTTTGCAGCCGTAATTAAAATAACCGAAGCATGGTACTGATGCTCCTGCATATGGGATAGCAAGGTTAATCCGCTTTTTCCGGGTAAATACACGTCCAGTAATACCAAATCCGGTGTGTGTTTCTGAAGATAATCCTGCGCTTTCTGGACGGTATCTGCTTTACCTACCACATCCAAGTTGTCCATACGCTCAATAAACTGTTGGTTGAGCTCAGCAACCATGGGATCATCCTCCACAATGAGTACCTTCATTCACTCGTCACCTCCAATGTACAGGGCAACTCTACATAGATACTTGTTCCCAGGCCAGGTTGGCTGTCCATTTCAATGATGCCCTGGTGATTATCCACCATGGTTTTAACCAGATTCAAGCCGTAACCCCTGTCCTCTCCTTTGGTTGAAAAGCCATGCTCGAATATTCTTTGTTGCATTTCGGAATCAATCCCCATACCATTATCCTTCACTTTCAAAATGAACACATTTCCCTCGCACTCATAATTCAATTTCAATTCAATTTTGCCGGGTTGTTTTTTTTGTAAAATGGAGTCTATAGCGTTGTCAAAAAAATTGCCCAATATGTGTATAACATCATGAACAATGTCCTGCATCTCCACATTAGAGACATTCGAGCTCTCTTCCAGTAACACCGAAATATTTTGCTCGCGTGCTTCGTTGATTTTTCCCATAATAAAACCTGCTAACGCCGGAACTTTAATTCTCTCTGTTAGAAAGCCTACTTCATTTTGATACCGGTGATTTAGCTGCTGAATATACTGACTGACCTCTTCATACTTCCTCATCTCAATCAATCCGGAGATCACGTGCATTTTGTTCATAAACTCATGCGTCTGCCCGCGAAGAGAGTTAATATAATATTTGGTGCCACTTAACTGATTGCTAAGATGAATCATCTCGGATTGGTCGCGCAGCGTAGCCACTGCCCCAAAAAACTCATTTTCTACATGTATAGGGGTTACTGTCGCAATGACTTCTATACCGTTCACATAAAATGAGCGGTCCTTGATCTTCTTCTTATCATCAAACACTTTCTTGAAGAGCGCGTTATAAAAGTTGGTATCGATTTGCTCGCCAATCGGTGCTTTCTTGTCTTGATTCGCCAGTTGGTACTTGGCCTGAGCTTCCTTGTTCATAAGCATAATTTTCTTATCAGCGGAAATGGCTATAATGCCTTCAGAGACTTCATTTTCAATAATTACTTTTTCACGTAATCGTGTTGCTATCTCTTGTGGCTCCAGCCCAAATAAAATCGTTTTGATTTTTTGCGCCAGAATGATCGCCCCCAGAACTCCACTAAAGAGCCCCAGCATCAGTCCTCCAAAAATGGTATACTGCGCCTGCATCAAATCATGATTTAGCGTTCTCATGGTCAGTCCTACACATACAATGCCAATGACCTCATTCTGTTGATTGAATATCGGCGTAAAATAACGGTAGCCTTGACCCAAAACACCGATATTCTCAGAAAAATGTCCCTGACCGGATAGCGCCTTTCTGGCATCATTCAGATCAGAGAAAGGCTTGCCAATCATGGTTTCATTCGGATGTGATAGCCGAATTAAATCGTGGTTCAGTATGACTACAAAATCTACATTAACGTTATGCATGACTCCAAGCGAGTAATCCTGGATCTGTCTCACAGGAACTCCCCGCTCAACATTACGAATCACATCGTTGTCACTGGCAACCACCTTGGCAATACCTGAAAGTTTTTCCTTCGTATTATCAAAATGCTTGTTAATCACGAAATTACGAATGAGAAGCAAGGATATAATCAAGGAAATAATAATAACTAAAACAACCAAAATAATAATCATGAATTGTAGCGAAACTTTGAATTGTCTTCTCGGTTTCAACTTGCCTTTTAACCGCAACCCTATCACCCAGCTTCTTTATCAAGCTCTCCATGAGAAGAAGAGCCTATCTTGCCCCTATAATCCCTTTTTATTCGACATTGTTTGACAAATTCCCTTCTTATTCTGCAAGCTTTACGCGCCTCATCGGGAATTAACGTAGTCTGTATCTGAAATAGAACAATATGCTGAATAAGGAAAGATCAATCCTCCATAATAAGGACGTATACCTAACGAAAGGGAGGATAACGGATGATTGACAATCTCGAAAGCAATTACGACTGCTCCCATGCAGGACAAGACCTTCACCAGCTCAAGCAGGAGCTCGCTACGCTTCAGGCACAAGATGCCAACGACCAGGCATCCAAGGAAGCCATTCATCGGCTGGAAAATCAAATTTCGTTCATCTTGAACAAATGCGATATTAACCATTAGTCGAGTCTGGCTGGTTCGGTAAAATACAAAACCGGCTTGCCTAAAAAGACAAGCCGGTTTTGTATGCTTAAGTTTATGCACAAACGAGTCCAAAATTCACAAAATTCCTCGTATCTCATCCAACGACTGCACCTTTTCCTGCTGCATCCATTGTTCTAGTCCATATACCAGCTCAGCCCCTGCATGTAAATGGACAAAATTATACGTTCCCACCTGAATGGCGGCGGCCCCTGCCATGGTGAATTCAATAATGTCCTCCACCGAGCTGATCCCGCCCATCCCGATCACAGGAATCGATACCGCCTGCGCCACCTGGTGAACCATGCGCAAGGCAATCGGCTTGATTGCCGGGCCGGAAAGGCCTGCATACGTGTTGGCAAAGACACTGCGACGCCGACGTATATCTATTTTCATTGCAGAAAATGTATTGATCAGCGAAACCCCGTCCGCGCCTTCTTCCTCGCACATCACTGCCATCTGCGTGATGTTCTCTGCATTCGGAGATAGCTTGACGATCAGCGGAAGTGCCGTCACATTGCGCACCTGACGCACAACCTCCCGTGCTACCTCCGTCTGGATACCAAATTGCATTCCACCCTGCTTCACATTGGGACATGAAATGTTCAATTCCAGCATGTCAACGCCTCTGCGGTTCATTGTACGGCGTTTTTGCGCGTTTTCCGTAATCATGGCTACGGCCTGAACGTATTCCTCCAGATTGGAGCCGCCCACATTGGCAATAACAGCTGTATTCCAGCGAGTCATGTCATCCAGTTCATCCTTCAAAAAAGCCGCCACGCCTGGATTTTCCAATCCTACACTATTCAGCATACCGGATGCTGTCTCATGTATTCGTTGCCCCGTATTCCCCGCCTTCGGATGAAGGGTTAGTCCCTTGCCGACGATGCCGCCGAGTAGCTCAGGAGAATAGAATTCTGCATACTCACGCCCGAACCCAAACGTACCGGATGCCATGATAATTGGATTTTTGAACGGTACACCTGCTATATTACATGCCATGGAGATCATCGAACTCCACCTCCTCCACCGGGAATACAGGCCCTTCCTTACATACCCTCCGATTGCCTTCACGGGTACGCATAGTACAGCCCAAACATGCGCCAATACCGCAAGCCATGTGTCTTTCTGTTGAAATATATAAACGGGACGCTGTACCCGCCGTTTTCAACGCAAGTGCTTGCAACATCGGAGTGGGCCCGCAGGAAAACATATTCGCATAGCGAGCCGGATCGACCTGTTCGACGATGCTTCCCCCTACTTTGACCTGTACAGATGCTGCCGCTGCCTCGAACGCTTCAACCCCAAAGGCTTGCTGTGCAAAACCCAGATAAACGTCTGCATGTGGGTAATATTTTGCAGCCAACAACAAAGGTGCTGTACCCATGCCACCGCCGATTAAAGCTAGGCTGCCCTCGACCTGCGGAAACCCGTTTCCGAAAGGTCCTTCCAACTGAATCTCCTGACCAGGCTGTAACTGGGAAAATAAATTGGTCCCCTCTCCAACAACCCGGTATAAAAAGGAAATACTCTCTTCCCCGATATCATAAATGCTGATGGGTCTGGGCAGCAGTGGGTAACCATTCCCGCTGCGCAGCATGTAGAACTGACCCATTTTCCCTTTAAATTTGCCCTCTATCTTCATTACATAAATGCCCGGAACGAGCGCCACATTTGAAATTACGTTAGCCATATAACCCCTCCACTAACCACTCACTATAACGTAAAAGCAGCAACTATTACGTGACTATTTTCACATTTACAGTTGGCGTTTTGTTCCATGGCTCATGTATAAAAAAAGCGTACTCCTGTTAGAGAGTACGCTCGTGCATTTTAACTAATCGCTTCGCGCTCCGCATTGCGGCTGCCGCTCGCATCCTTGCGAATTTGCTTGCTGCGTAGCTGTCCACAGGCCGCATCAATGTCGACTCCGTGCTCCAGCCGAACACTACAGCTAATGCCTTGCTTTTTCAACACATCATAGAAGCCAGTAATCGACTCCGACTCACTCCGCTGGTATTGACTATGCTCATCCACCGGATTGTACGGAATCAGGTTCACATTCGCCAGATTGCGACGATGGCCCACCAGCTCAGCCAGTTCGAGCGCATGCTCCTTACCGTCATTAACATCCTTCAGGAGGATGTACTCTAGCGTAATCCGACGATTGGTTTTGTCCAAATAATAGTCAATCGCCTGCATGAGCTTCTCAATCGGGATCGCCCGGTTGATCTTCATAATGCGGGTACGAATCTCATTATTTGGAGCATGGAGGGAGATCGCAAGGTTGACGTGTAGATCGGAATCTGCAAATTCAATAATTTTATCGGCAAGGCCACTTGTGGACACAGTAATATGCCGCGGCCCAATCGCCAGCCCTTTGTGATCCTTAATGACCCGAATGAAATCGGACAGGTTCACAAAGTTATCAAACGGTTCGCCAATCCCCATTACCACAACGTGACTGACCCGGTCGCCCGGACGTTCCTGGTCCAGATACAGCTGCACCTTCATGATTTGTCCTACAATTTCACCACTGGAAAGGTCACGGCTCTTCTTCAACAATCCGCTCGCGCAGAAGCTGCATCCAATGTTACATCCCACCTGGGTCGTCACACATACGGATAGTCCAAACTTATGCCGCATTAATACCGTCTCAATCAAATTCCCATCCTGCAAGCGGAACAAAAACTTGACCGTCCCGTCTGCTGATTGTTGCTTCACGTGTTCTTCCAGGATTTCAATAGAGAAGTGCTCTGCCAACAAGCGAGTACAACTCTCGTGAACCTCTGTCATCGCCGCAAAATCAGTAATTCGTTTCCGGTACAATGCGTCCCATACCTGTAATGCCCGAGATTTTTTATGTCCATGCTCCATGAGCCATGCTGTCAATTGGTCTAACGTTAATCCATAAATGGATTCCTTTTTCATGTTCGATCCTCTTTTCACAAACGTTAAAATTCGTATTTCTATATATAAACCCTAGCCATCACGACTCGTCTCAACTATCATTGCATCATAGCATGTTTGAGCGCTCTGCGCTATTCAAACACTTCTTTTATTGTCCCAAATTTTAATTATGAACACAAGGGGGCAGGCTGATGAAACCCTGTTCAACAACAGCACGCAAAGACAGGATGACGGACACCGTGAATGATATGATTACAACCAAGGAAGGTGATGTGGTTGGAATGGTTGGTTCGGATCAAGAACGCACTCGATCTAATGGAAGATAGAATGCAGCAGCCCCTCAATATCGATGAAATTGCAAAGGCGGCCTACTCGTCTCCCTTTCATTTTCAACGGATGTTTTATATGCTGACTGGCGTTACGGTAGCAGAATATGTGCGCAAACGTCGATTGACCCTGGCTGCTCAGGAGTTGAGTCTTTCTACCACCAAAGTACTGGATGTTGCGTTCAAATACGGATATGATTCCCCCGAATCTTTTTCTAAAGCGTTCCGAAAGGTACACGGTATTTCTCCCTCTGAGGCCAGAAACCCGGGAGTGAACCTGAAAGCCTTTCCGCGCATCACCTTCCACCTATCGCTGAAGGGAGATCAGGAAATGGATTATAAAATTGTAGAGAAGGCGGCGTTTACGGTCATTGGGAAGTCCATTCAAGTTACTACTAAGAACGGCGAAAATCTTCGGGAAATCCCAAAATTCTGGGATCGGCTTAACGGAGATGGCACATCAGATCGCATTCATGCCTTGGGGACAGGCGATGATATCCTCGGTATATGTCTGGACATGAAGTACGGTGAGGAAACGTTTAGCTACCTTATCGCCGCAGAGGGCAGTGAAGACGTAGCAGCCTCGAACGGATTAGAAGCCAGAACCATCCCGGCTGCAACCTGGGCCGTGTTTACATCCATCGGCCCTATGCCTCACTCGATCCAGAAGGTATGGCAAAGAATTTACCAGGAATGGTTCCCTGCCAGCAACTATGAGCACTCAGGCGGGCCTGAGCTAGAAGTATATACCATGGGGAATACTCATGCTGAGGAATACCGAAGTGAAGTATGGATTCCCATTACGAAAAAATAACCAAACGAACCGGCTGCCTATTGCAGTCGGTTTGATATTGTGTGCTCAGGACAATTGCCCAAGTTCTGCTTTAATACGGAATATAGCCTTGAGCTTGCCAGCTTCAGCGGTGCCTCGGTTGCTTTACACAGAAGACCAAAGGTCATATCGATCAAGCTGCCGCTTAATTGCCTCACTGCTGTTCCTCCCGGGACAGGATCGACTAGAATTTGTGGCACAAGAGCAATTCCTAATTCACATTCCACATAGGATTTTAGAGCCGTCATGCTGCCAATTTCCATCGTGTCTAACGTGGTTATTCCATATTCCTTCATGACCATTTCAAGTTTACGCCGATAGGGACAGATGGACGACGTAATAAGTAGGCGATGCCCTTGCAAATCTGCGGGTCCAATGCACTCCTTTTGTGCAAGAGGGTGATGTTCAGGCATCAAAACTACAAAATTCTCCTTAAATAAAGGTTCAAAATATAGTTCTGTACCCAAATCCGGAGCAGAGCATAATGCGATGTCCACATCCCCTTTGAGAATACGCTCGCTTAATGTAGGGGTATTCCCAAACTCAACAGAAATCCGAATGTAAGGATAATGGTTTAAGAATCGCTTTAAAATTTCAGGTAGTCGGTAACTGGCGGTCGGTTCAGTCACCCCTATGCGAATGTCGCCTGCGGTTCCCTTTTGCAGGTTCTCCATATTTTCCTGCAATTGCTCCATATCTTTTACAATATGCAGACTTTGCTCGTAAAACATCCTGCCCGCTTCAGTTAACTTTATCTTCTTGCCCCGTTCAATCAACTGAACTCCTAGATCGGATTCCAGTCTCTGTATTTGCATCGTCACGGTGGATTGTGCATAATTCAACGCTTCCGCTGCACGCATAAAACTTCCGCAATTCACAATCATCTGAAATGTTTTAAGTGCTTTAATATCCATTCTCCTACTCCTAAGTCGCTCGTTTAATTCAATTTTATTGAATTTAAAGTTCAGTTAATTCAATTATACATAATATAATACATCCTCTACAATGATCCATATTAGATCATATTATTTTTCACACAAAACTAACGAGTTGGATAAGGGGCGGACATACATGGATTTACATCAAAAAGTAGCACTGGTTACAGGAGGCGGTACAGGAATTGGGAGAGCCATATGTATGGAGCTGGCGGATCGTAAGGCTACGGTAGTCGTAAACTATTCCCGTTCTAAAGACGATGCAGAGGAAACCGTACGTAGGATACTTGAACAGGGAGGAAGTGCAATTGCATTACAGGCAGATGTTTCCCAAGATCGGGAAGTTCGAGCGATGGTCGAGCAGATTGTTCAGCAATACGGCACGGTTGATGTACTGGTGAATAACGCCAGCATTACACATCATATTCCGATGGATGATCTAGAGGCCGTTACGGAAGCGGTGTGGAATGATCTCTTGGATGTCAATGTGAAAGGCATGTTTCACTGTGCCAGAGCCGTGGCTCCTTATATGAAGCATCGTCAACAAGGAGCTATCGTCAATCTGGGAAGTATAGCTGGACAAACAGGGCTAGGTTCCTCGCTACCCTATGCAGTATCCAAAGCAGCCGTTCACGGGCTGACCAAGTCGTTAGCACGATCGCTGGCACCTGATATTCGAGTCAATTGCATCGTACCAGGCGCGGTGGCCACAAGATGGTGGGCAGGTAGGGAAGAACAAATGAAACAATTGGCTCCCCACTTGCTGCTACAGCGCATTTCCACACCTGAGGATATTGCCAGCATGGTCTGCTCTGCTTTGGAACAGGAAGCCATGACAGGCCAGATCATTACGATAGACAGCGGACAAACGCTATAAAGTTACTGGGCTTCTAGGTAAAAAACAAGCCGTCTTCTTAGACAGAAGGTGGCTGTTGAGCTAGAACCTAAAAAGGAGAATGCTCCCGCAAGTTTGCCGGGGCGTTCTCCTCCTTATCTTATTCATAAATGATTTAAAACACTTTATCCTAATGATGATGAATACGACGTTTATTTCTCAAAATGTTGCGAATCATCTTATGATTAGGGAGCTGCCTGAATAACATATGTCCTGGATGCGGATTGGCCTCAATAATCCAGATTTGACCGCTCTTTTCAATAGCAAGATCGATGCCCAGCTCGCGAACCGGATGATTTTGGTCAATCGTGTCGGCAATGATTCTAGAAAGCTCAATGACCTGGTCCAAAATCTCTTTCATTTTCGCTCTGTCATTTTTAAAAACCCTTAAAAGCACTTTGGACAACGGCGCCGCATGTCCTCCCTTCCGATAGTTGGTAACGACCTTTCGAGGTGCAGCGACACGGCCGGTTATCCCTGAAATGACCCATTCCGATTCCGGCTTCTGCATATACACTCTGGCATCAAAAATCGAACCTTTGTACTTGGCTAACTTAAGTCCTTGCTGTACCAAATAACGACGATGAGGTCTCCGATAGCTTCTAATTGCTCTTCTTACAGCGTGGGATCTAACGACTCTGCGACTGGAGCCGCAACGAACCTCATATCTCCTCCCTACCTTTTTCGCGCGTATGATGCCGGTTCCTCCACTGCCATAATTAGGCTTGATAAAAACAGTGCGGTAGGTATCCAGCATCCGTAAAGTCCTTGCATTCGTAATCCAGCGGGTTTCGGGCAAGTGCGAGCGTAAAATGGGATGTTGTTGCATTTCCTTGTATTGAATCATCTTTCCAATGGGCACGAATATCCCTCGATTCTGTTGGGTTTTTGCACACACTACATGAATATGCATCTATATTCTATCTTGGTAACGGCGAATGCCACAGTTTGCTATGTAAGAGGCAAATCTCCTACTTTCTCTAAGCCAAGTCTTCTTTGATTTCAAGAGAGAGAGAGGGGTACTATGGCTCTTTACATGACGCAATTATTGTAAATACCTATAAAGTTAATCCCGATAATATATTGGACCAATAACAACTCTAGATATATGATGTATTAAAAAATAACGCGAGGAGGAACGATAACATGTCTGTTTATGATTTTCAAGCAACCTCAATTAACGGGAAACCGATTGAATTGTCAGACTATAGAGGTAAGGTTCTCCTTATTGTAAACACTGCCAGCATGTGTAGCTTCTCCAGCCAATTCGCTGATCTGCAAAAGCTCTATGAAAGACGGAGAGAACAAGGTTTTGAAATCCTTGCTTTTCCTTGTAACCAATTCAATGGAAAAGAGCCGGGTAGCAATTCGGAGGTTCAGGGAATTTGTCAAATTAAGCATGGAGTAACCTTCCCATTATTTGAGAAGACGGAGGTAAGAGGCTCTTCCCTTCATCCTTTATTTCAATATCTGACCCAACAGGCACCGTTTCAAGGCTTCGATACCCAGGCCAAAGACGGTCAATGGATGGACGATTTCTTGCAGGATAAATATCCAGAAATATACGTTGGCGACGGTATCAAGTGGAATTTTTCCAAATTCCTGATTGATCGCGGCGGCTATGTAAAAGCCAGATTTGAAGTAACAACGGCAACCTGTGCTATTGACCCTGTCATCGAATCGCTCTTGTAGGTTTCCTGGTCACTTCTTTAGATTCTTTAAAAAGAGAGTATCAAATGACAAAAACGTATATTTGTCATTTGATACTCTTTGTGTTATCCTGACTTCAAGGAGGTGACTCACACGGTAAGTCAACCGTGTCTCTATGGAAAAATCCTCAGATATACTGACCAAGGAACAGATTCTTATCGCGACAGAAGACACCCTTAGACGTTTTGGTGTAACCAAAAGCTCCGTGACGGATGTTGCCAAAGTGTTAGGAGTAAGTCACGGCACTATTTACCGACACTTTAAAAGTAAAGCCGAGCTTCTTGAAGGCGTGACCGAAAAATGGCTAAATGAAAAGATTATCGATCCGTTAACGGAGATATGCCAGGATTCATCTGTGCTAGGAATATCGCACTTAAAACGATATATACAGACCTTGGTCGAACTTAAGCAGTATTATGCCCGCGATGACGAGGAAATGTTCGAGATGTATACCCGGGTCACCGAGCAAGCCGCGGATTTAATCGACCAACATATCGCCCACATTGTGGATCAGCTCGCTGATATTATTGTGCGCGGGGGTATCACAGCGGATCAGCCGCCCCAACTGGCGCGTACGCTTTTCTATGCCACAGCCCGTTTTCATCATCCCGCACATGCTTACGAATGGAAGAATCCGACGATTGATCAGGAGTTTGCAGAAGTGTGGATGCTTTTAGAAAAAGGGATATCTTAAAATATATAGAAAGAAGGCCAAACACATATGAAGCATTTGGAAGGGAAAATAGCGATTATCACTGGCTCCTCCAGGGGAATTGGACGTGCCATTGCCGAGCAGCTGGCTAATCTAGGTGCTAGTGTAGTCGTCAATTATGCCAGTAGTCCGGACAGAGCTAAAGAAGTGGTAGCAGGCATTATTCAAAAAGGCGGAAAGGCCATAGCTCTCCACGCTGATCTGAGCAAGATGGGCGATATTGAAGCCTTATTTACAAATACGATTGCTGAATTCGGCAAAGTGGATATTCTGGTTAACAACGCCGGGCTGATGATTACCAAACCTCTGGCTGAGGTGACCGAAGCTGATTTTGACCAACAATTCGCACTGAATGTAAAAGGTACTTTCTTTGCCTGTCAGCAAGCGATGAAATACATGGAGAACTACGGAAGAATTGTGAATCTGTCCACGTCCGTGATCGGACAAATGTTTCCGGCTTATAGCGTATACGCGGGTACGAAAGGCGCAGTGGAGCAATTTACCCGTCAGCTGGCCAAGGAGTTCGGAAGCAGGCAAATTACGATCAATGCCGTGGCTCCCGGCCCTGTCAACACAGAGCTTTTTCAGGCAGGAAAAACAGAGCAACAGATCGAAGGCATAAAGAAAATGAATGCTATGGGTCGTCTCGGTGAACCGGAAGATATCGCTGATGTGATTGAGTTTCTGGTCGGCGCTAAGTCGCAGTGGGTTACCGGACAGACCATCCGCGTCAATGGCGGATTCATCTAAAAGCTGGAATACATGAAATGGAGGCTATACACGTTCATGATATTACACAAAGGCGAGACCTTATTTCGACAAGGGGAATCAGGCCCTTTATATCACTTAAAGAGCGGCTTGTTAAAAATTGTCCGAGTTCATGAAGACGGCTCGCAAATTTTAGTTAATGTAATTGTGCCCGATGAAATTATCCCGCATCACTCTCTCATCAGTCCCAATCCTTATTATGGTACCGCGATGGCGCTGGTCACCTCTGAGGTTGAGGTTCTGTCGCAAAAAGAATGGTACCTGAAGCTAGAGCAAGACCCGGCTCAATGTCGAGCCATTGCTTTGCAGCTACAGGATAAGCTGCGCATGATGCAGCAACGAATTGACCAGCTCACGGAGGTATCGCCTGCCGAGAAGCTTCGGAAGCTTCAACGCTGGTTCCACTCCTACATCGCACCCGCTACGTTAACAGACGTGCTGACACAGGAGGAAATTGGGCAGTTCATCGGGCTGCGCCGGGAGACGATTAACCGGCTATTGCGTGCTTCAAGCGCTCCATCTGCAAAAGATGATGACGATAATGCATCTCGATGAGTCTAAACCACTCTCCCGCATTCAACGCGCCAAATCCGGGATGAGAGACGGTAGACGACCCTGTTGATTTCTCAACGGTCGGCTCAATCTCTCTCATTTTACGGATCACCACGTTTAATCCTTCTACAATCTCTTCTCTGCTCGTCGGTTGGGGGGGAGTATACTGCGGAGATGGTGGAACTTGGATACGTATGGGTGGAAAGCTTCCCAAGTTAAATGCGGCTGTGCCCGCCTCCGTTTTATCCCCCTTCTCCCCATTAGACTGTAGACAAAGATCTATGTTCCTAAGATGCATATAAAGAGCAGAGTTCACCAAATGAAGATACATTTGTCCAAGCGACCATTGTCCCTCCTGCGGTGTGTACTGCAATTGCTCCAAGCTGAAGCTGTCCAATTCAAGAAGATAGTGTTGTACCGTTTCTTCAAAACGCTGTAATGTTTCGCTTGTATTCATATAGTAAATGCCCCTCTCTATCAAAGTAGCTTTACTATACAAGAATGCTACTGACAGCATTATGTCAGTAGCATTTCAACATTTTTTCCACTTCCGTACGGACACGCTCGCGAAGCGATTCAGGCTCCAGCACCACCACGTCTGCACCCCATCCAAGTATCCATGATAGTAACTCCTCTGGCTGTCTGACGCGATAGAGTACATGCAGTCCATCTGCATGCTCCTCCATGGACTCCATGTAAAAATGGTTCGCTTCCTTCACTTTATCTACAATATTCGAATTGGCTTGTATGCGGACATTTACATGGCGGTCATCGGGTTGTTTATAATCCTGCAAATTAAAATCACTAGGCAACTGATAGCTATCCTCCAGCATGATCAGCTCGTCCATACGCGACAAACGGAAATGGCGCATCTGCTGCCGCAATTCGCATTGTCCTATCAAAACCCACGAACCATGCAGCAGTACAAGACCATACGGGGCGACCACACGCACACTTTGGCGATTCCCGTCAGCCTCTGGCAATTTTTTGGAGTAGCTAAACCGAACCTTCCGTTTGTTCAATACAGCGATGCGCAGCGTTTCCAAATACGTTTTCTCTCTATGGTTTGTCCCTTTACTCACCGCCAGCAGTCTGATGGTCGTTCGCACCTGGGCAACTTCCCTGCGAACGCTCTCTGGTAAAATAGCTTCGATTTTTCTGCGTGAAGTTTGCGCCTTCATGCCATAGTCTGTATCAAATTTTTGTTCGACAAAATCTGTTCCGATTAGCAGCGCTACAGCCTCTTCTACAGTAAAGCTTACAGGAGGCAGGAAGTATCCCTCCATCAAAGAATATCCAATACCCGGTGCTCCTACAATCGGTACGCCCGATTCGCTGAGAGCCTGAATATCCCGATAGATCGTTCTCACACTCGTTTCGAAAATCGCCGCTAAATCCTCGGCCCGTATAATATCCTTACGTTGTAACTCTAGCAAGATAGCCAGCAAGCGGTCGGTTTTGTTCATACTATATCGCCCCGTCCTTGAGAGGATCTAAATGCACGAATTTAAAAGAGCAATAAGGGCAGTGCACGACTGCGGCTTATTGCTCTTTTGTCATAAAGCAGTTGCTTCTTTATTTAAAAAACACTTTTTCAACGTTATATTTAGCCTTTTGCGAATTGATGATGTAGGTTTCATAAATTTCACGATCTACCGCATCTTCTACAATACAGACCTCAATAATCGCCACTTCGTTCCGATTGGCCTTGATCGGCGATACGTTATCTTCAAAATGCTTTTTGATTCTGGGTCTTAGCTTTCTTGCCTTACCAACGAACAGCAATTCCTCCTGTGCGTTGTAAAACATAAAGATACCAGCCTTATCTCTAGGAATCAGGTGGAAATCTGTAAATCCGTAAATATGGCTGAGCTCAGGGTTAACCTGTTTGGTAATCGTGATATCCGGAGTTGGAATCGTTATATTAATCACTATGTCACTTCCTCATTCTATATAGGTGTAAATACTATCACAAATATGAAGGTAACACCATTCCATAAAATTATGGAGTGTCTCCCGGGACAGGCTTCGTCAATCTCCCCGCCGTTCTTTCGAGTGTCCAGACAAGTCCCCCTATGGCAAGGGTGGCGATGACCGCCATAATTGCTGATCCGCCGGCATGCAGCAGCAGCACGGGAACCCACAGCAGTCCAAGTATACGATGGATGGTTCGCATCCACTTGTTACGTACTTTATTAATATAGAAGCCGTACCCGGAGATCGCCAGTATAATAGCAAAGGCTGCCAGTCCGGAAAAGGTTTTGTGATCTTGAAATTTGGTAATCAGGAAATAGACACCGTGAATGGCAATAAGAATCAAGGTCGCCCAACCCAGCAGTTTATGCAAGGAGTGAAACAACTTTCCGGCCTTTCGAACCAACATGGACGGTGATCTCAATTTCTTCTTAAACCAGAACCAACAGAAAGTGGCCGCTCCAAGAAAAACGGAGATCGTACCCAAGGTATTAAATATTTCCCCGTTACCCCCACCACCTTTTCCGCTGGGACGTCCGCCCATATGCCCTGGTACATTGCCTCCCGGAGGTCGCATGCCAGGCTTGCCGCCGGAAACCGAGGACATGTAGTAATAGTAGATTAGGAGTAGAGCTGCTACCGTAACTGCAATGATTGCCGGAATCCAAACTGTCTTTTTCGTCTTTGTTTTCATTAATTATGCATCCTCCCCGGGAAAATTGCCTTGATTGTACCCGGTCAAGCTGAAAACAAAATTAACGCTAGCTGAAAGTATTCCTTTTCATGAATATAAAAACACATTATCTACTATGCGAGTGGGTTGGTTTCCGTTACAATATGTCAGTGTGATTCTGGCATCGGCAGATTGACGCGTACTTGAACATTATTGGAGGCTTCTATTTTTTCATGCAAAATGAATCTCATTCTAACGTAAAAATCATAACGGCCGATCCGAGCGCGATCGGCCTGTTTGGCTTGGCTATTGTAACGCTTGTAGCTTCATCCCAAAAACTTGGTCTCACTGAAGGCTTAAGCTTTATTATTCCTTGGGCTATTTTCCTTGGTGCCTTTGCACAGTTGTTTGCCTGCATTCAGGATGCAAAGCATAACAACACCTTTGGCATGACGGCATTTGGCGCTTACGCCTTCTTCTGGTTAGCTGTAGCTAGTAGCTGGATGATTAAAATGGGCGTATTCGGCTCAGAGCTGGCATCGGCGGTGGATGGCAGACAGCTCGGCGTTGCCTTTGCCGGCTATCTCATCTTTACGCTTTTCATGACCATTGGAGCAATGGAGACGCACAAGGTTCTATTTTTTATTTTTGTGTTGATTGATTTTCTGTTCCTCGGCCTTAGCTTCGATGCATTCGGCATCGCCCCAGAGGTGTTCCATACCATCGCTGCTTATGCTGAAATGGGCATTGGTCTACTCTCGCTGTACGGCACAGGAGCTGCCGTTCTGAATGCACATTTTGGCCGTACATTCCTGCCCGTAGGGCAGCCTTTCGGTATTTTCAAACCACGTCCTTAGTTTCATATGTATATCTCCAAAGCCGCCTTTCGCGCCGATCCGCGTTAAGGACGGCTTTGTTCGTTTATCATGCTGGGATTAGTGAATATAAAAACTCATAATGATAACAATATACATAAATTGTAATCAAAGGGGTATTTGTAAAAATGACACGAGCCGAGCATCGTACGACCTTCCCGCAATTTCCAGAATCGTATTGGTTAGCTTCAACTGACGTCCCCAATTTCCCCAAGCTTAATGAAGATATTCAGGTGGATGTTGCTATTGTAGGTGCGGGGATCACCGGTATTACCACTGCTTATTTACTTTCTAAAAAAGGACTAAACGTCGCAGTCGTTGACGCAGGGCGGATACTTCATGGAACAACGGGCCATACCACCGCCAAAATTACCGCACAACATGATTTGATCTATAGCGAGTTCCTCTCGCATTTTGGTAAAGAGAAAACCCGGCTCTATTATGAAGCTAACCGCGATGCTCTTGAATTCATCAGACAAACGGTAGAAGAGTATCATATCGATTGTCAATTTACAGAAGAAGATGCCTATGTTTATACAAGTGCGGATACGCATGTGGAAAAAATCAACGACGAATATAAAGCTTACAAGGAACTTGGCATCCCGGGAAGTTATGTCGAACAAACGCCTCTGCCCTTTTCAACTAAAGCAGCTATTATGATGGAAAACCAGGCTCAGTTTAATCCGATTCCTTTCTTAAGGTATCTAGCCAATCAAGTCATCCGGCAAGGCGGGAAGATTTATGAACAGACCACCGTTGTGGGTGTCGATAAAGGAACCCCTTCTATTATTAATACAAGCGACGGGCACAAGATTACCTGCAACTATGTCGTATCCTCCTCTCATTTCCCGTTTAATGATCCAAACAGTCTTTATTTTGCGCGATTGCATGCCGAGCGGTCTTATGTACTAGCGGTCAAGACGGATAAAACCTATCCGGGTGGTATGTACCTAAGTGCGGAAACCCCCAAACGTTCGCTTCGCTCTGTACTAATAAACGGTGAACCGATGGTCATCGTCGGTGGCGAAGGCCACAAAACGGGTCAAGGAATCTGCACATTTCAATACTATGAAGCTTTAGAAAAGTTCGCAGAGCAAACATTTGGATTAAAGGAAATCGTCTATCGCTGGTCGGCCCAGGACCTGTATTCGTTAGACAAGCTCCCTTATATCGGGCAGGAATTAGCCGATGTTCCTAACATCCTCTTGGCTACGGGTTATAGAAAATGGGGGATGACCACAAGTGTCGCAGCGGCTTTATTAAATACGAATCTGATTACCAGAAAGGAAAGCCCGTATCAGGATCTTTTCTCCCCTTCAAGATTTCATGCGGACCCCGACATTAAAACATTTGTGACACAAAATGCGAATGTGGCTAAACACTTGATTGCCGGGAAGCTGGAAATCAGCTATAAAAAAGCCGAAGAACTCCAGCAAGACGAAGGGGCAGTCGTCCGGGTAAACGGCAAAAGGGCGGGCGCATATCGAGACCCACAAGGAGCATTGCACCTGGTAGACACTACGTGCACCCATATGGGCTGTGAAGTTGACTGGAACGAGGCCGAAAGAACATGGGATTGCCCATGTCATGGCTCACGCTTTTCATATCAAGGCGAAGTCATTGAAGGACCCGCTAAAAAAGCGCTTGGCAAGGTTGAAGCTGAATAGCATGATGCTCTCGGAATAAACCTGATTGAGCGTGGCTGGTACACCCATGAAACGTAAACGAGCAGCTGTCGATGGATCTGCAAAATATCAATACTGCATTGCAAGCTCCTGTTTTGTAAAAGGATGCCTTCGGCATTATACGAAGCACGTTCTTGCGTATATATAAAGCCCCCAAAGCCGTCTTTCACGCCGATTCGTGTTAAAGACGGCTTAAGGGGTTATCTCGTGGTCCTTATTATTCGGCTTGCCAATTTGGCATCCGCTCTGCCGGGTAACGAAGGCCGGCTGCCATTCCTTTAGGGATGATGGCGTTAATCGTCTCCATTTCTTCTGCGGACAAGCCCACATCAACTGCTCCTGCATTTTCCTCTAAATACGTGACCCGTTTAGTACCGGGAATCGGTACTATTCCCTCTTGCGCAAGCAGCCAGGCCAAAGCAAGCTGAGAAGGCTTGACTCCTTTTCGAGCCGCAAGATCCTTAACATGCTGCACGAGATCCAGATTCTTCTGGAAATTCTCAGGCTGAAAACGCGGCACCGTGCGACGGAAATCATCTTCTGCAAAATCATCAAACTTCTGAATTTGCCCACTCAAAAAGCCGCGGCCCAGTGGACTGTAGGCCACAAATTCGATGCCCAGCTCCTTACATGTGGGTATAACCTCATCTTCCGCTTCCCGGCTCCATAAGGAGTATTCTGTTTGCAACGCTGTAATCGGGTGTACCTTGTGAGCACGTCTGATCAGTGCAGGAGACGCTTCGGATAGCCCCAGATAGCGGACTTTTCCCGCTTGAACCAGATCACTCATCGCCCCTACTGTTTCTTCAATAGGCACATTCGGGTCAACACGGTGCTGATAGTACAAATCAATCACATCTACACCCAATCTTTGCAGGCTACGATCACATGCCTGTTTTACATATTCAGGACGGCCGCTGACACCCAGGAATCCCCCATCCTCTCCGCGCATAATGGAGAATTTGGTAGCCAACACTACCTCATCCCGGTGGCTGCGCAGGACTTGACTGATCAGTTTTTCATTTTTCCCCACACCGTACACATCGGCTGTATCCCAGAAGTTGATCCCAAACTCCAACGCACGATGAAGCGTTTTGATCGATTCCTGATCATCCAACTCACCATAATACTCGGACATTCCCATGCAGCCCAGACCCAGTGCAGATACTTGAAGCTCGCTGTTACCCAGTTGTTTCTTTTTCAATTCTATCACTCCCAAATTGTCAGAATAGCCATCGCCTGTTCTAATCCATACGTTACATTCCGTATGTTACTACTTAAAGTTAACTTGAAGTCAAGCATTGTTTCGTACGCAGTATTTCATTTTTTTCAATAAAATTTGATGATTAGGTTGTAAGGGGCAGCTGTAAATTGCCATTACCCGTACTTTAAGTGTAACGGATCTCAAAAAACAAATGGGAACGGCAATTAAGTACAAATCCATTATTAGCGGCGGTAGTCTGTCACTGAAGAATAAGGAAGAAGTATGGCTCAAGGAGCTGAAAGAGATTGAAATAGATATATAGACCGATTGGATAGGTTTTTCCGTAGGATTAACATTTTCAGGTATTTCTTTGGCAAATTGAACAGACTGTTCAAATCGGATCAAATAGTTCGTGGCAGGGGCTGCTAAGGGTTAATATACTCGCTAAAGATGAAAGTATACAGAAATGGACGGAAGCAAGATTTCCTTTTAGACCATCTGAGCTGACTGAGCCCAAATCTTTTAAAATGATGGATGATAGCCTGGAGTTGGTTAGGGCTTCACTTAAGGAATCGCAAGCCGACAAAGGGGCATATGAAACTGTCATCTCATTCTACGGGAAGATGGATAATGAAATAATGCATGAGGAGTGGAGAGCATAGCATATGATGCAGTAGGTAAGCAGTATAACGTACTTGCTATAGAGCGATCGTAGGGCAAAGCAGACTTATGATTCCGGATTACAAAGCTAGATCAGATTCCAGAGGAGCTTATCCTGGTAAGGGAAGTGGTGGATAAACGATACAAAGATCCTAACTGGTCAGTATTGCTCAAATAATATGTAGAGAAAGAAAAGAAGACGTTCTGATTTTATCAGAACGTCTTCTAACGTCTTCTCTTGGGTTGGAATAAGATATGAATCAGTCTATCGAAACAATTTGCCATGATCCACCCTTATCTTTTTCAAAATAAAAGGTGTACTGTACATCAGGTGAAGAACCTTCTTCTTTAGTAAGCCGTTTGCCTACTACGGGTACCAATACCCGATCCTTTTCTTTTATAGCTTCGGCAATCCCTGTAAACTTCACTGGATGCTCTAAGAGATAATCGTGACCTGTTCCAATGTCTGGAGCAAGCGCAGCATGAAATTGATTCAAATCGTTTGATACAAAGGCGGCTATAGCCGCTTTGAGTTTGGTTATCATGCCATCCTCAATCAGAGGATCTTTAACTTCATTCCATTTGATCTCGTCCAAGCTATGCTGGACAGCTGATTGACCAGGTTCTTCTTTTACTGCCGATTCTGAGGTTGCTGGCAGTACCGTTTCATTGGTGGTGGGACTTGTTGCTTCCTGTTTTCCACAACCAGCAAACACAACTACACTTGCAGCAAGGATAAGAATAGAAATAATTCGAGCAGGTTTATTCATGTTAAATGTACACATCCTTTCTCGTTCTTTGACGAATACAAATGAAGAAAGTTAAAATACTCTTATAATAATTTACTATATTTTTTAAATTATGTAAAAAACGACCTGCTTTATTATAAAAACTATTGTTATGTATGAACAGAAGCGCTTCGCGGCTTCTGAAAGACGGCGAGAAAATTCATTTACAGAGCTAAGGCCTCTTCCGTGATCTTTTTTATATCAATGGATGAAGGCGTTTCTTCCTTAACCATATCCGGCAGGATATTTTCCAAAAATATTCAACGCATTTCAAATTAATATTTTTGATTTTTACAAGCGCATTGCGATACATCACGATAAATTCCTTTTCGGTATTCCCCCGCTGAAGCTCGGCAAACGCTTCATACACCTGATCCATTTTATCCGCTACTTCTAAAATTAAGCCTTCAACAGAATCATCTTTACCTTCTCTTAGCTGCTTGCGGAAAATTGCTTTAAAATCCTCGGGAATATTCTCTTCTATAAAATACTCTATCATACCCTCTTCAACTTGCTGGATTAATAACCGTAGTTCCTTGGAGGAATGCTTAACAGGCGTTTTAATGTCTCCAATAAAAATCTCGCCGTAATCGTGACTGCTGGTAATCTCGTATAGCTTTTTCCAATCAATATTGAGGCCGTTTCTCTCTTCGATATCAGCCAGGGTTTTGGCATATTGCACGACTTTCCAGGAATGAGCCGATACACTATGTTCCTCGAATTTAAACTTGCCTGGACAACGAATAATTCTTTCCAACTCATTTAGCGATCGAAAATAGGTGTGAATTCCCATCAATACATCCATCCTTTAACGGTATGAAATAGTAGATATAAACCAACTATAAACCTCAACTATTAACAGCAGATTATCGCAATATCAAGTTGATTCTTTCACATATAGCACATAAACAAATTTTGCTATACACTTTATATAAAAAAGTAAAAGTGGTGAAATCGTTGTTTAAAATCTTGCTGATTGAAGATGATGAAACTTTGTTCCATGAAATAAAGGACAGGTTAACTCAATGGGCCTATGATGTGTACGGCATCCGGGATTTTAGTAAAGTCATTCAAGAATTCACAACGATAAAGCCCGATCTGGTCGTGATTGATATTCAATTGCCGAAATTTGATGGTTTTCATTGGTGTCGAATGATTCGATCCCACTCTAACGTCCCGATTATCTTCTTATCATCGCGGGATCACCCTACGGATATAGTAATGTCAATGCAGCTTGGAGCGGATGATTTTATCCAAAAACCCTTCCATTTTGATGTACTGATTGCAAAATTACAAGCGACTCTTCGCCGTGTATATAATTACAATACCGAACCTGTTTCCCTGAAAACATGGCGTGGAGCGACGGTCGATTATGAAAAAAATGTAGTAGCCAATGAGGCTGGCTCCATCGAATTAACCAAGAACGAGATTTTTATTTTGAAGCTGCTGATTGAACAAAAAAATAAAATTGTCACACGAGAGGAATTAATTAAAAGCCTCTGGGATGATGAACGTTTTGTCAGCGACAATACCCTGACCGTCAACTTGAACCGCCTGCGTAAAAAATTGGACGAGTTGGATTTGGGCTGTTTCATTGAAACAAAAGTGGGGCAAGGCTACATGGCTACAGAAGAGGCACCTGCCTATGATTAAAAAATACCTTACAGAGAGGCGGAGCTGGATTCTACTTTTTGTATGCCAACAAATGCTGATCCTTCTCATTGCTTATGTGGATACGGCCATCCCGTTAATGCCGATCCTGTATGTCGTTTTCTTATCTATGTTGGTTTTCCTGGTTTTTTTAATCGTTCGCTATCCCAAGGAAACCAAGTTCTATAGGGCCTTGGAAGAATGGGAGGGGCCTCTCCAATTAACCGGAATGGGCGAACCTGAAAGTCCATTTGAGCGAATCATTGAACACAAAATTGTCCATCAGACCGAACGACTACAACAGATGATCTCGCAAAATCAATTGACTCTGGAACACGAAAAGGATGAACTGTTATCATGGATTCATGAGGTGAAAACACCTTTAACCGCTATGCATTTGATGATTGAGCGACTGGATGACAAATCTCTTAAGGCTCAGCTAACTTATGAATGGCTGCGAATTCATTTACTGCTGGACCAACAGTTGCACCAGAAGCGCATATCTTTTATTGAAAACGATTTGTACGTCGAGCAAGTAGATTTAAAATCTCTGGTTTTTAAAGAGATCAAAGCATTACAGTCATGGTGCATCCAAAAAGGGATCGGTTTTGACATCCGACTTGAGCAAATGGAAGTGCTAAGTGATGCCAAATGGCTAGCTTTTATCATCAGACAGTTCTTAACCAATGCCATCAAATATAGCGATGCCAGTGATATTATCATTCACAGCTATGAACATAAGGATCGAATACAGCTTGAGGTTCAAGACTTTGGGCGTGGGATTGATCCGAAGGATATACCTCGTATTTTCGAGAAAGGTTTTACATCCACGACCCAACATTCCGATCATACTTCAACAGGCATGGGGTTATATTTAACGAAAAAGGCAGCGCAGTCCTTGCTCATACATATAGATGTGCACTCCAAACCGAACACGGGTACTACCTTCACTTTAATTTTCCCCAAACGAAATGATTTCGTAAGTATGATGAGCATGTGACAGAGATGTCACATGCTTTTATGTATTGTTCGCCCAATCAAGGGAAAAGCATCGGCACGATTTTTATAATAAGGCTACAAGAACAATAAGGAGTGCATCGAAGTGAATATTTTAGAAGCCCATAAGATTCACAAAAGCTATGGTAATAAGCTAAATATGCAGGAGGTTTTGAAGGGAATAGATATCGTTATTGAGGAAGGTGAATTTGTCAGTATTATGGGAGCCTCCGGTTCAGGTAAAACCACTCTGCTAAATGTCCTTTCCTCCATTGATAAAGTAAGCCACGGTTCCATTAAGATCAATGATATCGAAATGACGAAAATGAAAGAAAAGCAACTGGCTGAATTCCGCAAACAGCATTTAGGCTTTATTTTTCAAGAGTATAATCTGCTGGATACGCTCACCGTGAAGGAGAATATCCTTTTGCCCCTATCTATCACCAAAACGCCTAAAAAAGAGGCCAACCGAAGATTTCAGGCGGTGGCTACAGAGCTGGGGATTTATGAGCTCAAGGACAAGTATCCCAATGAAATTTCGGGTGGACAGAAACAGCGTACATCTGCGGCTAGAGCGTTTATTCATGAGCCTACGATTATTTTTGCCGATGAACCTACGGGGGCGCTTGATTCGAAGTCGGCTTCTGATCTATTAAACAAGCTGGGTCAGCTGAACCAAAAGCGCAAAGCAACTATTATTATGGTCACGCATGATCCTGTTGCAGCCAGCCATTGCAGCCGAGTCATTTTTATGAAGGATGGGCAAATGTATACGCAGCTTCATAAAGGCGTGCAGGAAAGGCAGAGCTTCTTCCAGGATATCATGAAAACCCAAGCGGTCTTAGGCGGGGTCCAATATGAACATTAATCTGCTCATTCTAAAGAATTTGAAAAAAAACCTGAAAAATTATTACCTTTATGTTTTTGCTCTCATTTTCAGTGTTGCGCTCTATTTCGCCTTTGTCACATTACAATACGATCCCTCCATGGACGAAGTGAAGGGCTCTGTTAAAGGCGCAGCTTCTATACGGGCAGCATCCGTCTTACTGGTCGCTATTGTATGTATTTTCCTTTTGTATGCTAATAATATTTTTATAAAAAGACGCAGTAAAGAAATTGGCCTATTTCAACTGATCGGAATGACAAAAAGTAAAATTTTTCGCATTCTAAGTGCTGAAAACTTAATTTTATACTTCGGTTCTCTTTTCGTTGGAATTGGGGTTGGATTTTCTTTTTCCAAATTAGTGATCATGATCTTATTTAAGACGACGGGCATCGAGGCTATTGCCACTCTATATTTCTCGAACCAAGCACTGACTCAAACACTCATCGTTTTTGTTGTCATCTACTTGCTGATTATGGTCATGAATTACTCTTTTATCAAAAGACAAAGTATTTTGTCTTTGTTCCGAGTGACCTCAACCACCGAAGGGAAAATCAAGAAAATAACGATCTTTGAGATGATTATCGGGATCATTGGCGTCTCACTCATCGCGTTAGGTTACTATGTTTCCTCCAGATTATTTGGTGGAGACTTTACATCCCTAAATGAGCTATTTATGGCAATGGTGTTTATTTTGGGCTCTGTCATCATCGGAACATTTCTCTTTTATAAAGGGTCCATCCGCTTTATTTCCAATATCATCAGAAAAAGTAAAGGCGGCTACTTAAACATTCATGAGGTGCTGTCCCTCTCATCCATTATGTTCCGCATGAAATCCAATGCTTTGTTGTTAACCATTATTACGACAGTATCGGCACTTGCTATCGGTTTACTATCCTTAAGCTATATCGCCTATTATTCTGCGGATCAAGCAGCTGAGGATAATGTACCTTCCCATTTTGCCATGACGAATGTGCCGGATGCGGAGAAATTCAAAGCGTTACTTCATGAGCATGATATACAGTATCGAGAAAAGAAAATTGAAGTGATTCAAGTCAGTGTGAAGACAGCACAAATTATGGAGACTCCTATGGAACAATTAAATAAGGGTGCGGATTTCACGACACTGCCTGTTGTAAGCGACCGATCTGTGGAGGATACGGATGTATCTCCAGGCCAATCGGTTTTAACGGGCTATAATGATATGTTACAGAAATTCATGTCCTTGAAAGACTTTGGACCCTTGGATTTGAAGGGGAAAACAGAAGTCATACCTCAACAATATGTGGGTCTAAAAAAGGATTATGTGATTCCATACTATTTTGCAGCCGGGGGAGTACCCACTGTCATTGTAGACGAAACCATTTTTGAGCGGTTAAAGAAAGATGTAAATCCAGAGATCCAAAAGAAGTCCTCCTTATATATTGGAATTGATATGCTAAATGCAGCGCAGATTGAAGAAGCCGATCGCCTCTTTGCAGCTGCCAATTTTAATGATCAACAAACATCACAGTTTGAAATGAGCAGTAATCAGAAGAGAAATATGGGAGTGATCATGTTTGTCGTTGGCTTTTTGGGACTCACCTTTCTCATTACATCAGGCTGCATCCTTTATTTTAAGCAAATGGATGAGAGCGAAGACGAAAAGGCCAATTATACTGTATTGAGAAAGTTAGGCTTCACCCAAAGTGACCTGCTGCGAGGCATTAAAATAAAACAACTCTTTAACTTCGGCATTCCGTTAGTGATCGGCCTATCACACAGCTATTTCGCCGTCCAATCCGGCTGGTTCTTGTTTGGGACCGAAGTTTGGATGCCTATGATCATCGTGATGGTACTATACACCGCCTTATATTCCATCTTTGGAGTGCTATCCATTCTGTATTATAAAAAGGTCATTAAATCAGCATTATAACTGGCAAAAATTCAAAAAATGCCCTCAGCACAAGTGCCGGGGGCTTTTCCAAATATTTGAGCATTTTTGTTCCTGCGTGTACAATAAAATAACTATCATCGTAACCCCAAGGGGGGAGCTTATTTTATTATTAATCATCAATGGCATCGGCATCATAGCGAATATTATACTGGGTTCCTTTATAGGCGTGGCTATTTTTATGGGAATCGTTTTTCTCCTGATTGGCTTGCCTGAGTTTAAAAAATCGCCAAAACTTACGAAAAAGGCCAAAAAAGATATCGCCTATATTATGTCAACACTGTTAACTCTTCTTATATTCGTAGTTATTGTTTCTTGGAATATTCATACTTCAGGTGACCTGTTTCTTGAAGGTCCGCTAACACCGCAAATGAAGCTTCACTGGGGGCAAAAGGTATTGATACTAGGGTTACTGGAGGGCTTATGGGCTGTTATCACCCTAAAATGGCTGTTGCCCATCTTTTTTGATCCCCTGGATCTCAGCAAGAAGCAAATCCTTGTTTTAGTGAGCGGAATCGCATTTAGTGTGGTTTCAGGCATCTATGCCATGCTTGATGCCAGTTAAAAAGTCTCGCCCTTCTCTGTTACGGACAGGAAGAGCGAGACTTTGTTATTGATGGCTTCCCTCAATAGAGGCTCGTGTGAATGCTTAGCGCAAAGGCTCAAAACCCTCTGCTTGCTTCAGAATCTGCTCAATTTCCGCGCAGGTCTCCGGTTGCAAAGTCACCTCGACTGCCTTCACATTTTCCTCGATCTGTGCCGGTTTAGTAGCCCCAATCAGTGCAGCGCTGATCCCCGGTTCTCTCAGAATCCAGGCAAGCGCGAGTTGTGACAGGGTGATACCCAAGTCCTTCGCCAGCTGATCCAGCTCCTGAACGCAGTTGAGAACGGTATCGTTCATATAACTGCTGATGACATTATTGACAGAGGCATCAGCCCCGCGGCTACCCGTCGGTATAGGCTGTCCCGGCTTGTATTTACCTGTGAGTATGCCTTGGGCCAGAGGTGAAAATACAATTTGGCCGAGGCCTACCTGACCGGATACGGGAAGTACCTCATGCTCGATATAACGCTCGAACATATTATAGATCGGCTGATTGGCAATCAGCGGGCGCAGATTCAGCCGTTTTCCGATACCATAGGCATCCGTGAGCTGGGCAGCACTCCATTCACTAACCGCAGCATACAGGATCTTGCCTTGAGCCTGAAGATCATCTAGCGCCCGCAGTGTCTCTTCCAACGGAGTGTCTGGATCATAACGATGGCAGAAGTACATGTCGATATAATCTGTGCCGAGGCGCTTCAAACTCGCCTCACATTGCTCCATAATGTGCTTGCGTGACAGTCCTCTGTCATTGGGACCAGAATCCATAGGAAAGAAAACCTTGGTAGAAAGCACATAGCTCTCTCTTCGATAAGGCTTCAAAGCGGCTCCCATAGCCTTCTCGCCTTCTCCACGATTATACGCGTTCGCGGTATCAAAGAAATTGATTCCAAGTTCAAAGGCTTTGGCAATACAGGTATGAGCTGCTTCCTGTTCGGCGGCTGTTCCGTACGTTAACCAGCTTCCCAGTCCAATTTCGCTAATTTTAAGACCGCTATTGCCTACATTTCTATATCTCATATCTACTCCTTCTTTCCTAAGAAGTTCGCATTTTTATATATTTTAGCATGTAAACCCTTTCATTAAAACAAATAATAAAGGACTCATGGAGTTACATGAAGGACATCTACCACCCTGACTACTAGGGTGATAGATGCTGTAGTCTCATAATCTCAAATCATGTCTACTTGCTTCCTACAGGAAAAAGCGCATCATATGCAGGACAAGGCAGTTTGTCGAGAAACTCCTGAAGTTGCTTCGGCTTATTTTTGTAAATATCCTTTAAGGACGTTCCGTTATAAATATTACCGATGACCACAGGATGACAAAGTTCACAGATCAGAATATCCCCGTTCCCGTGAAGATGAAGCTGTTTCTTACCGTCAACACAGTTGGAAAAATATACACCTGGCTCTTCCTTAAAGCCCAGCGCCTCAGCAAAACGGTCCATACAGGTGAAATACAGCACGGTATCGTCTTTCTTGTGTGCAATCAGGTCATGAACGGAACGGACAAGTGCTTCCTTGGTGGAGATCGCGTTCCAATTCGTATGATCCATCACAATGCTGTTTTGGATTTCGTGGATGCGCACACCGAGTTCGTATACTTTTTCACTGATTGCTGGCATATTGTTCTGTGTCTCTGCAAATAGCAAAGTTTCCAGCACCGTTTCCAGCTTGGCTTCGGTACATAACCGAATATTTTGAACGATTTTCTCATACATGCGAGGGTGAACATGATAATACTGTGCATATTTATCGGCATCCGTAAAGTTGAAGGAGATATGAATGTTGGAAAGCCCCGCGTCACGCAGCTTCTCAATTCGTTCAGGGCTGAGCAAGCTGGCATTGGTATTGAGCTGGGTAGCGATTCCTTTGCTCGAACAGTGAGCCACAATATCCAGACAGTCCTCATACTTCAAGGTCACTTCTCCCCCGGACAGTCGCACACGTTTTAACGTTGGAATATCATCAATGATACTTTTGACCTCTTTACTGCTAATGCATTGTCCGTCGTTCCGCTGATATGCGCAGCAGTAATCACACTTGAAGTTGCAATTAGAGGTGACCCCGACTTCCAGTCCCTCTAGCTCATAAATGCCCGGCTTCTCCAGCTCAAGTGCTTTATATTTGTTCTCTATACTCACTTTCTTATTGTCCTCCCGATCTCAGGCTTGTGTCTTGAATTCCCTTGAGATTATACAGAATGGGAGTGGTTTGTAGATATGACATTGGTAACGGCGAGCTTACTTTACCGGAGTAAGAAATTCTTTATCTATATACTTATAAGTCTCAAATAAACCTTGAGAGCCATAAGGCACATCTAATTCATGTCCATCTAAAGTAATATAGGATTGCCCTGTTACAGCTAACTCCTGATGAAAGGGATCTATCTTTTTAATGTTTTCTACATTTGTAAATGAAAAAACCCATATCTCAGCATTCGTAGCTAAGTCACCCGCTGCAATGACTAATTCGTTGGTTCCATCATGATCAAAATCGTAAACGCTCGCTTGAAGCGTATAGCCTGCTTTCAATTCAATACATCCCCCACAATTGTGATCAATATGTGAACTGGGCATAGTTCTCCTTTCCAAATCCATACTGAATATATCTGTTGGTAATGGAGGCGGAAGATCGTGGACAAAAGGATGAATCTGCTTATGTTCAGCGGCGATTATGATAAAGCAATGGCCGGACTGATTTTGGCCAATACAGCTCGGGAGCTGGATGTCGAGGTTACGATGTTTTTTGCATTCTGGGGATTATCATTGGTTCGTGATCCCGATAAAATGACGCTTGAGGACAAGACCATTTACGAGAAACTTATGGATCTGGTGACTCCCAAGGGGCCTGAAGCTTTACCGCTATCCCATATGAATTTTAGCGGTCTGGGCAAGCTGATGCTGACGGAAATGCTGGAAGACAATGAGGCACCGAAGCTGATCCATTTCCTGAAAGGAGCCCGGAAGAAAAACGTCAAATTTTATGCCTGCAAGCTATCGGTGGATATTATGGGTTTTAAACCGGAAGAATTCATCCCTGAACTGGAAATTATCGAGGCAAAAACGTATCTAAAAGATGCGCTTGAGTCGGATATGCAGCTTTTTATCTAATATATCCTCATGCCTTATCCTGCTATTGGATGAGGCTTTTTATTTTGACTAAATGATGACATTCGCCTATTTTTTTTAACCTATTCCAGCCTCCCTACGTACCCTAAGAAGATAGAACGACTTGGGAGGCGCCGTATGCTCATGGCTCGAATCGGAAGTAGTAACTGTAGGTATCAGCCTTCTAACGAGGCTTATTTCCAAAAGTATCGCGAAAATACAATCGGTTATCACCAGACCTTTGAATCTCCATATGGGCTTAAAAAGCTGATTTATGCGGATTGGGCAGCCAGCGGTCGTCTGTATGGCCCCATCGAGTCGAAAATAGTTCATGAATTAGGTCCATTTGTGGCGAACACGCATACGGAGTCTAATTTGACAGGTACTCTAATGACCCAAGCCTATGAAAAAGCAAAACAAATCATTAAGAACCACGTTCATGCCAATGAACATGATATCATTCTATTCGCCGGGTCCGGGATGACAGGTGCGGTGAATAAGCTTCAGCGACTATTAGGATTGAAAATACATGAAAAATTAAAGCCCCTCTACCCCATCGCTGAAAAAGACCGTCCCGTTATTTTTGTTACACACATGGAGCATCATTCCAATCATATTTCCTGGGCAGAAACCATTGGAGACGTTGTGTGTCTTCCTCCAGGTCCTGGAGGAATGGTCGATCCAGCTCATCTCGAACGACTGCTGCTTCAATTTCGGCATCGCCCGATCAAGATTGGCGCTTTTACCGCCTGCTCCAATGTTACAGGGTTTGAAGTGCCGATTCACCAGTTATCCCGCAAAATGCATGAACATGGCGGCGTATGTTTCGTTGATTTTTCGGCAAGCGCACCTTATGCGGAGATCGACATGCACCCTACAGATCCCCTTGAGAAACTGGACGGAATTGTATTTTCCCCTCACAAATTCCTTGGTGGCCCCGGTACAAGCGGCGTTCTCATTATGGATTCGCGGCTGTGCCTCCATTGTGCTCCCGATCAACCCGGGGGCGGTACGGTGAGTTGGACCAATCCTTGGGGTGGATACGAGTATAAAGATAGTATTGAAGCACGCGAGGATGGAGGGACCCCTCCTTTTCTACAGGCTGTTCGAACCGCGCTCTGTATTCAGCTGAAGGAACAAATGGGATACAGCCGCATGTTGGAGCGTAAAAAGGAGCTGACCTCATTATTGCTAAAAGGCTTGGGCACCATACCAGGTCTGCATATTTTGGGAGGAAACAGCCAAGATCGGCTGGGAATCGTTTCTTTCGTTGTCGGTCATATTCACTATAACCTGATTGTAAAACTACTAAATGATCGATTTGGCATTCAGGTCCGAGGCGGCTGTTCATGTGCAGGCCCCTATGGACATTATTTGCTGGGCATCGACCAGCAAGCATCTAAGCAAATGACAGACCTGATTCATGAGGGAGACTTATCTCGAAAGCCGGGCTGGGTGCGTCTGTCGCTTCATCCCATGATGACCAATCAGGAAGTCTCCTATATTGTCTCTTCCATACGGGCTATCGTGGAAAACATCATAACCTGGCAAAAAGATTATACCTATCAACCGGAATCAAACGAATGGCGATCTATGAATGAACATCACAAAATAGACATCAGCAAATGGTTCAACTTTAGCAATTAAAAGACTCTTGTCCGTTTCCTTCTTTCAAACTACTCTAAAGCAGGCTGGTTTCGTGTGAACCCCGGTCAAACGATTCAAGTATGGAGCGGTTTCGCCGGAGGTAATACGTTTTTCTATTATGCCGAGGATGACTTTGGACGTACATGGCGAGGTTCATACTTCACTCAAGTTCCTGAAAATGCCTTCGATTGGTGCTGGGATACAGGCTGTACCACTTGTAGAAACGTGGGACTGCGGAGAATTGCGGTTAGCCCGTTCGTCTTGAACTATACTATCGACTTTATAACAAGCAGCAGTCAAAGAAAACCTGCATCAACCACACTCCGCATGACGCTGCCTTCCAAAGCAACTCAAGAGAAACCTATCTTGCGCAGAGTTCCTGCAAAACCTAAGAGACTAAAACAAGGAAAGCCTCTCCTGCAAAGACGCATCACGCATAAAAAACGGACCAAATAACAATGATCTGATCGGCCCCACCTGTACAGATTATTTAGAACCAAAAAAGGAGCGACCTCCTCACATGGTCTGCTCCTTTATCTTTCTCGATACTGAGGTCAATCCGCCTATTTGTTCTCGAATTCCCACTTGGATATCTCTTCACGCACCCGTGGCGCTACCTCTGTTCCCAATAATTCAATAGCTCTCATGACATCATCATGCGGCATCGTGCCGACGGGCACATGCAATAGAAACCGTGTAATGCCTACCTGTTTACGGAGGTGAATGATTTTCTTGGCTACCGTATCAGGATCGCCCACATATAATGCTCCTTCAAAGCTGCGCGCGGCATCGAAGCTGGAACGAGTATAAGGACCCCAACCACGTTCACGCCCAAGCACATTCATGCTCTGCTGAGTGGAAGGGAAAAACTTATCCGCTGCAAGCTCGGTAGTCTCCGCGATAAAACCATGCGAGTGGGATGCAACTGGAAGCAGCGATGCATCATGACCTGCATGTTTAGCTGCCTTTTTGTACAACTCCACCAATGGTGCAAACTGCATAGGGCTGCCTCCAATAATGGCAAGCACCAACGGCAATCCAAGCAAGCCCGCACGAACCACTGATTCCTGATTGCCTCCACTCCCAATCCATACAGGCAAAGGATTTTGCACCGGACGCGGGTACACACCCAAATTGTTGATTGCGGGCCGATGTCCACCTTTCCAGGTCACTTTTTCGGATTCACGTATTTTCAATAACAGCTCCAGCTTTTCATCAAACAACTCATCGTAGTTATCCAGGTCATATCCAAACAATGGGAACGATTCGATAAAAGAACCTCGGCCTGCCATAATCTCAGCTCGTCCATTCGAAATACCGTCCAGCGTAGCAAAGTCCTGAAACACACGCACCGGATCATCCGATGAAAGCACCGTAACCGCACTGGTTAGGCGAATTCGTTGGGTTTGTGCCGCAGCAGCAGCCAGTATAACAGCTGGAGCAGATGCCGCATAATCTTTACGATGGTGCTCTCCCACGCCGTACACATCCAGTCCTACCTGATCAGCAAGTACAATTTCCTCGACCACTTCACGTATCCGTTGTGCGTGACTGATGACCTCACCGGTTTGGGGATCCGGTGTTGTTTCTACAAATGTGCTTATACCTATCTCCACTTATGCTACCCCCTATTATATGTTTCATTTTTATTCGGCTGCTTCCAAAGTAAATCATTTTAAAAACCGATATCTTTATATTGAACCTTTTTCGCATCTTTTTCAAGCTCTCCTTTTCTAAGTCTGAAAATCAGGCGAGAGAAGTGCCGAGATCCACGCAGGAAAAGCAGTCTCTTTGTCGAATTTATGGTATGGAATAAATAAGATTTCCATCCCCACACCATGAAAACAACAAGGAGGCACATACATTATGGCTTTTGTCATTAATAATTTAAAGGATAACAGCAATGTTGCCATCACTGACCAATTAGGTGGATTTACGGTACTGGAATACATAACAGATTTGAGTTGCACCTCGGTTGCAGCTGCAAAAGACAATTACTATATGAGCAAAAGTAACATGCGCCGCAAGCAGCTCATGATCGAAATCAATAATAGTGAGATTATGATGAGGGCAGGTGCCATGCAGTATACTGTAGGCAGCATGGAAATGACTACCGGTGTAAAAGGCGTCGGAGGCTTAATGCGAAACTTGGTATCCGGTGCTGTAACGGGGACAGGTGCTATTAAACCGCATTATAAAGGCACGGGGACCATTATGCTGGAGCCTACCTACCAATATATTTGGCTCATTGATGTGGATAATGATGACATTGCCATCGAAGACGGATTGTTTTTAGCTTGCGACACCACGCTGGACATATCCGTCGTTGCACGCAGTAATCTTTCTTCTGCTGCACTGGGCGGAGAAGGGTTATTTAATTTAAGCGCCCGTGGAAAAGGAGTGCTGGCACTTCAAGCGCCGATCCCTTCTGATGAAGCAGTCGTTATAGAATTGCAAAATGATGTGCTCAAGGTGGATGGCAACTTTGCCCTTATGTGGTCCAACACCCTACAGTTCACCGTCGAAAAATCGGGAAAAACCAAAATGGGCTCGGCCGCTTCCGGCGAAGGGCTGGTTAATGTATACAGGGGAACCGGAACTGTATGGCTAGCACCACTATGACATCTATGTGGGCATGAGCATTGGAAGCCCAATGATGCCAAATGCTAGTAAAAAAGGAGAAGCCTCGGCTTCTCCTTTTTTTAATCCTCATGGAACTGAATAGTTCCTCTGCTGTACACTTTAATTCTTTTTGACAAACTCCGATTTTAGCTTCATTGCTCCAAAACCATCGATTTTGCAATCAATATCGTGATCGCCTTCCACCAAACGGATGTTTTTTACTTTGGTGCCGATTTTCAAGACGGAAGAGCTTCCCTTCACTTTAAGGTCTTTAATGACCGTTACAGAGTCACCATCCTTCAGAATGTTACCATTCGCATCTTTGACGACTTTTACATCTTCACTGCTTACGGATTCTGACTCGGCAGACCACTCATGAGCGCATTCCGGGCAAATGAACAGACTGCGGTCCTCATAGGTGTACTCTGAATTACACTCAGGACAGTTTGGCAAATTAGACATGGTATTATGTACTCCATTCATATATTATTTCTATTCCAAGCCTACCTTGGAGTTCCCTACAAGTATATTGGATAATCAGTCGCGGTTCCACTTATGAATGTAACTAAACAGATGCTAACCTTCCTAGGTAGCATCCGTTTTTGACAGTACGGTTATTATGCTTGAATTTGCTTGACTAGTTCACTAATCCCTTGGTTAAGCGGTGTAAGGGGACGCTTCAACAGCTTCTCTAAATCGTTGCTTGCGACATCCAAGGCTCCTTCGCGAATCGCCTGTTGAATGCCTACCACAATAGGGATGGCACCTTCCGGTACTCCCGCACCGAGCATAATCTCGGCATACGCAGCATCGTCCACCTGCTGTACAGGAACGTCCTTACCCAGGACCTCAGCAAGTATAGTCGCAAACTCTTCTTGGGTTATCGGCTTACCGGAGAGCTCGTACATGGTATTCTCATGCCCTTCGCCAGACAACACGGCTGCAGCCGCTTCCGCGTAATCAGCACGGGTTGCCCAACCTACTTTACCGGACCCTGCCGAGGTTAGCCATGGAGCTCCCGCGAGTACGGATTGGATCGTGCCTGCTTCATTCTCAAGATACCAATTATTACGCAAGAAGGAATAAGGAATACCCGACTCACGTATGAACTCCTCCGTAATACGATGTACAGGTGCAAGGAATAGAGTGCTGTCAGCGGCATTGGCAGCACTGGTATACGCGATGAAGCCCACTCCCGCACGCACAGCAGCATCAACAGCCGCTTTATGCTGACGAATTCTAGTATCATTATCTCCGTCTGCGGATATAATCAACAGTCGGTCTACACCAGCAAATGCCTGATCCAGCGTTTCCGGCTTATCAAAATCGCCATGACGAACGTCAACGCCACGATTACGTAACCCCTCTGCTTTTTCCGGATTTCTTACGCTAACAATAAGGTCTTTTGCCGGAACGGATGCAAGCAATGTATCTACCACAATGGCCCCCAGCTGCCCCGTTGCTCCTGTTAATGCGATTTTCATACGAAATCCTCCATTCATATTTTTATTTACTTTTATATAGTAACTAAAAATATGATACATGTCTAATTTAGAGTCTAAAGGTATGCTTTACGGGTAAGGGTTGGTAACCCTGGTAACCCAGACCTTCCACAAAGAGAGGAATATGTGTATGAAGAAAGCTATGGTCATTGTAAATCCCTCTTCCGGCAAAGAGGAGTCCCTCCAACATGTCAGAAACGTAGAAGAAATTCTACGTGAGCAAGGATACGCTGTTACAGTCGAAGAGACGGCACAAGAACTTGATGCCACCCGTTTTTGCGTCACTGCTTGTCAGGAAACTTATGATCTAGTCGTTTCCCTCGGTGGAGATGGCACGCTCCACGAAACCATTAATGGTTTCATGGATCAAGACCATCGTCCAAAACTGGGGGTCATCCCTCTTGGGACGGTCAATGATTTTGCCCGTGCCTTACAAATTCCGCTAAGTCCCGAACTGGCGATCCGTACACTCACTTCTGCTCGCGTGAAAGCCGTAGATATGGGTCTCTTAAACGGTCGAATGTTTGCTAATGTTGTTGCCACTGGCTCGCTTGCCGAGTCGCTATCCGCTGTGTCGTCAGACGATAAATCCATGTTTGGCACATTTGCCTACATTAAAGAAGGTATGAAAGAACTGATCAACCATCCTGCCCATCCGCTTATCGTTCGCTATGATGACAAGACTTGGGAAGGCGAATCCCCACTCTTTCTTGCTGCTTTAACCAACTCAGTTGGCGGATTTGAGAAACTGGTGCCCGGGGCAGCAGTTGATGATGGCCTGCTTCACTGCTTTATTTTCAAAAACCTCAATATATTGAATACGGTGACAGCCAGTATATCCTTATTTTTAGGCAACTTGAAGGATCATAAAGACGTCGTTTACTTTACCGCAAAGCATGTAAGTGTCAGCTCCGCAGAATCGGTCAGTACGAATGTAGATGGTGAGGAAGGACCGTCTTTGCCTATTGAGGTTCGTATTCTACCGCGTCATATCGAGGTGATTGTGCCTGAGGAGTCTGAGTAATACGGTGCTTATCCTCAGGCTTGAGGCTCATACTCGCTCAATTTTCCTTCGTAGATCAAATGGAATCGGTCACTTTGCCGAAAATCGTCTGGTGTGATAAGGGCAGGCAACTTGTTCCATATTTTTATGCCGGATCGCTGTAAAATTTCCGCGACGAATTGCGAACAAAAATAAGAATTACTGAACTCGACTGGTTCTTTGAGTGCAACGCCAATCAAGCCCAGTAAGTTATACATATATTTTTGTCGGCTTCGGATAAAAACGTGTAGAACTCTCTTCATTTTTTCGACTTCGCGATTGGTTACTTGAAGCTCGTAGATAACACATGTTGTATTCGGAAATCTGCTGTATGTACCTGTTTTAATATCCTCTTTCACGAAACCACCATCCAGAGGGTTACTGGGGGTCTTTCTCCCGAAGCTGTATAACTCCGAAAGTTCTCGGTCGAAGGAAATGGAGGCGTGATTGTATGGCGCTCTTGTATAGCTTTTAATGACTCTCGTAAGAAACGTTCCCGTATTCGTAAGCAAGATAAAAACGGACTGATCAGCTACCATTTACGAAATTTCCCCTTATCAAGTTTGAATTATTCCTTCATAATAACATAGGACCCCCTTCATGGAATCCTATTTTGCTATAAGTTGGTGAGTCGCAATGGACAGTTCGTTATTCACGTTAACCCTCATTTGTATAGCCTTATTAATCATCCATCTGATTTATATAGTGGTAGCCAAAACACAGCCAAACAAAGACTATGCAGCTATTGGGCTTCGCATTAAGACCTGGTGGGGCATGTTCTTTATCGTTTGCCTGGCAACACTTTTCAATCCGATCGTTTCACTGCTTTCCTTGATGGTGCTTACTTTCTTTGCGTTAAAAGAATACTTCTCCATGATTAGATCTAGAAAAGCTGACCGCAGGTTATTTTTATGGGCATACTTGGCGATTCCTGTACAGTTTTATTGGATTTATATCGGGTGGTATGGAATGTTTATTGTCTTTATCCCTATCTATGTATTCTTGCTGCTGCCGCTCCCTCGATTGATCAATAAAGGAACCGTTGGTTTCTTGCGCAGTGTCAGCTCGACTCAATGGGGACTCATGCTGATGGTTTTTGGACTGAGTCACCTGGCATATTTTCAGTTTGCTACGCCGCAATATGGAGCGAAACTTGTACTTTTTCTAGTGGTACTGACACAACTCAATGATGTCGCACATTATCTGGCATCGCTCTATTTCGGCAAGCGGAAAATCGTCCCGACATCCAATCCCAATATAACTTGGGAAGGCTTTGCATTCGCTTTTCCCGTAACCATAGCGGCTTCCTATCTAATCTATCCGTACCTGACGCCGTTTGATCTGAAATTTGGGATTATTATGGGCATGTTGATTAGCTTGAGCGGTTTCTTCGGGAGCTTAACGGTTTCCGTGCTGAAGCGAGATTTATTAATCGGTGATGATGATAAGTTCGATGCTTTGAAAAAAAGCTACTTAAGCCGGGTGGATAGCTTGACCTACACCTCGCCCGTCTTTTTTCACGTAATTCGTTATTTTTTCGACTTTATGTAGCAATTGTCTCCCTGCACTCCGCTTCTCACCGTTTTCATTTTAGTGAGCCGGGGTAAGTACTACTGTACCGCAAGCAGTCCTTATCCTAGAAAACAATCTTGAGGAGGCGTTAGAAATGGCAGAGCATAATCATGTTGTAAATAAGGAAGGCGAAGTGGCCCTGAACAAGATAGATGACACATTAAATCGGATAGACGACAGCAAAAAGGATGACATTTTGGGCAGCTTTGATTCATTCAAAAGTTATTTGAGCGACAAAATTGAAATGGCTCAAAAAATCGGCTTGAATGAAGAAGTGATGGCAAAAGCAGCTGAGAAGATCGCAGGCTATCTGGCAGCCAAGGAAGAACCGCGCAATAGCGAGGAGAAGCTTCTTCAGGAATTGTGGAAGGTAGGGGACAAAGAGCAGCAGCACGCGCTTGCTCATATGCTCGTACGCGTGGCTCAATCCTCGTAGAAATATTTAATTGATGAAGAATAATATTTTACTATAAAAGAGCAGTCTATCCTTAAATGAGGATAGACTGCTTTTGCGTTTACTATCGTTGCAGCGCGTTCCGTTAGGGATTACAATATGTTCTGCTTAGCGTATGGAATTAATGTACCTGGGACAACAATTCATATGCATCTTCCTTGGTAGTAACCGCCAGAAGTGCTTCTCTGAAATGATCGTCCATCAGCTTACGAGACAGCATTTGCAGCACCTTCAGATGTGCATTGTCCTTGCTATTACGCGGAACAGCAATCATGAAGATTAGTTTCGCTTCACTGCCGTCCAAGCTTTTCCAGTCCACTCCGCTCCGCTTCAATCCAAAGACCACGCTTGGCTTCAGTACAGCTTCCGATTTACCGTGAGGGATGGCAATATTCATTCCAATGCCTGTGGAGCTTTCCTTCTCTCGGTCCAATATGGCCTGTTTAAAACCACTGGCAGAACTTACGGCTCCATTTCTCTCAAGTGTTCCGATCATTTCATCAATCACGGCATCCTGTGTCGTTCCTTCCAGATCCAGATCAATCAGATCCATCGTTACAATATCTGTCAACTTCTCAATGTGAATGGCTTGCGAAGATACCTCGGGCTCGTTATATGCAATCGCTGAAGCTGATGACTCGGCGGCAGTCGTAGTCATCGTAGATTGTTCCGTTACTGCGGCAGAATTTCCAGATGTCTCTTCTCCAGCAACAGCCGGATTTGCAGTTGCAATATCCCTTTTCAGCAGACTCACCAGGATAACTGAGACGGCTGCTCCGACAATAACAGCAATGAAGAACATGAACACATTGTCCACTGCACCAAGAATGGCTACAATCGGTCCACCATGAGCTACCTTATCTCCTACATTTCCCAACATCGCAATGACTGAACCGACCATAGATCCTGCCATGATACTAGGAATAACACGCAATGGATCTTGTGCAGCGAAGGGAATCGCTCCTTCAGTAATACCGAATAATCCCATCGTGAATGTCGCTTTCCCAGCTTCGCGTTCTGCTGGTGCAAATTTACGTTTGTTGATCATTGCTGCAAGTCCCATTCCAATCGGTGGAATACAAATCGCAACGGCGATCGGTCCCATAATTTCGTAATTTCCTTCACCAATCATGGCCGAGCCGAATAAAAATGCTACTTTATTGACTGGACCACCCATATCGAAGGAGATCATAGCACCTAAAATCAGTGCCAATAAAATTGAACTTGTACCTTGCATACCTGCAAGCCAACCCGTTAAAGCTTCAAACAATTGTGCGACTGGAGAACCGATGATAAAGACAAAGATTAATCCTACAATTAAAGATGACAACACAGGGATAATAATAATAGGCATGATCGGCTGTAACGCTCGCCCAACCTTCATTTTCCGAATACCCAGTGCAACATAACCCGCCAGGAAACCAGCGATAATTCCGCCGATAAATCCGGCTCCCGCCTCACTTCCATAAAAACTGCCGTTCGCAGCAATGAATCCGCCAACCATACCCGGTGCAAGCCCCGGTCTATCCGCAATACTCATCGCGATGAATCCAGCGAGGATGGGTATCATAAAGGTAAACGAAGCCGAACCGATATCCTGAACCGTCTTCCAAAATGAACCGTCCGGTATAACCAGACCGCCTGGTGTCTTCTCACCACCAATCGTCAATGCAATGGCAATGAGCAATCCCCCAATGACGATAAAGGGCACCATATAGGATACACCATTCATCAAGTGGCGGTAGATAGGATTTTGCTTCGGTTTATTCTCCTGTGAGCTAGCTTCGGAGGCACGTGACTCTGCCTGGTACACAGGCACATTCCCCTTCATCACCCGCTGGATCAATTCTTCCGGACGGCGAATCCCATCTTGTACTCCAACGACCAGCAATTTCTTGCCGACGAAGCGGTCTTTGACCACCGTCTTATCCGCTGCAATAATAATGCCATCCGCTTCACGGATCTCCTGCTCCGTTAGTTGATTTTCTACTCCAATGGAGCCTTGTGTCTCGACCTTCATCTCGATACCCAGCTTGGCTGCTGCCTTTTGCAGATTCTCAGCTGCCATATACGTATGTGCAATTCCGTTAGGACATGAGGTAATCGCTAATATCTTCATAGTCATTCCCCTTCTCTCTGGTGTTTCCGCTTACATTGATAGTATAACCGCCTTTTTTGCTGTTATCGGGCGAACTTTTTACCGGAACTTTCGGAAAAATAGAATAATACGGACAAAAAAACAGGACTTATCTATAAGTCCTGTTCCAAAGCATGGCTTTTAATTTAGTTTATCCCTTTAGCTTCCCTAATAGTCTCATCGCATCGGTCTCCTTGGATAAAGCATGAACTAGAGCTGGCTGCTCACTGATTAGGGACAACTCCTTAAATAACTGCCGCATTTCTTCCCGCCCATCCTGTTTTACCGCAAGCAAGAACACAAGCTCCACTTTCTCGGTTCCCCAAGTAAGTGGCTTCTTTAAAGTAGCGACTACAATGGCTGACTGCCTTATCCACTCTGAGCCGCCATGCGGGATGGCTATGCCTCCCCCGATCGTCGTAGCCGACATTTTCTCTCGCGCCAATACGCTGTCCACATAACCTGTTTCCACATATCCTTTGTCCTCCAGTATTTGCGCCAGCTTGGAAATCAATTGTTCGGGACGCTGCACTTCTTGCTGGGGAAAGACTAAAAAAGGTGTTGTGTACTTAAAAAATACAGATTCATCTGCGACTCTAGGGTCCGGCTCATCCATTCGTCTGATCACTTGCTCCAGTTGACGCTCATCCTTGGCATCTAGCAATGGAGAGACGAGAATATGCGGAACACTAAGCTCTGGAAGATCCACGGTTGTAATGATCAGATCCACCTCCCGGGTTGCCAGATAGTCCTGGACTTCTGCCTTCGAAAGAGTTGTCTCCACATGTACAGCCGGAAACTTACGTTCCACCTTTGTGCGCAATAGCTGGGACATACCAATGCCCATGTGACACACGATAATGGCCCTCTGAGGATGACTTTCTTTCTGGTGAAGTCGCTCCACAGAAGCCTGAAAATGTAGCGTTAAATACGCCGCTTCCTCCTCGGGGAACGATAACCGAACCAAATTCCCTACCTCTTCCAGCGTAATAATAACCCGGTCGAACATGTAAGGGTACATCTTCTTGATCTCAGTCAGCATAGGATTAGACACCGTCAACCCATATTGAAGCCGATTCAGGGTCGTATATAAATGGACTTTCAACCCTTTCAGCAACATCTTATCTTTGGAAAAGTCAATCATATTCAGCTCCGACATCCGCCGGACTAACTGCTCAATCAGTTTAGGCAAAAGCGGATGGCTGTCTGCCAGATCGCTTTGTTTCCCCTTTCTATCCTCTTGCTGGTAACGGAACTTTCCGCCCAGCAAATGCAGGGTTAGATAGGCCGTTTCTTCCTTGGAAAAAGGTACGGAGAACAGCTTTTGCAGCTGCCGTAAAAACGCAGTAGCCCATGTAAACTCAACCTTCTCCTGCAAAAAGGCAATGTCTTGTTCGGAGAGAGAAATGGGCTGTCCCAGCTTGGTTCGTTTGACCATTAAGAGAATATGGAGCATGAGACCCTCAAAGGCTTCATCCGTAAAGCTGAGTTCATGATGCTTTTGAAATACTTTTAATTCATGATGGATGGTGGCAATCTCGTGTGGCTCAAACTGCTTGCGCATCATCTGTCCCGTCAACTCAGGACTATCAATCAGCTGATTCATCCGCGCCAAAGCGATCCGCTTGTTTTTCTCAGTGCCTTGAATGGTCAAGCCTACGCGCTGCTTGGTAATCAAGGCAAGATCAAAGCTGTGCAGCCAGTCATCAATCTTTTCCATATCTCTACGGATCACCGTCTTGTTCACATAATACTGAGAGGCCAGATCTTGTATCGTTACAGGCTTGGCATCCATCAAGAGCCGATAGGCGAGATGCAGCACCCTCTCCTCATCCGATTCATGCTGGGCTGTACTATCGCCTGCATACAGCCGGTGAAATAAATCAGCCTGCTCCGCTTCACTGATCTCCAAATAAATGCCACGTCCCGGTCTTCTCACCAGATTGGCATTGGAGTGCTTGACTAGATATTCTTCAATTACTTTTAGATCGTTTCGAATCGTCTTTTCTGAGCAATCCGTTTGATCGGCCAGATCCTGCACTAACCACAGTCGGTTCGATTCAGTTAACAACTTGCGGAAAATTTCTACTTGCCTTTTGTTCATTCCAATCTCCTATCTTCCAACAATAAAGAATGTCCAGGCATACCGGGTTATATTTTGTTAGCCTTATATTAGCTTATCGATATACTCATTGTAACCCTACAGCAACATACGGAGTGTATAATAAGACAATCCCAATATACTGGATTTTCAGGAGGAAGAACAGTGATCACCTATTTGAGATGCAATGAAGTCAGCATGGAGCACATTTTCCAGGCATTTTCGCTCGGATTCTCAGACTATTCCATTCGCCTGACCATGGAACAAGACGATTTCGCGGCACGTTTTTTCGGTCCGGAGGGTAATTCACGGAGCCACTCTTTCCTTGCCATGGATGAAGATCAGCCAATTGGCTTGATTCTAGGCGGTATCCGGCAGTTTGACGGGTATAAGACCATGCGTTGCGGCACGCTATGCATCGGTCCAGCTTACCGTGGCCAGGGTATTAGCAACAGGTTGCTCGAATTGCATAAACAAACGGCCATATCCGAGAACTGTCAGCAGCTATGGCTCGAAGTCATTACGGATAATGATCGGGCTGTCCAGTTCTATAAAAAGCACGGCTATGAGGTACGCTATACGCTAAAATACTACAACGGTACTGTCCCATCAATCTCTCCCGCTCCCTCATCACCGTACATGTTTAAGAAACTAACATTTGATGATGTCGCAGATTTTCGTACAACTCTTACCGACTGTCACATCCATTGGCAAAGTGACACACCTTATTACGCTAACAGCACACAGGAAGTTTTTCTCGGCATCTATGCGGTGAATCAAACCCGAGTCGGTATGATTGCTATGAGTGCTCAAGGTAAAATCAACTTTCTTTGGGTCGATCCCAAACATCGAAACCAAGGCCTTGGACGTACCCTACTTCATAAAGCGGCAGAAACCCAAAAGGTCGAGAAGGTATATATCTGCCTGTCCGACAATAACTCTCTTGAAGGCTTTATCCAAAAAACAGGCTTCTCGAAGGACCCTATTGAGCAATATGAAATGTGTATACCCCTTGATCCAACTACTTCTCTCATTTCTGAGAACGATTGATATATTCTGATTTAACGGGTGCGCACATGCAAAGATCATCATATTTCCCGGATGTAAATTCATACTGGGACAGGATTCCTTCCTGCCGAAAGCCTGCTTTTTCAAGCAAACGCAAGGATTGTGTATTCTCCGGCTCTACTAGCGCCTGAATGCGGTTCAACGGTAGGGTATGAAACCCATAGTTGATCACAGCCGCAAGTGCCTCGGACATTAACCCTTGACCCCAATAGGCTCTGGACAATTCATAGCCCATTTCTGCCCGGTGATGACGTTGATCCCAGTTATGAAATCCGCAAGAACCGATGATTTTACCTTCCTTCGTTTGAAGAGCCCAGCGGATTCCCTGATCTGTCCCAAAAATCCGATCATACCAACGGATCTCATCCAGTGCCTCCTGTTCAGACTCAAATGGGCTCAGCCCGTAAAACTTCATCACCTGCTCATCTGAAAAGTATTCCAACATGTCCTTGCTGTCCGTCGCTACCATTTTTCGTAATACAAGACGTTCGGTTGTTATAACCGGAAACTCACATTTCATATTCTCACCGCCTTCTCCGTTGTTCACTTTCGCAAGCTTTTCCTTGCATACCTACGCCGCTAAGTTCAATATTCGATGATCATTACTTGCTTCTTCCAATTATAATGTAAATGAAAGAATACCTCTAAAGGGATATTTATAATTAGTTCTTTGTTTATAGAATGTTTTCCTAATCATGGATGATAAAAAGACCGTTATATAAGGAGTGTGTTTTTAAATTATGGATTATTAAAATGAGGTGTACGATTTGGAAGACCAGCACATCCCACAGAATTCACAAGTAGCAGCAAGAGAGAAGTACATTCGGCATGGGCAAAACTATGGGGAAACAAACAGAATGGCCGAAATATCAAAAACCTACGGTTCGTCTATTTTGTTTAGACGTTGGGGAGCAACCCTTTTTGATTTTATATTTTTTATAATCGGGTATATTTGTTTCTTTATCTCAGTCATTCAGATAACAGACAGATGGTTGTTGCCCTTAGCGATTGCTTCCCGTTGCATTCTGATTATAGCTTTCTTCTGCTATTATTTGCTCTTGGAGGGTTACACAGGCTATACGCTTGGCAAATTCGTTTTTCGTATTAAGGTGGTTACCGGAGAAGGAAGACCTCCTGGTTTTCTTAAATCACTCATTCGTACGCTGCTCAGGTTAATAGACACCAATCCATTGCTAATGGGTTCACTACCTGCTGGTATCAGCGTGTTAGTAACTGCCTCTAGACAACGAATTGGTGATTTAGCTGCAGGTACATATGTGGTAAAGGTGCGGGACTTGGAGCCGATTAGCAAAAAGACAATGAGACGGTCGCTCTTCATATTTTTTACCGCAATGGTGATCTTGGGAGCCTCGTTTGTAAATGCTATTTTTGTACTGGCAAACAGTTACAAGTCCAATGAAGCTCCGGTAAGCAAGCAGGAGCAGAGCTTTGTAAGTAGAGATGGACATTTTCAGATTTCTGCCCCACTAGACTGGTCGACAGACCCGGACCGGGAAGGAAAAGCAGATATTGCAATATTCAATCCCTACATTGAAAAGTCTGTTATCGTACGATCCAATTCGAAAGAGAAATTGGGTAATGTAACGCGCCAGTACTACACAAAGAAAATTCAAAACAACATGACCAAAGAGTTTAATCTCTCTACAGTAGGACCTTCATCCAACACCACGATTCAAGGATATCCAGCCACTCAGTTCACGATTAAAGGACAGAAAGATATAAACCATTATGTCACCCATGTAGCCATTATTGAGACTGAAAATAATTTCTACCAGATCATCGGGTATACGCCTGCATCAAAATATAGCCGTTTAAAGAAAGAAATTCATGATATTACCTATAGCTTTCGTGAGGTTCGACCTTAGACATCGTGACGGACCAGGACGAATAATGAAAGAATAAGACGCAAAAGACAGGTGCTCCTTGGAGCCCTGTTTTTTCGCATACAACTATTCTTGATATCTATGATAAAATAGGCTGACATGTTCGGCGCCCTGTTTTATTATATTGTTCAGATGCACAACAAATTGAAAGCCCTTTCAATTAATGTGATACAGTAAAACACCTTACATCACTAGATAAAGGAGGAATCCTGATCTGTTTCCGCTCTCCGAAAGACAAGCCCAAGACATCGTAGACAAAATGATGAAGGATATCCCATACAATATCAATATTATGAATGAACGAGGCATCATCATTGGCAGCGGCGAGAGTGAACGAATCGGAACCATTCACCAAGGGGCTGTTCAGGCGCTCGAAACCGGGAAAATGATTGAAGTGTGGCAGGACGGACATTACGAGAAAAAAGGAACCAATGAACCGATTGTCATTCATCATGAGCTAGTTGGTGTCATTGGTATTTCAGGCAATCCTGACGAAGTTCGTCCTTTTTGCAACATTGTTAAAACTACGGTGTCTCTCCTGATTGAACAGCGTATTTCCTTGGAGCACTTGGCCCATGAGGCCAACCGCAAAAAATCTGTACTGGAAATGCTGTTAAATCATCAGGGAGCCTATACCCAAAAAATAAAAAAAGAAGCTGCTCAATATCACATTGATTTGCTTCTCAAAACTTCGGCCGTATATGTAAAGCATCTTCCTTCCGATCCTGCTCATTTCGCCGAATTATCCAATATATTCATGCAGCATCCATCCTTTCGGATGGAGGAAGACAGTTATCTCATCCTGATGCAAAATCAGGAACCAACGACCAAGCTACTGGAACCACTTGTACGCAGCCATCCTGATGTGCTGATTGCCATCAGCAGACAAGAGCACAGCATTGCCGATGTTTATATGCAAGCCAAGTCCGCTATGAATGTTGTACTAGCTCTGCGTCCACCTGTGCAGATTGTCTCTTTTGCAGAAGTCGAATTCTTGGTCAAATTAAGCCAAACCAACCTGACTAACACAATCCACCTGGTCAGCAAGCTGGAAGATACCGTGGATTTGCTGGATACGCTGCGAAGCTTTATTAATCATAACGGCAGTGTCTCCTTTACCGCAGATGAATTAAACATTCACCGAAATACACTGCAATACCGCTTGAAGCGCATCCATACCTTAACTGGCAAAGATCCCCGGAATCTCCTTCAGCTTATTGAACTTACGCACGGCTTATTGGCGCTGCATCAATGAACTGCTGTATCACGCCAGATCATGCTGCGATTATATCCTATTTTCGCTCGCCGTCACTCCCGAATTTTTCTGCCAATCTCCATTGGCTAATGAAAACCGGGATTACAGGCGAGCGCTCGTATTCCATTGTAATTATATTATGCCGTTTTATGTTCCTCGCCTATCAATCCGATCATTTCTCACTGATTTGAAGCACTCTTGCGATATTCTCGCATGTGCGCTCTACGTTTTGCGGCCCTTCGGCCAGAAGCTTACCCAGCTCCGAGGCTCCCGGCACGATGCCAAACACCGCATCTATTCCTTCCTTGTATAGCGTGTCGATCCCTTCCCCGATATAACCTGCAACCGCAATGACCTTTTTGCCCGATTGTTTGGCTGCCTGAGCTACTCCATACGGAGTTTTACCGAATTTGGTCTGAAAATCAATGCCGCCTTCTCCCGTCAATACGATATCGGCCGTGGCTAGCTTCTGCTTTAAGCCAGTGTATTCAATCACGATTTCAATGCCCTTTTGTAGCGCCGCCTGAGTAAAAATCAATAAACCGGCGCCCAATCCGCCTGCTGCACCCGCGCCTGGAAGATCGCGCACATCCTTGCCCAGCTGCTGCTTCACCACATCCGCATAATGGGCAAGATTAGCATCCAGTTGCTGCACCATTTCCGGGGTTGCCCCTTTTTGTGGGCCGAATACACGAGATGCCCCATGCTCCCCACATAACGGGTTTGTCACATCACAGGCTACAATCAATTGCACCTGCTGCAAGCGGTCATCCAGTGATGAAATATCAATGCTGTCCAGCTCGCCCAAACTGCCGCCGCCGCGTGGAAGAGTATTGCCTGCCGCATCCAGAAATCTAGCCCCCAGCGCTTCCGCCATACCTGTACCGCCATCATTCGTCGCACTTCCGCCAATGCCGATGATAATTTTTCGAATTCCCTGGTTCAGACACTCACGTATTAACTCACCCGTACCATAGGTTGTTGTCTTTAACGGGTTTTTATTGTCCTTATTAACCAGATGGATTCCACTGGCAGATGCCATTTCGATTGCCGCAGTGGTGCCGTCTCCCAGCAAGCCATATGCCGCTTTTACAGGTTCTCCAAGCGGTCCTGTCACCTCCATGTAACGAAGCTGCCCGCCTGTCGCATCCACCAGTGACTGCACTGTTCCTTCACCACCGTCTGCCATCGGAACGTGGACATAATGGGCTGTCGGATAGACCTTGCGCAATCCTTTCTCCATTGCGATGCACACTTCCTTTGCCGTCATGCTTTCTTTAAAAGAATCCGGTGCCAGTACAAATGTTTTCTCTCTCATTTTGTCACCCCATCGTGAATATTAAAGTATGAATCCATACAATATGGTTGCTACAATCGCCATAGTTCCGCCCACAATAGCTTCATAAGGGATTAATCCCATCCGTTGCTTAATGCTCATTTTCATGCTGTCTGCCGTAACGTGGAAATAGTTGCCCTGTGGCAAGGAATCAATGACGGTAGCTCCTGTATGCACCATAACAGCAGCAGCTAACGGGGCTGTCCCCATGTTCAGAATGGCTTCCCCAAACGAGCCAGTCGCCAAAATAACGCCAGTTGAAGTCGATGCTGTGGCGGCCGCCATCAGAATCCCTGCAAGCGGTGCCAAAAATGTGCCAGAAACTCCCGAAGCCTCAATCAAGCCAACTACCTGAGCAGATAAATTAGACGCAGATATCAGACCCGCAATTCCGCCTGCACCGATCAAGATGAGCACGGTTGCCGTCATTTTATTCAAACCGGAAGCCGAATACTTCAGAATATTGCGACCTTGTCCCATGGCCAGCATACCCACAATCCCGGCAATCGGCAGAATGTACATCGCGTCGACCTTGAAATTCGACAGTGCTTCAATGCCAGAGATGGAACCAATCGGGTTAATCATCAGCAAAATAACGGCTACCACCGGAGCTACAATCGCCCGTCCCAATGCCGGGTACTTCGACGTATCGACATCACTATCCATAATATCCTGTTCGGATACCTTCACGCCCTTGTTTTTTAACATAGACGCCACCAGAACAGTCATGATTAATCCGCATATCGCGGGCACCACACCCGCCAACATCACGTGGCTTAAATCCAGATTAAACCCGCGTGCTGCCGCAATCGTATTGGGATTTGGAGAGATAATGTTTCCCGCCTTTCCGCCTCCAGACAAGGCCAGCAGGAGAGCCAGCTTGGAAATCCCCATTTTGTTCCCAACCGACAAAGCAATAGGTGCCACGATTAGCACTGCGACGGGAATAAATACGCCTACTGCTGTAATAATCATCGTCGCTAACGCTAGGGCAAGGATCGCTTTACTGCCGCCAAACTTCTTTACAATAGCCTGTGCAATTGTCTCCGCTGCCCCAGACTCCATCATCACGCCTGCTAATACACCGGCCGCGAGCACACGAATGACCGTCCCCATCACACTTTGCGTACCACTAATTAATACGCTGATCGTTTGCTCCAGATTGGCTCCGCCCAATAAAGCGCCTACAATAGCTCCCAAAAATAAAGCGTAAACCGGATTCAGCTTTCTTAATATCAAAATAATTGCAATAGCCAGCCCTGCTAGAGCTCCTATCCAACTGATCGTTAACCCTTCCATCTGTCTAACCCCCCGGGCAATTTTTGATTACGCTTTCATTATATCGATTGCAGCGTGTGAATTATATTGAAGAACAGACGAAATTGATTGTGCATTTGCACAAAAAGGACCGAACAGGCTCACAAAATCAATTTAATGAATACGCTTGCAAATTTAAAATTTTAGATTATAATACTTGTATACAAGTATACTTGATTAATGAGAAGGTGAATTTATGGTTCTGTCCAGTGAATTCCTATATCCCTCCAAATGGCTTCTCAAAGCCTCTGCTGGGGATCGTGTAACATCCGAGCTTAGAATGCGCATCATTTCTGGCGCAATTGAAAGCGGTACCATACTATCTGAAAATAAATTAGCTGCTGATTTTGCTGTAAGTCGCTCACCTATTCGTGAAGCGTTAAAAATACTGGCCTCCGAAAATATCATCCGACTCGAAAGAATGGGTGCGGTCGTTATTGGTCTATCAGAGAAAGAAATAGAAGAAATTTATGATGTTCGTCTACTTATAGAATCCTTCGTATTTGAACGTCTTATAAAGATGGACACTCATGACTTAGCAAAGGAACTTAGTAAAATACTCGAAATGATGAAAGTCGCAGTCAAATATAGTGATGCCGATGAGTTTTCATATCAAGATGTCTTGTTCCATGAAACGATTATTCGTGCAGTTAATCATTCATACATCCTGATGATCTGGAATAACCTAAAGCCCGTGATGGAAAGTCTCATTCTGTTGTCGATGCGTATGCGCTTCAAAGAAAAGTATGAAGACTTTACACGGATTGTAAAGAATCATGAGCTTTATATTGAAGCAATCCAGGCAAAAGATAGAGACCTTATGATTAAGTCTTTACATGAAAACTTTGATGATGTTCAAGGTAAAGTAGAAGACTTATGGATGTCCCAACAACTGCTGTCCAAAGGAGTCGTGCCACAAAATGACTAACTACATGTTAGGTATAGATATCGGAACCACCAGTACGAAGGCCGTTTTATTCAGTGACAAAGGCGAAGTTATCCAACAAGAAAATATCGGGTACCCGCTTTATACACCAGATATAGCGACAGCTGAACAAAATCCTGAGGAGATTTTTCAAGTAGTCCTACAAGCGACTTCGAATATCATGAAACATCACTCACAAAAAAAACTATCGTTTGTTTCATTTAGCAGTGCCATGCATAGTGTCATTGCCATGGATGAACATGATCAACCACTTACGCCTTGTATCACTTGGGCAGATAATCGCAGTGAAGCGTGGGCACATCAAATAAAAGAGGAGTTGAACGGCCAAGAGGTCTACAGACGAACAGGAACACCCATCCACCCCATGTCACCCTTAACTAAAATAGCTTGGATTGTGAATGACCTTCCTGAAATCGCTATCAAAGTTAAAAAATATATCGGAATTAAAGAATACATTTTCAAAAAAATCTTTGATTTATATGTTGTTGATTATTCCCTAGCTTCAGCCATGGGCATGATGAATCTCGAAAAGCTGGATTGGGATGAAGAAGCATTAAAAATTGCGGGTATAACCCCTTCTCAACTATCTGAGCTCGTGCCCACAACCAAAATATTTACCGACTGTAATTCAGATTTAGCAAAAAAGATGGGGATCGATCCACAAACACCATTTGTCATTGGGGCCAGCGATGGAGTTCTCTCTAATCTAGGTGTCAATGCGATACGAAAAGGCGAAGTTGCCGTCACTATTGGGACAAGCGGTGCCATTCGAACCATCATAGACAAGCCGCAAACAGATGAAAAGGGAAGAATATTTTGTTATGCCTTAACGGAAAAGCACTGGGTCATTGGCGGACCGGTAAACAATGGCGGGATGGTTCTTCGCTGGATTCGTGACGAGCTTGCCTCATCAGAAGTAGAAACAGCGAAACGACTAGGAATTGATCCATATGATGTGTTAACCAAAATTGCTGAACGCGTAAGGCCCGGGTCTGATGGATTGTTATTCCATCCCTACCTAGCTGGTGAACGTGCTCCCTTATGGAATCCAGACGTACGTGGCTCATTCTTCGGTTTAACGATGTCGCATAAGAAAGAACATATGATTCGCGCAGCCTTAGAAGGAGTCATTTACAATTTATACACCGTATTTTTGGCCTTAACCGAATGCATGGATGGTCCCGTGACCCGAATCCAAGCTACAGGAGGCTTTGCAAGGTCAGATGTTTGGCGGCAAATGATGTCTGATATATTCGCATCTGAAGTCGTCGTTCCAGAAAGCTACGAAAGTTCTTGTCTAGGAGCTTGTATTTTAGGCTTGTATGCCACTGGAAAAATCCAATCATTTGAAGTGGTTTCTGAAATGATTGGCAGTACCAACAAACATGCACCCAAAGAAGAAGCAACCAAGGAATATAGGAAGTTGCTACCGATTTTCATTAACCTATCCAGAGTATTGGAAGAAGATTATACACGGATTGCTCATTACCAAAGAGGCTTAATTAAACACTAAAAGGATAAATACAGGGGGTAATTACAATGCCATTAGTCGTTGTAGGGATTGGAATTTTAGCATTACTCGTTTTAATCATGGGCTTCAAATTAAACACCTTCATTTCCTTAATCATTGTATCGTTCGGTGTAGCCTTAGCCCTTGGAATGCCATTAGAGGAAATTGTTAAAACCATTGAAGCTGGATTGGGCGGAACATTGGGTCACTTAGCGTTAATCTTTGGACTCGGAGCGATGTTAGGGAAGTTGATCGCGGATTCTGGTGGTGCCCAAAGAATTGCCATGACCCTCGTTGACAAATTTGGTGAAAAAAATATTCAATGGGCGGTCGTAGCTGCTACATTCATTATCGGGATTGCGTTATTTTTTGAAGTAGGGTTAGTATTATTAATCCCAATTGTATTTGCCATTTCAAAAGAATTAAAGGTTTCTATCTTATATCTCGGTATTCCGATGGTCGCTGCTTTATCCGTCACACATGGTTTCTTACCTCCACATCCAGGACCAACCGTGATTGCTGGTGAATATGGCGCCAACCTTGGTGAGGTTTTACTTTATGGCTTCATTATTGCTATCCCAACCGTTATTTTGGCTGGCCCTGTATTTACGAAGCTTGCCAAAAAACTCGTACCTGCATCATTTACGAAAACCGGTAATATTGCCTCTTTAGGTGAACAGAAAGTATTTAAGTCTGAGGAAACTCCTGGATTCGGAATCAGTGTATTTACGGCAATGCTTCCTGTCATTTTAATGTCGATTGCTACGATTATTACCTTGTTTCAAAAAACAATGGGATTTGAGGATAATAGTTTACTGGCAGCTATCCGTTTTATTGGTGATGCATCAACATCCATGTTGATTTCCTTACTGGTTGCCGTCTATACCATGGGAATCGCAAGAAAAATTCCAATCAAAGATGTAATGGCATCTTGTACAACTGCTATTACTCATATTGGGATGATGCTCTTGATCATTGGGGGAGGCGGAGCCTTCAAACAAGTACTCATTAATGGCGGCGTAGGTGACTATGTAGCCGATTTATTCAATGGAACTACATTATCACCCATCCTGCTGGCCTGGATCATCGCTGCAATCTTACGTATTTCCCTAGGTTCTGCGACTGTTGCAGCCTTAACAACCGCTGGTTTAGTAATTCCGATGTTAGGACAATCTGACGTTAATCTTGCTTTAGTCGTGCTTGCCACGGGAGCGGGTAGCTTAATAGCTTCACATGTTAACGATGCCGGGTTCTGGATGTTTAAAGAGTATTTTGGTTTAAGCATGAAAGAAACCTTTGCCACCTGGACATTGCTTGAGACCATTATTTCTGTAGCCGGATTAGGATTCATCTTAGTACTAAGTTTATTCGTATAAGCCATGATTTCCGGGCGGTAGATCCCCCACTTATCTTTCTTAGAATCTCTAAGTCGATAAGTGAGGATCTACCGCCTCTTTACAAACTGGAGTGATATTATACTTTTTCATTTTTGGACAATTGAACTGGTTACTTCTGTTGTTCCTTTGGCCTCACCATGTCCTGCACCAAATAGGTTCAATACCACCACGCCAATAACAATTAAAGCAATCCCTACGATACTCCCTGTATTGATTTTCTCCTTCCAAATCAATACTGAAATCACCGTTGTAGCAACAGCCCCCACCCCTGACCAGATGGCATAGGTCATATTAAGAGGAAGTGTCTTGAGGGTTAGTGAAATAAAGAAGAAAGAGATTACAAACGCGACAATCGTGAATAGAGTGGGATACAGTCTCGTAAAACCTTCTGAAGCTTTAAGCATTGAAGTACCAATAAGCTCACTAGCAATAGAGATTGCCAAGAAAAAATAAGCCATCATTCATTCTCCTTTATATATGTCTTTAATTCTTCTATAATTTTTTGCTTCAATTCTTCATTGGGAAGAGCAAGTCCAAACATTTCGGCAAACCACAAACCGTCTATAGCTAATCGGACGATCGTAGAACGGACCGGGTCCAATTCGTCGTTTTCGATTTTATTTTGGATATTCGCATACTCATCCTGAAGCAGCTTGAGCATGTGAGGGTTCGTAAATTGTGCTGCCGAGAGAGCGGTATACAGGTCACTTGCATCCTGATACCCGGAAAATGACGTATTCATATAAGCGCGAGTCCATCTACCTTGGGAATGTGTATCGTTTTCTGCCCTTTCATTAAATTCAGTGATAAAGCTGGTCGATAGCTGTTCAACCATTCCCAGAATCAATTCATCTTTATTCGGAAAATGGTAAAGCAATCCTCCCTTACTTACTCCCGCTTTCTTAGCAACCGCTTCTAACGTTAATTTTTCTACTCCTTCTTCTTGCACAATCATAGAAGCCGCTTTAAGTATTAATTCTCTTTTTAATGTTTTTTTAGTTGTGTTCATTCTGATCACCGCCCATTTAACTATACCGTCCGAACGGTTTTATTTCAAGTAAAAAATACGTTTAAGCTAAATAAAAAGAAGCCTTGGGCGTGTAACATTTCAGCCAAGACTTCTTCAAATAAACAACTACCCAGCCCGGATATTTAGCAAAAGTCCGCATCTGTTGGGTTTTAAGTGCCACCTATAGCTTATCTCTTCAGATACTGTCTCAACCATTGGAGCGCGGGGCGTTCCGTGCCGTTAGAGTTCAGCAGATGTGTACCATCTTTCCAAGTTTGTCCTTGGATATACCCCCAAAGCGTAACTCCCTTCACTGAGGGGTTTTGCCAAAGGACTGGAAACTTCTCTTTGTATCTGGCAAGTTGAGTATTATCATCCCCAGTTATATCCAGTTCCGACACATAGATCGGTAACCCGGTCGCCGACAGCTTATTTAGTACAGTATTCATCGTGTTGACTGAGACGTTGTCCATACTGAAATGGTGGCATTGAATGCCAATACCGTCAATCAGGCCTCTACTCTTGAGCTGATTAATAATATTGACATATTGGTCGGCTAAAGAAGGGTCGTTGATAATACCATAATCATTTATATGCAGTTTGGCATTCGGGAAAGCTTGTCTAGCCTGTTGAAACGACCATATGACCCAATCCCATCCGGTCGACCCGTCACCACCAATGGCATTGCGGTAGGACGGCTTCTGATGCAACGGCTCATTCACCACATCTACAAACGCCGCATTCGGATAGCGTTGACCTGCTGCTTTAATCCACTGAGTCACTTCCGCTTTCTGATCAGCAGCCGACAGTCCTTTAACCCATCCTGGCTCCTGGGCACCCCATACCAACGTATGGAACTTGAACGGGAAACCATTGCTACGGGCATAATTGTAGGCGGTATCCGCCTGCGACCAGTTCATGTTGTTACGACTGCCTTCAACCGATTCCCACTTAGTCGAGTTCTCCGGCGTCACTTGATTCCAGTATGTCCCGTAACTAGGAGGGACACTGCCCGCAATGATATTCCCCAGAAATTTGCTTCCATTTGCCAGGCCAGCATCAGCCTGGTTGACCAGAACAGAAGATAACAACACACCCGCCAACGCCAAGCTGCTCACCAACTTGCCCACTTTAGTTCTTAACATAAAATCTCCTCCTCACACGTATAATTTGATAATACTCTTCCTCAATAATTTAAGCGCTTACATTTCCAATTATAAGAATGAATAGTTGTTTTCTGCTACATGTGAAAGTATAGATTTTACCCGAAAAATCTTACATCATTGCAGAACAGCCACAACACGAATCCCAAACAACTCTGAAACGATAACAAAAGGCTGCTGCGAAAAGTGATATACTCCCTTCACAGTAGTAGGTTTTATTATTCAACCTGTCTATCTTCTTGGGAGCATATCACCTGAAGACCGCTCCTTAATTATTTAAGGATTAAGCGCTCTTGCAATCGCGTCTACATAACTTTGGCTGGCGCGTTGACTTACTTCTGCTTGAGGAACCATCCCTTCAAAATTGTGGAATGTGCCGGGATACAGATGAAATTCGACGTCAACGCCCGCTTGGGCAAGGCGTGCCACATATTCGATCGTCTCATCTCGGAATAGATCGAGCTGCCCTACGCACGTGTAGGTCGGCGGCAGACCAGCCAAGCTTTCTGCTCTCGACGGCACCGCATATGGGGAAACCTCGCTATCTTCGGTACGATTACCCAAGTACATGTTCCAGGCCGTCAAGTTGTTCTTCCGGCTCCATGGTGCATTATCGGCCGTAATTTCATGACTTGATGCCGTAACATTGCGGTCGTCGATCATCGGATATAGCGGCATTTGGAAGATAAGGGCTGGTCCGCCTTTGTCACGAGCCATTAAAGCAAGTGCTGCGGTTAGACCGCCACCCCCGCTTGCACCAGCAATTGCGACCCGGTCCAAGTCGATGCCCAGCAGCTCAGCTTCATCGGTCATCCACGTCAAAGCGGCATAACAGTCATCGATGGCAGCTGGGTAGGGGTGCTCGGGAGCAAGTCGATAATCGACCGATACGACGACGCAATTAGCCGCCTGCACGAAGCGTTCGCACAAAGCATCGTCCATATCAGGATGCCCCATTACATAGCCTCCCCCGTGAATCCACAGCATGGCCGGAAGCTTAACGTCAGTTCGCTGGGCAGGTTCGTAGATTTTGACTAATATCTCGCCTGCAACGCTCGGAATCATCCGGCTTGTCGTGCGTACGTGTTCCGACTGCTCAATAGGCGGACTCGACAAACAACTTCTGCTCAGTTCTAAATTCTCCTCCAGTTGAAAACCGGGGAATTGTGCAATTACTGACCTTAATTCTGGTAATAAACGATTTTCAAAATCCATGCGAATCACTCCTATGTTAGGTTATTTTATAGTTATAGTCTTTTTTCCGTCTCCGCTTCCCACTTGGCTATTTCCTTCCGCACTCGGGGTGCTACCTCTGTTCCAAGTAGCTCAATGGCTCTCATCACCTCGGCATGCGGCATCGTGCTTAACGGAACATACAGCATAAAGCGTGTAACACCAACATGCTTGCGAAGATGAATGATCTTCTGAGCAACCGTCTCGGGATCGCCAACATACAGCGCACCTTCAAAGCTGCGCGCGGCATCATAGCTGGAACGATCATAATGCGCCCAGCCTCGCTCCCTGCCCAATCTATTCATACCTGCCATCGTAGAAGGGAAATATGTATCTGCCGCTTGCTCATTATTCTCTCCGACAAATCCTATCGAGTGCGACCCAACCCTAAGCTGCGATTCATCATGACCAGCGTGCGCTGCTGCTTTCTTATAAAGCTGGACAAGCGGTGCAAAATTTATCGGGTTTCCTCCAATGATCGCCAGCATCAAGGGCAGTCCTAACAGACCTGCACGAATAGCAGAATCCTGCCTTCCCCCGCTGCCTACCCATATTGGTAAAGGGTTCTGAACTGGCCGTGGATACACGCCCAAATTGTTAATGGCTGGCCGATGACCGCCCTTCCAGATTACCTTTTCGGACTCCCGTATTTTAAGGAGAAGTTCCAAATGTTGTTCAAACAGCTCATCATAGTCATCCAAGTCATAGCCGAACAGAGGAAAAGACTCAATAAAAGAACCCCGACCCGCCATAATCTCGGCACGTCCATTTGAAATACCATCCAGCGTAGCAAAGTCTTGAAAAACGCGCACCGGATCAGCTGAAGAAAGCACCGTCACTGCACTGGTTAGCCGAATCCGTTGTGTCTGCGCTGCAGCCGCGGACAGCACCATTGCTGGTGAAGATGCCGAATAATCCTTTCGATGATGCTCACCTACACCAAACACATCAAGTCCCACTTGATCAGCAAGGATAATTTCCTCGACAACTTCACGCAACCGCTGTGCGTGACTTATCACTTCGCCTGTCTGAGCATCAGGCTTTGTCTCTACAAACGAGGTAATACCTATCTCCATGGTCTATCTCTCCCGTTCTAATAGCTTTCTTTGTGTGCCAATTGAATAACAATAAAATATCATACCAACCGGTATGTTATTTTTCCCAGTAAATATAACTCACAAAAAAGAATACTGTCAACAATCATAGTAAATTCACTTTGATTATTCTTTCATATTCACCTCCTCTTTTCGGGAAAGACCAACCCTCATTTGACAATTTTAAGGACTAATTATAAGATAATAACGTACCAATTGGTAATCAAATGAATGTCACTGAACATTATAATCAGATACATGGAGTCATTAAGAATAAAATCATGAGTAACGAGAGGTATTGTTATGGGACGAATCCGCGAATTTGACGAAGAGAAAGTTTTAGATGCAGCTATGCAAATATTTTGGGAAAAGGGATATGAAGCCACCTCATTAAGTGATTTAACTTCCAGAATGGAAATTCAACGCCCCAGTATATATTCCACTTTTGGGGGCAAAAAAGAATTGTTCGAAGCCGCGCTACGCAAATACACGATGTCCCGTGCTTCTCTGATCCGAACCAAACTTCAAAGCATTCCATCTGTAAAAGAAGCATTTCGTACCTTTTTTGAGGGTGTGGTTGAAGAGGAGTATGCGGAAAATCCTAGAAAAGGATGCTTTTGCATTAATACAATGGTTGAACTTGCGCCCCATGATGAGAAGTTTGAAATTCTTACAAGGGAGCATCAAATGTACCTAGCAGTCATTTTTCAAGAAACCATTGAACGAGGGATACAATCAGGTGAGCTTGAGATCGGACTAGATGCGAAGGCTGTATCACAGGCATTAGTTGTATCGTTAATTGGTCTGACCGTCATGATAAAGTCTCGTCCAGAGCGATCATTTATTGATAATACAATAGAAGTGACACTGACACTGCTTAAGTAATTTGGAATGGATTCATCTTAGCGGATAGCAATCTCTATACGACAGTTTAAAGGGCACCCAGTCGGGTGCCCTTTGTGTGTAACACATGTTTTCACATATGCTGAGATAAAACATGCGTTACAATTGCGGATAAGTATGGAGGTTTTATTAATGTCCGCGATGTTTTTCCTTCGCCTTTTTCTCCTTTAATTCCCTTATCCGTGCCTTCATAGATTCCCTTTGCTGTTTAGAGTAGGTACGTTTCTCCAACTTGCGCTTCTCATACTCTAACTTTAAGGCCTCTTGTGCGTTGGAAGAGACACCCTTCCGCCTTAATTCATACGCTGCCTGCCTTGCTAGCCGCTTCGGATTGACCTTCTTCGTTTCAGACCACTTTATAGCCACCTCTTGTGAAAGCCGACTAACAAGTTCCCACATTTCCTCACGGATAAAATGGAGAATTTCTTCGTCTTTAGGCTCTGTCCCAAAAATGTACCTGGCTGCCTTCAATTTCCCTTGGTCCTGCTCCTCCACGACTCCAACCCAATACTGTCCATCATGATAAATCGTAAGCTTCATTTGAATCCCCCTCATTTTAAATCGAAACGATGGACATCCCGAGGGGGGAAGGTTACTGACATGGCACTCTTGCAATATAGAGTCGTCCATGCGCCTGGACTACCAACCAGACTGTGTTTTTTCGTCTCAGAAAAAGTATAGTTGCCTTACTGGAAAACAGCAAGTTAATCGCTGATATATGTATTAGAGTGTAGCTGGAATAGAGTATACTGGTTGAGTATAAGTTCGATACACGATGACATGATATATGTAATGGTACTTAAATACAGCGCAGAAGAGGTTGAGAATGAGTCAAAAGCATTTTGCAGATTACCCATTAAGTGAAGAAATTGTGAGGGCTCTGAATAGCCTGGGCTATGAGACGCCAACAGAAATTCAAACGGAGGTTATTCCCGTTGCCCTTGAGAAGAAGGATCTTGTGGCCAAATCGCAAACAGGCAGCGGCAAAACAGCAGCATATGGTATTCCACTGTGTGAGCTAGTAGATTGGAATGAGAATAAACCCCAAGCTTTAATCCTGACACCAACCCGTGAACTCGCATTACAGGTTACTGAAGACATCACGAATATTGGACGCTTTAAGCGGATCAAAGCAACGCCCCTTTATGGGAAACATCCTTTTCATATACAAAAGGCCGAGCTAAAACAAAGAACACATGTGGCTGTTGGTACGCCTGGACGTGTACTGGATCACATTGAACGAGGCACGCTATCCTTAAATCGAATTGCCTATCTCGTGATTGATGAAGCTGACGAGATGCTGAATATGGGCTTTATCGAGCAGGTTCAGTCGATTATTCAGGCGTTGCCTAGTGACCGGGTTACGATGTTGTTTTCCGCTACTTATCCCGAAGATGTAGCCAAACTATCACGTAAATATATGAACGATCCTGTGGAAATTGAGATTAAGGCGACAGGTGTAACCACAGCCACGATTGATCATTCTCTTATTCAGGTGCGGGAGGCGGACAAGCTGGCTCTGCTACAGGATCTGCTCATTGTTGAGAACCCTGACAGCTGCATCATTTTCTGTCGTACGCAGGAGCATGTAGATACACTATTCAGAGCATTGGCTGACCTCGAATATCCATGTGATCGCATCCATGGCGGCATGGAGCAAGATGAGCGATTTGAGGTAATGAACGCATTCAGAAGGGGTCAATTCCGTTACTTAATCGCAACTGATGTAGCCGCCAGAGGGATTGATATCACGAATATCACCCATGTCATCAACTACGATATTCCCCTTGAAAAAGAAAGCTATGTTCATCGTACAGGCCGTACAGGACGTGCTGGCAAAACGGGGAAAGCCATTACTCTAATCACTCCTAAAGACAGCAACCGATTAGCTGATATTGAAGCATATATTGGATTTGCAATTCCGCAAGTAAAAGCCCCCTCAGAAGAGGCTGTAGATCTCCGCAGAGAAGATTTCGAGCGGAACCTACATGTAAAAACTGTGCTCAAAAACGACAAGCGCGAGCAATTAAACCAACAGATTATGAAGCTCAATTTTAACGGCGGTAAGAAGAAAAAACTTAGAGCTGTCGACTTTGTGGGTACCATCGCTAAGCTTGACGGGGTAACGGCAGATGATATCGGCATCATTACGATTCTGGATAATGTGACAGATGTTGAGATTCTGAATGGCAAGGGCCCACTGGTGCTTGAAATTATGAAGAATACGACCGTAAAGGGCAAGCTGTTAAAGGTACGCAAAGGGCATAAGTAGAAGGTACGCTGCATAAAAAGAGTGAGGCCATCCCGTCCAGAACAGCCAAAGGTTTTCGTAAGCTATACAGGCGGGATGGCCGAGTTCATCTCTTGTTCCTCTAATTCATCTTTCCATTTAGCGATATTATAAATGACTTTGAATTTCTCTTTTAACTGAGTAACACCTTCAACTGGCACATAGCTGTCCAATTCTATATGGAAGTCCGAAATATCTTTTTTATGGTTATACATCTCTTCTAGAATATCAATGATTGTGGAAAGTCTAGATTTAAACGATAACTTATAATCATCTTCGTCCCCGAGTATACATAGATTTTCTCCCCCTCTAAAAAAGGAGTTTTCTTCAAAATATAGCTTGTTACAGGTCATATGGACCTGCATCAATGGTTCGCATATTTGCCAATCTGCTTGCTGCATGGCGGTTTTGAGTGATATATGTGCTCCACTAATGTAATAATAATCTCGATAAAAACACATTGAACAAGAGGCCTTCATTATTTTAATTTTAGAATCTACAGCAGGATACCCTAATACAAATCCTTCAGCTAATAATTTCTTGGAAAAGTAATCTAACGATTTTACGAATAATTGGTATCCAAGCTCCTTACCTTCCTCATCATCTTTATGACAGCAATAATGAATAATATCTTCATTCACTTGTGTATTTTCATATCGATATCCCATTCCAGCCTTTAAACGATCAATATGAATTTCGACTCCTGCAAAGAGGTCATTCAAACTTGTTATTCTGGAATGATTGCCTTTCAAATTTATGTTTAAGTCAGCAGTACATTCTCTATAGAGTATACAGGTGTCTTTGATATCCAGTTTAATGTCTTGTCTTTTCATAAAATCAGCGATTTTCTTTAGATGCAAGTAATCCGTTCCTATAAAAATTATTTGGAATATCTTAATTTCATTTTACCATCCCCTCACTTCCACAATATACCTTTAACTCTATAAAACTAACTACGTGGGTGATAATTGTTCTGCTTTATCGTATTCTCTTAAAGAGTTGATAGCACACTTAAAAAAATTTTAGACAAGGTGTCCCTTTTGGTCATCTTCAATTGTTATACAGATATAGTTTGCTTTTTGATCAGAGGGGGTGCCTAAATCTTTGAATGAGGACATCGAATACAGAATCAAACGAGTTCAAGCCGGCGAAATCCAGAATTACGCCTACATTGTAAAGGAGTATCAGCGTCAGATTTTTGTGTACTGCTGGAGGCTATTAGGAAGTGAGCAGGAGGCAGAAGAGGCTGTGCAGGATATTTTCGTCAATGCTTTTGAGAAAATCAGCAGGTACAAGCCGACAGTGGGCTTCTCCTCCTGGCTGTATAAAATGGCCTATCATCACTGCCTGAACCTAATTCGCAGGAAGAATCTACAACGCAAATTTAAACTTACCCTGTTCACCTCAGCTGACATGACTTCAGACAGTGCAGCGCAGGTTATGGAACGTCAGCTTTTCAGTGAACCGCTGAGCCGAGCGTTGGACCAACTGAACGCGGAGGAGCGTAACCTGCTGGTGCTGCGCATTTTTGAAGAAAAAACATTTGGAGAAATCGGGGAAATCATGAACAAAAGCGAGGACGCTATCAAGAAAAAATACGGCAGGACAAAAACAAAGCTCAAAAAAATAATGGAGCCCCTAAAGGAGGACCAAAAATGCGTGAGTTACAAGACAGAATTCAAAAACAAAGCCTGAAATACACCGATCCGCAAGACAGGGGATTAAAAAACATGGACAAGCTAACCGAGCCAGAGAACGCTTTGAAAATTCAGGCTTTTGACGTCTCTGACAAAGTGATGGAACAGGTCTACCAAAAGGAGATGCCCAAAAAAGGAAATATCGGAAAAATCCATTTTCAGCCTCGCTTGACTGTCCCCATCATGATTTTGCTTTTTGTAGTAGGGGCCTCTGTGACCGGATACGCAGCTTCACAATATCTTGAGTTCCGCAACAGTAAGGGCGCCGTTGTATTAAATACCGCCAAAACACCTACCGAAACGGACGCCTCCAAAACGTATACCTCCACCTACGAACGGTGGAACGAAGAGGTGAAACGCCGTTTGCAACCAGGAGAATATGCTGCTTATTACGTCAAAGACGATTCCATGAATCAAAACAACCTATCTAATCCGGCCCTGTTTGCGTACAAACCGGCTGAACTTCCAAGTTTCAACAGCTTACAAGATGAAATCAAGCGGACTGAGGCTCCTTTATTCAACAACCCTACTCACCTACCGGATGGCTACAAGTTTGAATTTGGATACGTCTATCCAGTCGCTGCATATCCTGGAATGATGGATAAAAAGGAATATCGCGCTTTAACCGATCAACTGATGCAACAGGCCAAAGCTGCACCGGAGGGTGAAAATCTGTTTATTCAAAAGCTAAGCTGGGACAAGTCAGACTCCTCCTTTGCCCGGTATGCGAGAGGAAACGACTATGTAACCATTACCGTCACCAAATACACTCCTGAAGTCACGAAGACGACCATCATGCAAAATGAACAGGATTCCGCTGAGCAAGTGACAATCAAAGGAACCAAGGTCTATTACATCAGGGCAAGTGAAGCAAGCAAGCCCTTGGAAGCAGGAAAAAACCGACTGGGATGGCTCGATGAAAAAAGACATTTACACTACAACATATCCGATAACCAAGACAGCCCGCTGACCAAAGAAGATTTGGTTAAAATAGCCGAAGATTTGCTTAATGGTTCACCACAATAGCTGCAATGGTAAGATTTAAAAAGAGACTGCCCTTCGCCAAGGGTAGTCTCTTTTTAAAGAATAGTCCCTATACCATTTCCTCACAAACCACTACCGCATACACCATAACCTTTTTACCTCGACTAACTCCTGATCGTTGAACTTCATTCTGTATACATCTGGTTTGGATGTGTGTAGTAGAAAATCCATGTCGTACTGCTTGTCATAATACCCCATCATTAAAGTCATAACAGCCCCATGAGTGCCTAATGCAACTTTCTGTCCTCGATAGGTTTTTAACAATTCTTTTAGAACTGCTATACTTCGGTTCTGACAAATCGTATTAGACTCTCCTCCCTGTAAGGCAAAGTTTGGATCAGAAAATGACTTATCTAATAAAGGGAATAATTCCTCATCGGGCATTCGGTGGTCTTCATTCAAAAAGATCCTTTCTTTAAGATCTTCGAATACCAAAACTTCTTGTCCTGAACGCCGAGCCAGCTCTTGAATGGTCAGAATTGCTCGTTGATATGGACTTGAAACGAAAACCTCGATCCCCTCTCCTTTCAGTAATTCCGTTATTCGATAGGCATCTGACTTCCCTTTATCCGTCAACCCTCTAGTTCTTTCATTTCCTTCCGTCTTCGGTGATTCGCCATGTCTCACCATGTAAATGAAAGTTTCCAAAATAGCCTCCTTAAAGGATATCGTTTTGCTCTCGTGATTCCTGAAACCGCCCATTGGTTATAATTTTAGAGCAAATCCTTCGGTATGACCAATCCAGTCTGCACTCACCATACACGAATTGATAATTGCTGTTACAATGTCATAAATTATCTTTTTCTTTCATGCATAACGCTTTACCACGGAAGCTGATCATCCATGTAATAGAATCCGCCTGTTGGACCATCCTCTGGCAGGGTCGCCAGTCGGACCGCCGTTTTTGCCCCATCCTCCACCGACAGCTCCGCCTTTTCCCCACCCATTTGCGTTTTGACTAAGCCGGGGTGTACGGAATTGACCTTCAGATGCGTCCCGCCATTTTTTTGCGCCCAGTAGGCCGTCAGCATATTCAAAGCTGCTTTAGATGCCGCGTAAGCCGGGGTAGCAAGCCGCTGCACCCGTTCATTGGTCAACTGGAACTGAATCGAGCCTATAGCGCTGCTTTGGTTGACGATTCTGCCTGCTTTGCTCTTTAGCAGTAACGGCAACAGTGCTTCTGTAATCAAATAGGGTGCGAATGTGTTCACCTCAAAAGTATCTCTGAAAGCATCCCCTTCATAACCCGCTTTTTCTGCCAAAATGCCTGCATTGTTGACCAAAATGTCCAGCCGACCGTAAGTCTTCTCAATGAATTGCGCCAATTCCGCGATATGTGCAGAATTCGTCACCTCCAGCTTCACGCCGACTGCCTGAATGCCATCTTGCAATAGCCCGGCCGCTGCTTCATCTGCTGCTGTTTTCGTACGCGCAGCAACCAATACCGTTATCCCTTGCCGCCCCAATTGTCTGGCAACCTCCAGTCCGATTCCTTTGCTTGCTCCGGTAATTAACGCGATTTTGTTTGTCATGATTTATTTCCTCCTCATTTTTATAAAATTGAGAATGATCGTTCTAATAACATGAAAAAAATTTGTTTTCGTATATCGTCTATGTCTCTAAAATACGTAGATTTAACTCGGCTATCCGTTGCATCTTTTCTTTCGGAACGGAAGTCCGCACCATCACCCTCAGACCCGCTAAGGCATTTTGCAGATACTCAGCCAATTCCTTCGCTTCGTACTGCTGTGTGAATTCGCCGTTTTGCTGTCCCCACGTTACGATTTCTGCAAGCAGCTCCTCCGATTTTGCAAAGGCCTTCGTCGCTATCGCATCAATCTCCTCATCCCGAGCTGCTAATTCGACAGCCGAATTCACGAACATGCAACCGGGCGGTACGTCCTCTTCACCATTAATGATAAAGTCGAAAATGAACTGAAGTGCCTGCTTAGCCGTCTGGGATTGCTTGATCCCTGCCGCCCATCTACCGCTAACTCGCTCTCCGAATCGGTCCATCACTTTAAGAAACAGGGTGTGCTTGTCGGTAAAAGTATCATAGATACTTCTTCGATGGATCCCCATGTGCTCGACAAGATCATTCATCGAGGTTTTCTCATACCCCTGCTCCCAGAACAGCTTCATAGCTTTTTCCAGAACAACGTTTTCCTCAAATTCTTTGCTCCTGGCCATCGTAGCTACCCCCTGACCACTTAGAATAGGTTTGGATTAATTTTGCATGACCTTTTGGAAACGATCGTTCTACATTGGTCGCTGATATGTCTTTCTTCTCTGTCTGGCTTTATCCTAACATATCGGGAACGATCGGTAAAGAATTACTTTTCCTCCTTTATAGCCCGCTCCATGATTACTGTAATCGCTTTAGCAAACACCAATAAACACAGAAGGATTACAAAGTTTCGCACTCGTAAGCAAGCATTTTAGCGGTGGGAGCTACCCACCGCTTCACGTTGTTGCTTATGCGACTGAATACGTATTGTAAGATTACTTTGTATTTTATTAAAATATTTGGATGATCGAGTTACTAGCCATGTAAAATTAACGATGCAGCGGTTCTTTTTCGCCCAGACCCAGCACCTCTGTAGTGGTATTGTGGATCTGTTGGTAAAGCTCTGAGTTTTCCGCTAACGACAATCCATAAGAAGGAATCATCTCTTTTATTTTTGGTTCCCATTTTTCCATATGTTGTGGGAAGCATTTCTCTAATACCTCCAGCATAACGTGAACAGCAGTAGAAGCCCCCGGAGAAGCACCGAGCAATGCAGCCACCGATCCGTCAGCGGAACTAACCACTTCCGTACCAAATTGAAGGGTTCCTTTACCGCCCTCTGTATCTTTGATCACCTGCACACGCTGACCTGCTACCACGATATCCCAGTCCTCGATTTTGGCGTTGGGAATAAACTCGCGTAATTCCTCCAGGCGCTTTTCATTCGATAACATCACTTGCTGGATCAGGTATTTGGTCAATGCCATCTCTTTTGCCCCTGCCGCCAACATCGTGATGAGGTTATTGGGTTTTACGGAACCAATCAGGTCCAGATTTGAACCCGTTTTCAGGAACTTTGGTGAGAAGCCGGCAAACGGTCCAAACAGCAGCGCTTTTTGGTTACCGATGTATCTAGTATCCAGATGCGGGACAGACATAGGAGGAGCACCGACCTTCGCTTTACCGTATACTTTTGCATGATGCTGGGCGACCACTTTAGAATTGTTACATACCATAAATAGTCCACTTACCGGGAATCCCCCGATATATTTGGACTCAGGAATGCCAGTTCTTTGGAGTAAAGGTAGACTTCCGCCACCACCACCGATAAAAACGAATTTGGCAGTATGATATTCGATTTTTCCGTTATCCAGATTATGCACTTTGACTCTCCACGAGCCGTCGCTCGCACGTTTAATATCCTTTACACTATGCTTGTATTTAATCTCGACGTTTTTGCTTTTTAAATGGTCAAACAACATGCGTGTTAAAGCACCAAAGTTGACATCTGTTCCAGAGTCGATTTTGGTTGCCGCAATCGGTTCATTCAATGTACGACCTTCCATAATTAGCGGAATCCATTCCTTCAGCTTTTCAGGGTCATCGGAAAATTCCATGCCTTGAAATAGCGAAACACTTGAAAGCGCTTTAAAGCGCTTTTTTAAAAAAGATACGTTTTTTTCACCCATTACCAAACTCATATGGGGTATGGGCCTGATAAAGTCCTGTGGATTACGAATCAAATTACTGTTGACAAGAAAAGACCAAAACTGTCTTGAGAGCTGAAACTGTTCGTTGATATTAACCGCTTTACGAATATCTACAGATCCGTCCGCTTTTTCGGATGTGTAGTTCAGCTCGCACAGTGCAGCATGACCCGTGCCTGCATTATTCCATTCGTTAGAGCTTTCTTCTCCTGCACTTGCCAGTTTCTCAAACACTTTAATTTCCCATTCCGGTGCTAACTCTTTCAGCAATGATCCCAGAGTCGCGCTCATGACTCCGGCACCAATTAAGATAACGTCTGTATTTTTCTGAATACTATTCATAAAAACCTTCCTTATCTCTTATATTTGCAAAAAAGAGCAGGCCCTCCTGCTTAACTGACTCAAGAAGCAAGGCTCCACTCAGGAACATACCTTTTCTATCTCCATTATAACTTAAATATAATCATTTAAAAATTATATCTACTTTTATCTGATAATTATAAATCATTTCTGCTAAAAAGTGAGAATTTTCTTGCGAAAATAAAAATTGAACTCAGCTTTTTATAAGAAACATAGCTGATTTTGTTACTCTCGTGGAATACAGCTTCCCAATAATTAAATCAACAGTTTATGTATATGAATAACCAGGAATTGTTATGTAGGATTTCAAGAATTAATGCGCGATCCATCTGGACTGTACGCAAACTGTACAATGCATAGAAATCAAGTAAAATAAGGGACATAAGGCGAAGATCCCCCATGACCTGGGCTATTGTTGGAATATTTTCTTTTGTCAGGGAAGAACGGTTTTCGGACTGAAATGCTGAAGAAGCAGAATCTGTAATGATTCTGTAAACCTTGTAGGAATGGGGACTAGAGTGCTATGAGGAAAATAGTAGTTAGTGGGAATACGTACTTGTGGAGTTATAAAACAGTCAGAGATATTTACTGTAGATCCAAGTTGACTATTATTTCTGAAAATAAAGATATAAAATTTATAATTCAGTTTACTACTAAAGATACAATTGTCACTGGTAGCCCTTTGAATGAGGGATTACGGGTGATGAAAGAGGGTAAACAATATTCTATTAATCTGAACCAACCTAAGTATGTTGCTGAAGTGTTGCAGTATATACTTGATATGGAGTTAGATGTGACAGTGAAGAAAGTGCATGAGCTAAATGGTAATGAATTGTTGGTTAGTATGGGGTATCAGGATGTGACTGGACTTTTGATATGAACTAAGCCTGTTCCACATTCTAAATCAAGCAAAGGGCCTTCCCCGAAGGAATGGCCTATTTGTTATGGAAAGACACCTCATTTTTCATGCCTCACTCTTAGTCACTTTATAGAGAACTTGCTGTTATTTAGGATAAGTTACGTATACACCAACTGCTTTCCCTCTGAATCCCAACGCCATGCCAAATCACCTTGCAGCCATAGACCACCATAGCACTCGTCTATTCCCTTTATCTTCACCCAGTCATGTACTCCTGCCACTGTATTCCTCCCTACTTCCGATAATGCAACAACGCATTGGTCAAAGAATGGGGTTGTTTTCTTTTGATGATCAGAAAATGAGTGGCGACCTTGAATCTCCAATAGTGCATGTGGTTGCTCCGACATATTCCTCAAACGATACCAAAATTCCAAATCACCCAGGCCCAAACCACTTATTCGGTTCCCAATCTGCTTAAACAATTCTTGTGGAGTATTTACTCCTTGCTGGATGAGTTCCAAAGTTGTCTGCTCTACGATGCCCAGCCCATTGGCGGTAGAAGGTAGACGAGATAGGTGCAGTTCAAGTGCCGCATGAGCAAAAGGCAGGGCAGATGTGTCTTCGTGCAAAATATCAATATGCCGCGTTATATCCGGGGAGGTATATGCTTCCCAGATTCTTTTGCCCATCTCAAGCTCCTGCTGGCCAATCTGCTGCCACGTGCCTGACAATTTTTCTAACTGCTTCGTTGTAAGCTGTCCCAAGCCCCTAAACGGTTCAATACCTGGGTAGTTGCCGATACACAGCAAGCTCAGTTTGGTTTGGCCTAGGGTTTGCATTGAAAACCAGTACAACAAGTAACTTAGCATCAGCTGGTCGAACAAATCGTGCTCAAACCATAGCACGACTTCGTCGTACTTATGAAAGTTATGCAGAGTCTGCTCCTGAGCCTTGCAATTGGATACATAGTCTTCTGCCGGAATCCCGAGAGTTCTCTCCAAATATTCCACTCTAGCTGCTCCAGATGAGGGCTCGCCCATTTCAAGGAACACCGGACCTACCGGATACACTTCTCTCCAGACCAGGATATCTCCGCGAATGTTCCCTTTCCTCAGCTTGTCACCAACGTGGTCACCGTTGACTATATGTAGCACCGATTCTCCTCCTTCGTAAATATCGTTAAACATGGATACAAAGTCGCTGACAAGCAGTGAAGCTCTCAGCTTATTGCGGGCATCGAACAACCGTTTCTTCAACACGGATGGAGATACACATAGATAGCTTGATATTTCACCGATTGAATACCCTTGAAAATAGTACAGCTGAACTGCCAGTTTTAACTTGTCAGATAAACCCTCGACGGATTGATGAAGCTTCTGATGCCATTCCCTTCTCTCTGCGATAAGCTCCACATCATATTTCTCTACATCCATGACTATAGTTTCGTCCAACGGCATCATCGTCGGCTTCTTGCGGCGCAGAAGACGATGACATTGCCGTTCGACAATGACCTTGAACCATCCAGGGAACGCCTCTGCTTCCTGTAATTTATGGAGGTTGGCAAAAGCCTCAGCGAACGCCTCCTGAACTGTATCCTCAACCAGACCCCAATCCCCCAACCTCGTATATGCTACTGAAAAAGCCATCCCACTGAAGTGCTGTACAATTTGCTCCCATGCGATTTGATCGCCTAGCCGGGCTTCCTCAATCCAACGCTGCACCTCTTGCACCTCCTCTGTATGTAAATTCTATATATAAGTGCCGGTATAGCTGCAAATGGTTACTTTGTCTAATTAAACTATCGTTTCCCGAGATTATAAATACTTCACCATGATGTGCGAAACAGTCCGCTGTTGATTCTCCCAATCATAATCGGAGTTATCCATTATAAAAGTTTGAAAAGGAAGCTGCTCAATAATGTGCAATTCTAGCTCTCGTCGATGTTCAAGGAACTGTATATATCCATCGTACCCGTGCAACCCCTTATTCTTTCCATAATCCTGCTCCGTATGGTACCAAATCACAAAATCTAGCCACTCTTGAGGCCTCATCGTTTTCACTCGCTCAATCGTCTCACGGACACTAGGTTGCTTCAGATAAAACAAAATTGGATTAAGGTCCTGAATTTGCTCCGCAATCTGTAATACGTGCTGAACAAATCGATCATTTCCAGCATCATGTCGAGCGAGTAATGCACACCCTGGATTCTGTAAAAAACAGCATTCGAGTATGACCAGCTTATCCTTTTCTCGCTGATTCTTAGCAAAAGAACTCCAACGTTGAACCATCAACTTGCAATATTTTTCTACAGGTATTCCATCGTAGATTTCATAGCGCCGGATTTCCTCATACAAACTAGAAGGAATTTCATTTTGAGCTGATTGCTGCGCAAGCGCGTATGCGATTAATGAGTCGTTACCGCTTAGCGATACAAATGGATCAATATCATGAAATACATCGGCATAGCTAGACCGGAGCCTATCAAGTTCCTCATTCGGCACACATGCAACCGATTCATAATCAGCGGGATGTCGTAAGTTCCCTTCTAAAAATAGCTCCGATTCTATTCGATGCGTGTTTAAGGTGTCCTGTATATATTGGGATAATGTAGATTTTCCAGAGCCAGGTATCCCTTCAACCATAACCAATTTTGTTGCCGCAGATGGTAAATTCGCCATAGTATCACATCCTCATGAATTAAAAATCCTCTGAGAAACGATAAAAAGCATTGGGTCTTGAGGACTGACCCAATGCTTTTATAGATGATCTATAATTATTTAATAATTACGTATTCCAGGTTAACCAGTTTTGCATAAGCAACAATTTGGTCTGTAGTTAGATTCAAGGAAACTACAGTATGGTGACCGCCGCCGTTCTCAATCCATGCTTTAACTCCATCTTGGAAGTTTGGCTTCACGTTCCACAGTACACGGGCCACTGGAAGTTTGGGAGCAGGAACTGTTGGTTCAAATGCAGTAACCTCATTGATCAGCAGTTTATAATGTGTGCCAAAGTCAGCCATGGAAACAACCACACCGTCTCCTGCCTTACCGTCAAATACCAGACGGGCTGGATCTTCACGATCGCCGATACCTAACGGAGAAACGATAATTTTAGGCTTGTTGCTTGCCAACGTTGGGTCAACTTCAAGCATATGAGATTGAAGGATCGATTCCTGACCAGCCGCTAATTCATAGGTGTAGTCTTCCATAAAGCCAGTGGATTGGTTATGGCTCATGACTTTAAGCAGACGATCCAGCGCTGCAGTCTTCCAGTCTCCTTCACCAGCGAAGCCATATCCTTGTGCCATCAAACGTTGAACGGCAAGACCAGGAAGCTGTTTCATACCGTAGAGATCTTCAAAGTTTGTAGTAAAGGCAGTATAACCGCCATCATCCAGGAATCGTTTAATAGCAATTTCATAGCTTGCTTGCACTCTTACGCTGGATTCCCAAGCTTCCTTGCTGTAAGTACCATAATCAAATTCATACAGTTCGGAATATTCCGCGAACAAAGCATCAATTTCTTCTTCCTTCACAGCATTGACGTACTGAACAAGGTCGCCAATTCCGAAGTAGTCAACGGTCCATCCAAATTGGATTTGGGCTTCGACTTTATCCCCTTCCGTAACACCAACGTTACGCATGTTGTCGCCAAAACGGGCAACTTTGATATTGAAGCTTTCGTTATAAGCAACCGCTACATCCATCCACTCTGCGATTTGCTTTTGCACTTCCGCGCGTTCCCAATACCCTACGACCACTTTATTCTGTTTTTTCAGACGGGCATTGATAAATCCATATTCACGGTCACCATGAGCTGCCTGGTTGAGGTTCATGAAGTCCATGTCAATTGTAGCCCAAGGAATGCTTTCATTATACTGAGTAGCCAAATGAAGCAGCGGTTTTTGCAACAATTTAGTACCGCGAATCCACATTTTTGCAGGTGAGAAAGTATGCATCCAAGTGATGACACCAGCAACCTCATCACGATAGTTGACTTCTTTCATGAGGCTGGTGATTTTGTCTGCACTAACTGCCAGATCCTGCAATACGAGCGGATAAGGCAACACACCGCTTTTATTTAAGGCATCGGTCATTTCTTGTGCGTGTGCTTTCACTTCTGCTAATGCTTCTTCCCCATACAGATGTTGTGAACCTACGACAAACCAGAACTGTTTTGTACCTACTGTTGACATAACATTCATCCTCTTTTCTTCGTTTGTTAGTATAGTTGGTCTTATTTTTGCCCGTAGTAAGCGTCTTTCCCATGTTTGCGCAAATAGTGTTTATCTAGAATACGCTGCGGCAATTCTTCAGCAAAATGATTCAATTCCCGTGCGAATAGGTTCATTTTCGAAACTTCTTCCAACACGACGCTATTCATAACTGCGGATTTCGCATCTTTTCCCCAAGTGAAGGGAGCATGACCTTTAAGTAGGACACCTGGCACTGCTAAAATATCCAGCCCACGCTGCTCAAAAGTTTCGATGATGACACGGCCTGTTTCGGCTTCGTAACCACGATCAATCTCCTCTTGTGTCAAGAAACGAGCACAAGGAACAGAACCATAGAAGGTGTCTGCATGAGTAGTCCCCATTACAGGTACGTCCAGGCCGGCTTGAGCCCAAACGGTCGCCCAGGTCGAATGCGTGTGCACAATACCGCCGATTTCTGCGTAGTGCTTGTAAAGTACGGCATGAGTCGGTGTATCCGATGAAGGTCTCATCTCTCCTTCAACCACATTGCCGTCAAAATCAACAACTACCATATCGCTAGGTTTCATCGTGTCATAGCTAACACCACTCGGTTTGATAACGAATAAGCTGCGCTCACGATCAACAGCACTTACGTTACCCCAGGTGTATTTCACGAGTCCATGTTTAGGCAAATCCAGATTGGCTTGAAATACTTCTTCTTTCAGCTGCTCTAACACGTCAATTCCTCCAGTTTTCCACTAGATTATCTACAGCAGCCTGCTCAATCGCCAGGCCTTGTGTGTAGCGTTCCAAGAATGTTTCGAATCCCTTAACATCGGAACCGTCGGGATGAATTTCTTGTCCCTCAACATCTCTGAATACTTTTTGGTCGAGGAAGTCTTCCAGACTTTCTTGCTGATCCTTGTTCATCATGTAAGAAGCCAGAATAGCCATACCCCACGCTCCGCCTTCTCCAGCTGTTGCCATCACGGACACCGGAACATCCATAGCTGCCGCGACAATTTTTTGTCCAACGATAGGGGTTTTGAATAAACCACCGTGAGCCAGAATGCTGTCAATTGCGACATTTTCTCTCTTCGTCAAAATATCCATCCCGATTTTCAAAGCAGCAAATGCAGTGAACAGATGAGTGCGCATGAAATTGGCCAAATTGAAACGGCTCTCAGGGGAGCGGACAAACAATGGCCGACCTTTCTCTATTCCGGTGATATTCTCTCCTGACAAATAGCCGTAGCTAAGTAAGCCGCCGCCATCTGGATCTGCTTCCAGGGCCTTATTCAGCAACACGCTGAATAATTGATTCGGGTCCGCCTTTTGCCCCATGGCCTCATAGAATTCACGGAACAAGCCCAGCCAAGCATTGAGATCACTTGAGCAGTTGTTGGCATGAACCATTCCGACCGGATTACCATTCGGTGTGGTCACCAGATCAATTTCCGGATATACCGCCGAAAGATCCTTCTCTAATACGATCATGGCAAAAACTGAGGTTCCCACAGACACGTTGCCAGTACGTTTTCTCACACTATTCGTAGCGACCATTCCTGTTCCCGCATCACCTTCTGGAGGACAAAGCGGAATACCTGATTGCAAATCTCCGGATTTATCTAAGATTTTGGCTCCCGCTGCGGTTAGTACACCTGCCTGCTCGCCTGAGATATGAACTTTAGGAATAATGTCTTGTAATTTCCAATCGTAGCCTTTGGCTGCAATGAGTTCATCAAATTGCTTAACCATCGACTCGTTATAATCATGTGTAGTCTCATCAATTGGGAAGATCCCCGAAGCGTCTCCGATGCCAATGGCTTTGTTGCCAGTCAGCAGCCAGTGAATATATCCAGCCAACGTCGTAATAAAATCAATATGAGGAACATGTTGTTCTTCGTTCAATATCGCTTGATACAAGTGAGCAATACTCCATCGCTCAGGAATGTTGAATTGGAATTTATCAGTTAAAGCTTTTGCTGCAGCACCGGTCGTCGCATTCCGCCAAGTCCGGAACGGAACAAGTAATTCACCTTTGCTGTCAAAAGCCATATAGCCGTGCATCATTGCAGAGAATCCTATAGAACCAACCGTATGAAGGGTGATTCCGTATTTTTGTTCAACCTCTTGTTTCATTTCACGATAAGCCTCTTGTAGACCTGTAATAATGCTCTCTAAGTTGTACGTCCAATATCCATCTACCAAGAGGTTTTCCCACTCATAGCTTCCAGATGCGATTGTTTCAAAACGATGATCAATCAGCACTGCCTTGATACGTGTGGATCCAAATTCGATACCAAGTGAGGTTTCTCCCTTAGTAATCGCTTGTTTAATGTCTTGATCCATGCTCACGTTACTCCTCTCTCTGAACAACTGTTATAATCGCAATAATTGAAAGAAGGCGCTTTCTTTTGTTTACAGCCTTAGTATATTTTTTGTGCGTACATTTGTCAACACAAAACCATAGTTATACTTACAAATACTTTGACGAATCGAGTGTTTTTCTATTTTAACTTTAGTATTTATACAGATAGGACAATAGATTATAATAAACTCATAATTATGCTAAAATATGTACATACAAATATTATAGATACATTAATTAGTATTAGAACAACTTGGAAAGAAGGAATAAAGTGAAACCAAAGTATCAGGTCATCCTTGAGGATATAAAAAGCAACATTCTTTCAGGGGCATACAGCGTAGGAGAACAAATTCCAACGGAATTCGCTTTGCAGGATAAGTATAAAGTTAGTCGCCAGACGGTTCGAAAGGCTATTTTGGAACTATCTAACGAAGGTTTTTTAAGAAGTGAAAAAGGATCTGGCACCTATGTCAGCAACCAATTTCGGTCAAAAACCGGTGGCAATTCCAGCAATAAAACCATCGGAGTCATCACAACCTACATCTCTGATTACATCTTTCCCTCTATTATTCGCGGGATTGAAGCCAGATTGAACGAGGATAATTATTCATTACTATTAGCCAGTACCAATAATGATGTCGCACAGGAAAAGAAAGCTTTGGAGATGATGCTGTCCTTTGGTGTCGATGGTTTGATCATTGAGCCTACGAAGAGCAATCTATATAATCCCAATATCGCTTACTATCTGACGTTCAAGGAACAGGATGTTCCATTCATCATGATTAATGCCTATTATGAAGAGTTGGAGGTTCCTTACTTCTGTCTCGATGACGTACAATCCAGCTATCTGGCAACCAAAGAATTGATCGCTAACGGACACACACAGATTGGCATCATTGCCAAAATGGACGATTTACAAGGGAAGTATCGAATGAAGGGTTATATCAAAGCGCTTGGAGAAGCCAAATTACGCTTTCACCCCGAGCAAGTGCTCTCATTCTATACAGAAACGAAGCAGGATCTGTCCACCAATTTGAAGAAATTCTTGACCGAACAAAGAGACGATTTAACCGCAATTGTCTGCTATAACGACGAGGTCGGACTAGAAGTTGTACATGTATGCAGACAACTTGGTATATCCGTTCCCGAAGATTTGTCCATTATTGGCCAAGACAATTCCTATATTTCCAAAAATGCAAACATCAAACTAACAACATTGACACACCCACAGGAACAAATGGGCCGTGATGCCGCCGACTGGGTTATTAAGAAACTACAAGGGAAGAAGGATCTAAGCAACCAAACCTATTATCAGCCCGTGTTAATTGAAGGAGAGACGGTAAAGAAGAAATTGAAGTGAAGGGGTTCATAGCCCCTTTAAACCTAGTGCCTAATTGTCATATGACACTTTGGAGTGATTTGGTATGGTGGGTGACGAAATGTAACTTGTTAGTATGACAAATCCTTTGCCATACTTGGTTTTGCCGGACGATAAGGTAAAAATACATTTCAAGGAGAAACCATTCATGGAAAAAATGATTTACACCATTCTCGCGGTTCTACTATTATCTACTACGATAACTACCGCATGTATGGCACCCAACGGCGCGTCAGTTGCCGCACCCGTTAACATACCAGTTGCATCTGAAAAGGCTAGCTTGGAGGGGCCGCGAGATGCCAAGGAACTAGAGGCTTTTGCAGATGGTGTCTTTGCGGACAAAATGAAAAAGTTTAATACCGTTGGTTCTAATTTTGTGGTCGTCGCAGGTGGGAAAGTGATACTAAGCAAAGGCTACGGGTATGCCGACAAGGGCAAAAAAATCCCTGTTGATAAAAATACCGTTTTTCAAATCGGCTCTGTTACAAAGTCATTCACTGCATTGGCAGCTATGCAGTTGGTTGATAAAGGGAAAATGGATTTAAAACACGATATCCAAGAGTATTTAGGAGGAATAAAGGTTCCGAATAAAACAGGAAAAAAACTGACGATGTTTGATCTACTTACATATTCAAGTGGATTTGATGAACCAGATATTCTCATGGAAATGCATCCAGAATACGCGGACAAATATTTTCCAATGAAGAAATACATTGCATCAAATATGCCAACTGTGGTCAGGTCTCCAGGAGAAGCGTACACTTATGACAATTTTGGTTTCATGCTAGCGGGATATGCAGTAGCAAACGTAACCGGTATGTCATATTCCAAATATATGGAAAAGAATATTTTCAAACCGTTAGGCATGAATTCGACGAGTGTGCGGTTTACCCCCCAATTGTTAAGCAGAATGGCTGCTCACTATGGACCAACAGGTGAACTGATTCCCTTGGACGGGTTTAAACCAACGGAAAAACCTGAAGGCGGTATCGTTTCAACAGCAGATGACATGGCAAAGTACCTCATTATGCACCTGAATAAGGGCAAGTACAAAGGTAAAGAAGTGGTGAGTCCAAAGAGCATAGAGCAAATGCACACATACCAATTATTCCCTGACAAGGAGTTCCCGGTTACAACAATCGGATTTGAAGGCTACTTCAAAGAGAAGATGAATAATCAGCATGTGATTCTAAAAGGAGGGAATGTTACAGGGCATTCTTCCTTGATTGTTATTCTGCCTGAGAAGAATACAGCGATGTACATGTCCTACAATAACGACTCCATGATGAGTCTTGACGTGTATGAAGAATTTATGAATCATTATTATCCGAGAAAATCAGAGGTTCCAAAGTCAACCTACGCAACATTAAGTGAGCAGCAGGCCCAAGACTACGTGGGATTATACCAAAACACGCGTATCGCTGCCTTAAGAACGAAGGTTTCGTATTCGGACGGGAAATTAATAATGGAGACAGGAACATCAGGCAAACATACACTAAAAATGATCCACCCTTTATTATTTGAAGATGAATCAGGTAATAAATTGACGTTTAATAAAAATGAAGCAGGCCATATTGCATATTTGTATTACATGCAGCTCCCAGATCTCGTTGCTTATGCGCAAAAAACAAACATTGATTCATCATTTTCTGATGTACCTGCGGATAGTAAATATATTTCATATATAAACAACCTTAATGCTTTGGAAGTCATGAGCGGAAAGTCAGCCAACCTCTTCGATCCGAAAGGAACGATGACTCAGGGAGAATTCTCAGAAGTGCTGCTGCGCGCCCACGGGTGGTATAAACAACCTTTCATGATTGAACCGAATAAGAAGCAGATGATGACCGGACTACGTAATTATCAGCCTAATTCTCCTATCACTAGACAAATGGCGGCGGTAATGATCCAGAATCTGAAACAGGTTGAGCCTGGAATTAAGGTTAAATTAAGTGGCGAAACGGATGCTTGGGCAGTTAAAGCAGTCACAGCTTTGGTTTCCCAAGGTATCATGGACCCGAATACCAAGATCAATGTAGACGGCTCCATAGACTTCCGCTCCAAACAGCTTTTGAAGCGTCAAGAAGCCAGTGCCTTGTTGGATCAAGCATTTAATTACTATACGTTGCCAATCAGTCACTAATTCAAAAGGATTAAGTAGATTTTCTACCGTAAGGGACAGTGCTTACTTCAGGATTAACGAAAAAAAGCGCGAGTGCAGGGGGGATTTCCCCATGACTCGCGCTTTTTGGTTCATCTCGCCCATTTGAGGACGTTATGGGCAAGCAAAAGCCAACCGATAAGGGCACGGTACTAGCAGGCACCTAAGGAGGCGTACCGAAAGTCTGCCAACCGCGATTGGTCTCAGGCTTCCCCCGCAAAGGGGATTTTATATGCCCTTTTGTTACGGTTCTACGTCCACAACTTGCTGGTGCACTCCTCCGCCGTTGTCACGTAGAAGCCTTATCTGTTGACATTTTGTGGGGAATACTGTATATATTCAAAGCCAATACGAAAGGCAGAAGAGGAGGATCTGCATGCACAGAGTGATCAAGATCAGATTTACGCTTTTTTACGGTGAAGTGCCTGAAGCAAAATATTACGGGTACTTGGAGTTGAATCAGGATGGCAATATAATCGCGCTCTACAATAGGTACGGTGAGGAAATAGACATGTATGGCGGACATGAATTTGTTAGGGTAAGGACACTTGGCAAATTTGATGACCAAGACCGTGATAATTTTTATTCTTTGTTAGAAAGTGATGGTGTAGGATAATCTGCACGATAGGCTGACGATTCCGGTGCCAAGGCACTACGAAAAATCAGCCTTTTTGATTTTATTTGCCTTATAGAGTTGACCGGCACGTTATCATAATCCCCTAACCTCATCTTGTCAAGAAATAATGCGCGAATGAGCGACACCGTGGCGGACCCCCCTTTTGCTTTCGAAATATGAATGAATTTCCGAGTATGATGAGTAATTTCGCTTTTTCCAATTCATCCCACTCCACGTAAAATGATCTTCAGGCGTTGCGGGATAAGCGATATACAAACAATAGACGGAACGTCATGAACAATCGGGAGGTAGAAGATGGACAATCAGGCTCAAGATGCAAGAGAAATGAAGAGAGGGGCAATATTAACCGCTCTACTCATCGGTACATTTGTCGCATTTCTTAACGAAAATTTACTTACCAATGCGTTTCCTGCATTGATGAGAGAATTTAACGTTGCTGCTTCGACCATACAATGGTTATCGACCGGTTATATGCTCGTGATCGGCGTACTGGTGCCGGTGACCGCATTACTACAGCAATGGTTCACGACTCGCCAGATGTTTATGTCTGCGATGGCGTTATTTTTGGCCGGTACCTACTTGTGTGCAGTATCCCCGGGATTCGGAATCTTGCTGATGGGCAGGGTTGTTCAGGCTTGCGGAACAGGATTATTGATTCCGTTGATGATGAATACGATTCTCGCCCTCTATCCTCCAGAACGCCGGGGTGCCGCCATGGGTCTCATGGGGCTGGTCATCATGGTCGCCCCTGTCATCGGGCCAGCTTTGTCTGGCTTGATTATCGATACCTTTCAATGGCGATGGCTGTTCTACATGGTGATTCCTATCGCACTGTTTTCGATGATTTATGCATTCGTGTACTTAAAGAATGTGACAGAACTGACCAAGCCAAGGGTCGATCTTGTATCCATTGTGATGTCAACCGTCGGTTTCGGCTGCGTCACCTATGGCTTCAGCCAAACAAGTGTCTCACTTGAGCCTGAAGGTTACGGATCGATTGCAATAGGCAGCCTTTTCTTGCTCTTGCTTGTATGGCGCCAGCTTAAGATCAAAGAGCCGTTGATCGATCTTTCCGTAATCCGGCATTACACTTTTTCTCTGGTTGCGGTATTGATTGTAATTCTGATGATGGTTCTATTCGCCACAACAACATTGCTGCCGTTCTATATGCAGGATGTGATGAAGTTGACAGCATTTGCGACAGGCTTACTTCTAATGCCAGGTAGCATTTTGAACGGGATGCTGATGCCGGTATCGGGTAAGTTACTCGATAAATTTGGGCCGAGACCCGTCATTGTGCCCGGACTATTCCTGATCGCCATATCGTTGTGGCTGTTTACCGGCATCGACAGTGATACAACACAAGGTTCCGTTCTGTTCAATCATATCCTCTTATTCTTAGGCATGTCATTCGTCGTCATGCCGGCTCAGACAACAGGATTGAACCAACTTCCACGTCACCTGGTTCCTCATGGCACAGCCATATACAATACGCTCCAACAGATTACAGGTGGAATTGGCATCGCATTGTTCGTCGGCATCATGTCGTCTGGAGCCAATCGTTATCTTCATCATTCGCTCAATCCCACTGCAATGCATGAGAAGACACAAAGCATGGTTTCCGGTCTACAAACAGTTTTTTGGATTGAATTTATTCTTGCAATACTTATTATAGTGCTGGGTTGGTTTATAAAAAAGCTACCTGAACATAATTAATTCATTACTAGGCACAGATTAAATCATGTATAGGATCGCTACTCTATTTTAATTGCCTCGATATAAAGTTCAATTCTCACTTCATTCGCGACAACAATCCCGCCTTTTTCAAGATACGAGTTAAATATCAAGCCAAATTCATTGCGTTCAATACTGGCTGTAGAATGAAATCCTACACGTTCCCGGCCGCGAGGGTCTTTGTTAAGTCCTTCAAAAACGGTATGAAAAGTGATGGGTTTTGTTACTCCATGCAGAGTTAGATTGCCCGTAAGTTCATATTGCCTTTCGCCAGCAAGGACGCAGCTGGTGCTTTCAAACGTAATGGTTGGATACTTGTCTGCATGAAGGAAGTCGTCGCTCTTCAGGTGCTCATCTCGTTGCGATTGGCGAGTTGTGATACTATTTGCATCTATGGAAGCCTGAATACCCATGGTTATTAGGTTGTTGGGGTCAAAACTCAAGATCGCTTGGAAATGCTCGAATACTCCTTTGATTCTATTAATCATTAAATGCGTTACTGAAAACTCAACGGAGCTGTGGTCCGGATCAACTTCCCACTTGATATTTTCCATGAATAAGTTCCACCTCTATAATAAGATTTTGAGAAGGGTCGCTCCCTCTCAAGGCACTGCGATATTCGCATACTCCTAATATACAAAAACGCTACTGACAACGGGATGTCAGTAGCGTTTTAGCATTTTTTTGGCTTCCTCGTTGTCTACAGACAATAAAGTTGTGTTCTAACTTTATAGTAACTTGTGAGTGACTGGAAGCTTGTGGAAACAACCTGTGAAGCTGAATAAGGACGAAGATCGATCAAGGTCAGCAGACTGCAAAGCCGTTTTGGGGTAGCTAAACCAGACCCTATATCAAAACTTAAAAGCAAACGGACTTTTCTCTGGAATCCACTAAAGAGAAATCACCGTATTTGTTATGTAACGTTTCTTAGTTTTAAAAATGAGTTTAATCTCTTGTTCTTTATTTCTGATTAGCACGTTGAGAGAGCCATTCTTTTTTCAGTAATGCATATTGATACGTATTCTCGTATTTCGGCGTGCCGTCTTCGTATTTAACAAATGAAACGAATTCCATGAAGCAGCCTTCCTGGCGAAAGCCCAGTTTATCACACAGCTTCTGGGAACGGAAGTTATCGTCCTCGACATAGGCGTACAGTCTCCTTACTTCCTGTTGCGTAAAGAGATATTCTATGAAGGCGTTGGCGCTCTCACTTGCGTACCCTTTCCCTTCAAATCTGGCATTAAAATTCCATCCAATACCATACGTATCCGAATCTCGTTCTTCCTTCATACCAAATAGTTCCCCGATCAGTTCGTTGCTGTCTTTCAGGCATACCGCGATATGGGAGTCGTCACTGCTTCTTTTTTCGACCTCCTCTGTAGCTTCCTCCAACGTCGAAATCTGGTGATCCATAAAGCAGTTAACTCTTGGATTAGCTGTATACTCCAACAATCCGGCAGCGTCGGTTGCGGCAAAATTCCGCAGGATCAATCGGTTGGTTTCAAGTATTTGCATGGATATACCTCCAGTTGTTATTTAAACGGCCAATAAAGTTGTGTACGAGATATTAATGAAACATCACGAAGGTGAGCTTGCAGGTGCCAATCAATTGAAGGCTGATACTCTAAACTTATCCGTCAACATTTTATGGATAATTTATACACGCCTTCCTCACGATTCGTCTTTGTCGAAATAATCATTTGGCAAATGCAGTTCTCGCAAACAGCTGATAAATTTTCCTTTGAAATTCGGATTGCTTTTATATTCCGGCCATACCGCCTTATAGTAAGGTAGCAACTTCTCATGTGGGATAATGCCCCAGTATAAAATCAAGTTATTCAGAACCTGCGGGCCGCCCCCATCAACATCTGCTCAATGATCTGCCAGCTTTCCAGCTTGTTTTCGCAACTGCGTGCGGCATAGATGGCAGTGGTTTGCATTTTCAGGTCGGCATGACACAAGAAAGGCGCAAAGTTCTGAAGCGTAATCGCACCGTAATTCTCCAAAATATACCCTGCATAACGCAACGCTTCTGGGTCGTCAATCATGTCAAGCCTTTGCAAGATCACTGAAATAAACTTCGTTAAATCCTCAGTTTTACTGGAAGCGTGCAGAATCTGTAAAGCTTGAAGAAAATCCTCATGTTCATCCGATTGCAACAGCTCCAGAAGATATTTTCTACCCGTGTCAAAGGAAGTTTTGCAGATGAGCCTAATGGCTGTGGTCCGATTTTTGGGGCTTTGTTCCGCAATATTTTTCAAAAAAGCAAGGGTTAGCTGAGAGACCTTCTTAAACTTGAACAATCCATCAAGCGCTTTGGCTTGGATTTCTTCGTTTGGAGCGCTCTGATAAATCTGGATCAGTGCATTCTCATCACCCGGCATTCGACTGCCAAACCACCCGATATCATAATCCAGAATAATTTCATCCAGCCAGCGCTCATACCAATCCAGAAAGCTGCCTTCATAGACAAAGAAAAAAGGACGATCGGGATGAAAATCGGAGGTGTACACAATTCTCCCCCTATATTTCCCTTCAAGTACGAGATACATGTCGTATTCGCAGCCTTGGGTACCTATGCACAACATGCCGCCCAACACCTTATTACAGGTGTCGTCATATTCCTCATCGGGAATGTCCTCGTCCCTGGTCAGGGGCTCAATCAGATGGTTCCATTCCTCTTTGGTCATCCCGGGATGCAGAACGGATTTTGCAAGGAGCACCTGGCGCTCGGTGTAGGAAGTTGCCTTTCCAAGTGAATAAATTCCATAGTAGGGTCCGGCGCCTCCGTTGCCGATTTTCATTAAAAACAGCGCGTAAGGCTCAGGAAGTGTGACCTGATTGAGGGTTTGCCAGTCCTCTAGCTCTTTTGCTGTAAGCTTCTCTTTAACCCTATATTGATGTGAGGATGCTCCAAACACCGAGAAGTCCGCGTCTTTGCGCATGGCTTGACTCAGTTTGTTTTTTATTCGATCCAATTGCGTTCCTTTCTTCCTAAACCACATATTTGAACCCTCCTGTTGACCATAGCCAGGTTTCCTTGTTTGCTTATCCAGCAATTTTATTGTTTTTTCTATGGGTCGTACCTCTTTAAAATGATATGTATCTAGAGTACCACAGGAAAAATCCATATGAATGGAATCTATATGTGGATTAAACTATAATCACCTTGTTATTCATGTAAGCCACTCCACATTTCTCGGAAATTAACGCATAATTATTTAATTAAACTCATTAAACGCAGTTCATTTTAAACAACATAGAGTGAGGGAGAAAATAATGAAAAGCCAATTAAGAAATATTACGGTCGACGGTTATGCCTTCGTTTATTGGTATTCAGGCGGGTCCCGCTTCGTCTTAAACCTATCTCCCAAAGAGAATAAAAACATCAAAGTCACGCTCATCTTCCAGGCAGATCCTCCCGATGAAGAGCCTCGTACTTATTGGGCCTTTTATGATATTTCAGCACAAAATAATAACATGGAAACTGTCCTCCATCTGGGTAAACCCAAGCATATCGCTGAAATTATCTCTTACTTGATGGCAAAACGACAAGAGCTTTGGACCCAGGGGAAACCTCAGGTTCTGGATAATGCCTGGGATTTATTAAAGGAGATGGGCTATTCCGAGCTAAATCCAATTTGGATTAGACAGTGGTAGTCCTAATGGCTTGTGGTCTAGCCCCCTTTGACCTGACCACTCAAAGGGGGCTTAAAGTCCACAGGGGTACGATTATTCGTTATTCGGCGTAGTCGAATTAGCCGAGGGCATCAAGCCTTTAACAGCGCCGAGAAACGGGCGAATAGACTTGATCATGCCGTAGCCCATCTTCACAACCGGGACAAATTTCTGGATCATGCCGAACAGTCGCAAGCCGCCGCCGAGCATACCGCCAAGCCCTCCTGCGCCTGCAGTGGAGCCGCCAAGGCCGCCTAACAGCGAGCCCATCATCGGCAGGAATGCCGACACCTTGGCGTCCGGCTTGCGAGAGCGCGAACGGCTAGACGGTTTACGTGCACCGCTTTTCCGGTTGCCGAGACGGACGCCCGGGGCATGCGAACTGGCTCTGCGTTTGAGAGGTCGGGAGTCTTGTTTCCTGGAAGGAGCACGCGGGGGAGCCCCAGCACTGGAAAGTACCAACCCGCCGCGATTAACGTCGGTGATGTAGCCGACATAAGTCTCTCCGCTGTGCAGGGTGACACAGACCGGACGGCCTTGAAACTTCTTAGCCCGTGCACGCATCTCTTTCGATTGTGCCATGGAAGTTCACCTCGCTCACTGATTATAATTCAGTTTACGCCAGGGGCGGGCTTCCTGCTTGTGCGAATGGGGCATACGCACGCCAAAAATCGCCTAACGTGCTCGTTAGCCCCACGCTAAATCAAGAGAATTGCCAAAATCCTGCTACTGGATGGTGTATCTCAGTCGCCCCCATTTTGGCAAAAATATATAGTGATCCAAAACCAAAAGGATAATTGTAATCCTTTTGAAGTAACGTTTCGGGGTAACCATCTTCATCTACCTGCAATAAAAAGGAAAAGGACTCCTCTTTCAGCTTCGTAAAATAATAGTCTTCATTTTGAATAAGTCTCGGGTTTCCGCCCAGTTTGATCAAAAAAGGCTGATCCATCGATTTTTTGTCATGGCTTAATTCCCCATCTGAAATTGCATGCTTTACAAGCCCTGGGTTAGTAAACATATCTTTGACACTTTCAGTTGAAGTGGGATGCTCAATCACCTTGACCGAGCAATTAGGATAAATGTTGTTTTCTAAATACTCCTCATAGTCTTCAGGGACGAAGATCGAAATCATGCTCTCCGGTTTAAAGGGATGGACGAGGCTCAAGTAAAAAACATATTTTTGGTTATCTTCGTGGATGAGGTCCGATTGATTATCAAAAAATTCGGGCGCATTCCCGCCGATCCAGCCCGCACTATGCTTGTTCGATAGGATCGACCCCGCATAATAAAGAATACATTCCGTTCTCTCAGCTAAAATATTCATTTGATATTCATTAGGCATTTTACAACTCTCCCTCAAGAAATGCGAAACCCCTTACTCCGCTGCTTCCACCAGCCATGCTTGCATAGCTGGCGGCATGATCTCGACAAGGACACATACAGACTCTCGCGGTTGATTCAAGGCAAACACGCCTTCATCATCGAGCATTTTCATCGCCGGCTCCATGGCCTTCAGCCTCGAATCAAATTCACGATTCCATTCATCAGCTTCAAGCTCCGCAATGGAAGGACGCTCCATAAATAATTGTTTAACATCATCGAAGTCCTCATCCTCGTAACAACAATAGGGTGAATCGGCATAAGACCATTTGATGAGTTCCGCAATCGTTGACCCCGGCGTGTCACTTTCTTCTCCTTGCCTGGTCGCTTCCCTCTCCAAGGCCTCCCATGACCAGGCGGAGCTGCTTGGCGCATGTCCCTCTCCAGTAGTAAATAGCGTGCAGTAATAGTAACGTTCACCATTTTCAAAAAGAGTGCGAAAGGACGTCCTAGCCACATCAGCAATTTCTGCCGCCAGCGCCTGTATTTCATGCGTCGGTTCCATGACAATCGCCCCTTAGCCCTATAAAATATATATCTTATTTCCATTATAAAAATTGTTCGTCCTAAATCTACCTACTTTTCGCCTGAATCCTGGAAATGTGTGCGATTAAGGTTCTAATTGAAGGTGCATCTTGGCTTCCGCCTCATCCCATGGCACCGAGTAACCCGCCCCTTTGGCGCAAAAGATAGAGGAGGATGTATACAGTGGGTCTGCCCCTTTGCGGTAGCCCATCCGTTCTATGACTTCCTCCGTATTATGACAGCGATCGTAGCCGCTGAACACGCAACGGATACTGCCTCGTCCATGCGTAAAGGATGCAAATTCGGTACTGTAGTTCATGAAAGTCGACACGGGCACCCTGCCCGTGACCACCGCTTGCGTTCCGGTTGTCTGCGGTGGATTAAAAATACCCGAAGCACGCTGAATATCGGACAGCACCCTGCCCATTTCATCGATAGCAACCTTGATTTTGAAATCGTAATAGGGCTCCAGCAGCACATTGTCCGCCTTCTCCAGCCCCTGCCGTAGTGCTCGAAAAGCAGCCTCACGAAAATCGCCACCATGGGTATGTTCTTTATGCGCGCGCCCCCTCAGCAGCGTAATGTTCACGTCGGTAACCGGCATGCCGGTCAGCAGTCCGTGATGCTCCCGTTCATAGAGATGATTCCGAATCAGATTCTGATAGCTGACATTCAGATCATCGGCATGACATCTGCTATCGAACATAATGCCGCTGCCCCTTTCTCCCGGTTCAATCAGCAGATGCACTTCCGCATAATGCCTGAGCGGTTCGAAGTGGCCGTACCCTTTCACAGCCGATTGAATCGTTTCCTTATACAAGATTTCCGGTTGTCCAAAAGAGATAGCAAAGCCAAACCGCTCTCTAACAAGCTGCACCAGCACTTCCAGTTGAATCAATCCCATGACGCGGATAGAAATCTCCTGCAATTTTTCATCCCAAACGACGTTTAGAGACGGCTCCTCCGCCTCCAGTGTGCGAAAAGTACCGAGCACCTTCTGTACATGTATCGAATTGTCGAATAATACCTTAGATTGTAATGTCGGCTCCGAATCGTAAGCTAACTTGTCCGATATCGACCCCAGACCTTGTCCGGCCTCGGCGGCGGACAATCCGGCAACCGCAAACAAATCGCCGGCCTCCACTTGTTCCACTGGCTGCGATTTAAGTCCGTTAAACAAGAAGAGCCGCGTAATTTTTTCGTCATATTGAACCCCGCCGCTCTCGTAACTAAGCTGTTCTCTCACCTTCAGCCGACCACCCAGCGCCTTAATGAACGTGAGTCTCACTCCGCCTGCATCGTGCCGAATTTTATAAACCCGCCCCTGGAACGAAGCATTCTCGTCATAAGTGGTTGTCGTCAGCAGATGCAGCTGATCCAGAAATTCAACGACGCCTGTATCCTGAAGCGCAGAGCCGTAAGCACAGGGGAAGAGAAGACCCGCCACTATCATCCTCTGCAAGGCCTTCAGCCAGAAGCCGGAATCCTCTCTCCCCTCCAGGAATGCTTCCAGCAAGGCTTCGTCTCTCTCCGCCATGGCCTCCCGCAGCGGCTCGCCGACTATGCCGTCAGCCAAGCTCTGTGTAATGCAGCATACTTCCCCCGTCAACTGCTGTCGGATGTCTGCCTCGGTTCTGCCTACATCCGCGCCAATCCGATCCGTTTTGTTGATAAAGAAGAACGTCGGAATCCGATGTTTGCGTAGCAGCTGCCAGACCGTCTCCGTATGGCCCTGAACACCTTCAACTGCGCTTACAATCAGGATGGCATAATCAATGACCTGAATCGCCCGCTCCATCTCTGGAGAGAAATCGACGTGTCCGGGCGTGTCTATTAAATAATAACTGTCTCCTTTATATTCCATTACCGCCTGATCTGCGAACACCGTAATGCCCCTTGCCCGCTCGATGTCGTGGCTGTCCAGAAACGCATCCTGATGATCCACCCGTCCCCGCGACCGGATACTGTTCGTATGGTACAGCAGCTGTTCCGCAAAAGTTGTCTTACCTGCATCCACATGGGCGAACAGGCCAATTGTTAGTCGCTTCATAGAATCCTACTTTCAACGCTTCTTATTGATACTGCTCATTTTATTAAAGCATAGAAATCAGAAGAGTGGGTAGAAGTTGGTTTGCGCTCACAACTTGCTGGTAAGCCAACATAACTTCAAACTTGGTAGTGGCATCACCACATTAGGGATAGCAAACATAAGATATCGGAAAGTAAAATAACTCTTCAATTAATGCCGAAAGCGAGTATTGTCAGAAATGGGTCTGAGTTACTGTTTGTTTGAAATAACATTATCGAGAAACTGAACTGCGTCACTATTAAATTTCCAGGAGATCCCAAACTTATCAACCAGCATTCCAAAACACGAAGACCAAGGCGTATTTGATAACGGCATCACAACATGGCCGCCATCAGACAAATGTTTAAAGTATTCTTCCAATGTTTGTTTATCATCATTAACTAGACTAATAAATACGTTATTTCCTTTCACTAGTTCCCCTGTTACCGCCATCATGGAAGGCAAAACATCCGACATCATGATTTTTCCGCCTGCAAACTCGACTGAGGACTCCATGATCATATTTAATTCATTCTCCGATAATGGATAGTTTGGATCTTGCGGAAAATCCTTAAATTTAACTTTTTTAACTTCTTTCGCGTTTAAAGCCTTCGAATAAAAATCAATCGCTTGTTCTGCAACTCCATCAAAGTTTAAATATACAATAGCTGACATAAAGTAAAACCTCCTTCGTGTTATACATGCAGTATAATGAATAAGAGGTGACAGATGTATGTCACCATTTATAGATATAGTACAAAAAAAGAAGGAGAACTATGGAAAAGGTCGAGAGGTTAATATCCATCATCATGATATTGCTGAAAAAAGACATCGTTACAACAAAAGAATTCGCACAATTATTTAACGTTTCCAAAAGAACGATCCTTCGGGATATGGAAACTCTGAGTTTATCGAACATCCCGATCTATTCTATTCATGGAATTCATGGCGGCTATGGCATTATGGATGAATACAAGGTTGATAAACGTCTTTTAAGCAACTCCGACTTGGAGAATATATTGACTGCGCTCGGCGGATTAGGACAAATTCTAATTAGTGAAGAAGTTGAAGTGACTATTAAAAAAATAGAAGCCATGGTTAGCCCATTGTCTCCAAAAGGTTCAATCCAACTGTCATTTTATGATTGGGAGGGTCGGTCTGAGATTCTTCAAACCTTGAAGATATGCCAAGAATCGATATCAAAGAGAAAGTTGGTCTCATTTGATTATATAGATAAAAATGGCACCGCGACGAATAGAATTGTCGAGCCATATCAGCTCCATTTTAGCGAAATGAGTTGGTATTTGAAGGGATTCTGTTTACATCGTCAGGGATATAGAACATTTAAATTATCCAGGATCGATCATCTTCTTATGGAGGAAATCACATTTAACCCTAGAGTTGATTCATTGGGACAAGAACATGAAGCAAGTTATCAATCGGAATCAGTCTCTATTAAGGCATTAATTTCGCCTAGCATAAAAGATCAATTTATAGAAAGGTACGGCCGAAAGAGTATTGAAAACTATAGTCCTGATTATCTCTTAGCCACCATCCGTGTTCCTCAAAACACTAATGGATTTCAATTTTTAGCAAGCCTCGGTACAAATCTAGAAGTCGTAGAGCCCAAAGCATATGTTGAAGAATTTCGAAATTATTTAAATAAAATGGTGGCGATATATAATGAAAACCCCAATTAATTCTGATAAATAAAGAGAGAGTGTGGTGGATTCTTTTTATACTAATTCTTTAATTTGGGTGGCCCCGTGAGGGAAAATTTACAGGTTTACGTATCCTCCACTTTCAACGATCTTTTGAGGAGAGACATACCGCTGTTGAAGCCAATGATACGGTTCAGCTTAACGTCGCTATCAGCGAAATTACTAAAGGAGCTGCCGCCGTCAGCTCCTTGTTTTAACTCGTCTGGTGTACGTATTGTCATTTTCTGTCCTGTTTACCCACTGGAATGCTCTGAGCAAAATGAAATACATTATGAGGGTCGTACTTTCGTTTCACTTGCTTCAATCTGCCAAAGTTCACGCCATAATACGCCTTGGGCCAGTTCTTAATCTGCAGATCGGGAAAATTCACATAATTCCCTTTAACAAAGGGACGTAACGCTTTACGGAACCTTTCCACCCACTGAATATTCCGCTCCTGCTCCCCACTATTTCTCCAACGGGCTGACAGTTCGTAGATTGTCTCAGCCTTCCGATGAGGATAGGCCGTTGCAGTAGGCGATACTCGACTCACCGCGCTTCTTGCACCGCCTAAGCTCTGACTCCACACGCTAGAATGCCTGTTGGGTGCTTGAGCTAAAAAGTCGCGTATAATTCGTACTCCTTCAGGCGGTAAAGGTTGGAACCCGTAGGCCCCAGTTATTTTAAACTTTGGTTCCAAATTCAGGTCCGATTCGGCAAAAAAATGGGTTGCTTCAATAAAAGGTACTGTCTTCACCATCACCTTCACCGGGGTGCCTGCTCGCAAGAGCGGTCTAATCAATCGACGCAGCTCCTCTGCACCGCCAAGCAATTGCCCGGTAGATACAATGGATCCCACCTGCTTGGCAGCCACCTCAATGGTTGAGGTTAAGCGGTTTGTGACCGATGGGGCCCAGCGTTGCCAAGCCGGTAATACCTTCTCAAGATCGCTCCATTTCCACGTAATACTGTATATAGAAACCTTCGAAATCGGTCTAATTCGAAATGTAAACTCGGTAGCAACACCAAAGTTCCCTCCCCCTCCGCCTCGCGATGCCCACAACAGATCGGAATGTTTCTTGCTGTTTGCCACAATCGTCTTTGCCCCATACCGCCCCGAAGCTACGACCATCTTCACTTGTTTCAAGTTATCGCACGTAAGTCCATATTTGCGGGAAAGAAGTCCAATGCCTCCTCCCAGGGTGAGCCCAGCTACGCCTACATCGGGTGCAGTCCCCGCCGGAATGGCCACACGCTTATTCCACAGCTTCTTGTACACACGGGCAAGTGGATTTCCTGTTTGGACAATGGCCACTCCATTTTTTCGATCAACTGTAACCTTATTCATCTCGCTCACATCGATAATAATACCGCCATTTACAGTTGAGAAGCCTTCGTAGCTATGCCGTCCGCTGCGCACTCGCAGCCGTATGCCCCGCTCACGAGCCCATTTGACTGCGTTGATCACATCCTGAGTTCGTTGGCAAAAAACAATGACCCTTGGAAATTTGGAAAAACGCCTATTGAACTCCATTCTGGCCATATTGTATGACGGATTCCCCGGAATTACGATCCTTCCGGTTAATCGCGTACTTTTCTTTTGCAACTTTTGTGCCATCTACTTTACACCATCCCCGTTCATGACATAAGCCTTTCTCTTCAGCTTATTTCTATGTAGAGACACCTGGCCTAGTAACGGCACACACCCAGTGTGAATCGTAAAATAGTTCAAACCATATGAACTAAGACATGGTCATTTATCTAAGTTGCCGATTCGCTTTGCGTCTGAGGGGTTACACCTAGAGGTGAGACGATACGCACGCTTTTCAGCAACGAGGGCAGAAAAGGAGCCATCCCTAGTGGGATAGCTCCTTTTCTTATTCTCAGTACGAATTATTCTTGTACAATTCGAAATCTGCTAATCATTTCGCTCACTTGTTGGCTTGATTGTTTCAATTGTTCAGCTGCACTATACAGATGGGAATACGCTTGACTCTGATCGTTAGAAGCCGAACTTATCTCTTCTGTGGCAGAAGCTGCGTCTCGAGCTACATCGGATATCTTGATAATGGATGAGATGACCTGTTCCCTGCTAACATTCATCTGCCCTATATCCCCATCCATCTCTTGAATCGAACTGATGATTTCCTTTAGCATATCCATAATCGATTCAAATACCGTTCCCGACTCCTGAACAATAAGAGATTGTTCAGAGATAATCACCTCTGTTTGATTCATGACCTGCAACGTTTGAGAAACTTCTGCCTTGAGGCGTGCAATAGTTGTGTTAATTCTCTCTGTTGATTCATAAGTCATGGTCGACAGCTTGCGAATCTCTGTAGCGACGACTGCAAATCCTTTTCCGGAATCGCCGGCACGCGCCGCTTCTATGCTCGCATTTAATGCGAGGAGCTTCGTTTGCTCAGATACTTCATTAATCGTTTGTACGATTGTGGAAATCGTAAGCATCTGTTCTGCCAGGCCTTCAATATGTTGTACGACTAATTGGTTTGCTTCTGTCGTTTGGAGATTGTGATCCTGTAACCTCTTTACTTTATCCATGCCACCTCTTAAGACGATTTCAGCCTCCGAAGACAAGCTGGTCATTTTTTTATTCCTTACATTTACCTTTTCAATCGTGTCTGAAAGCGCCATCGTTTCACGGCTCGTTGCCTCTGTCAAGGACGCTTGCTCGGAAGCACCAACTGCAATTTCATTAATGCCTGACGTCATTTCCTCGCCGGTTGCCGTTGTTTGTTCCGCGATAAAGGTAAGTTCATGAGCGGAAGTATTTACACGGCCAATCGATTGGCTTACTGTCGAAATGAGTTCTTTCATACGAGATACCATTATATTAAAATCAGCGGTTAATTGCCCGAGCTCATCCTGGGAGAAGGTACGTATATCGACGGCCAGATTGCCCTCCGCAATCTCTCGCACACGTCCACGCAAATAACGGATTGGATGATGGATGGATCGGATAATCAAATAACCAAGCAACGATGAAGCGATCAAGCCTGCCAATGTTAAAAGGATACTGATCAATCGCAGGAAGCTATATTGTTTTTGTGTGCTGTCCAACATGATTTGGTTATCATCGTAGTACAGATCGCCTATGTGATCCAAAGCGTCTTCCATCTGGTCAAACTTTTCGCTGCCCTCCTGATAAGAAAGAAGATTCGCCCTTTCACGCACAGTTGAATCCTTTGACGATAATCCGTCAATCACTTTCTTGGAGACCAATTCATACGCTTCAACCGTTGCTTCGTAGTCTTGAATCAACTTTTCCTCATTATCAAAAATTGTTCCAAATGACTTATACTTATTAAGTTTCTTCTTTGCTGACTCCTTTTGTTTTTCGTAATCCTCCAGTTGTTTCGAAAATTGCTCCGATCCTGGTTCATAACTGAACAGCGATCGTTCTGCCAACAGCATCTGATATAGGTCGATATCTGCTGTACGAATGAGATCAATGACTTCCGCCCTAACACTAAGGCTCTCCTCAAGCGAGGATTGTACCCGCTTCAGATTGTAAATCCCAACGCCTCCGATCACAAGGCTAGTGATTACAGTAACGACGATCGTTAGAATTACCTTGTTCCTGATCGTCATCGTGAACTTCCTACCTCTCATTATGCCTCACTCCCATCTAGTCCCTCTCGAGGTAATATAAAATAATATTCGACAAATAATATTCGACATGGTTTGCTAAACACCTTTCTATACAGCAGAGTTATGACGAAATCGTGAAATTGTTAGAAACCAAGAGTCACACATGGGATTACGTTTCCAAACCCCATTTTTCCTAGAGAGGGAATGCTTAATTTTTAAATCACAATCGAAATACTCTGCCCCTTCATCCTTCGCTTCATTTTGACAGCAAAGGACCCTTCTGCATGGATTGCAGAAGGGTCAACGGTTAAAAAATGGTGTGCTGTTACGGTTCACCGTATCGGATCTAACGGCAAATAAAAAGGGTCTGTTTACAGTGTCTCACTTAAACAACCACTTTAGAGTAATCCTGGAGTCATTAATCCGAACGATGAGACGACCGTTACATTCGGATAGGTCCATGCGCTGACGATTTTAGCCATATCCCCAACTCACCCACTTGCATTTTTTTTACAAATTGGAATCATACTAACATGACGATGTTCGTTCATTATTCCATCCCGCTAAAGAAAGGCCACCTGCCAAAATGGAAATAATTAGAGGTTTGGGGCTGGTCGCAGGGAGAATCATTACCATGATCCCGCTCATGTTGTTTGTCACTCTATTTATGGGGAGAAAAGCCATTGGGAACTTCCTGTTTTTGATTTTTTAGTTATTTTAATTTTGGGAGCTCTTGTTGGAGCAGATATAGCCGACCCTGATATTCGCCACATCCCAACAGCCTTCGCTATCGTTAGTATCGGGATCGTTCAAAAGATTTTCTCAGTTGGGGTACTTAAATTTCGTTGGTTCGGTAAATTGATAACGTTCGAGCCTATCATCGTTATATCTAAAGGTAAGTTCATAGCTAAAAACATTAGAAAAACGAAATATTCCATAGATAACATCCTGCAAATGTTAAGAGAGGAAAAGATTTTTGATGTCACTCGCGTAGAAATTGCAGTCATTGAGGCAAATGGAAAATTGAGCATTCTCGAAAAGGCCAATCGTTCAAGCTCCTCCACCATATCTTATCCCATTGTTCGGGAAGGGAAAATCGAGAAACGAATCCTCCACGAACTTGGAATAAACGAACTTTGGGTTAATGCCCAATTAGCGGCACAGCAAATTCAAATCAATGAAGTCTTTCTAGCGACAGTTGACGATCTGCATCGTGTATCTATTACAAAATATATGGATAGCGATCTTACAAACTTGCCCCCTGTTCATCACTAGCCTAAGGAGAATTTCATTTATGGCTGTGGAGAACGAGGAGATTGAAGTTAACCTGGTCATAACAAAATGGAATAACTTCAGCGGACGTGGCAAATGCTGAATTATCGAGTAACCGCAGAAAGAAGTTTTCTCATTCTTTCAATTGTTGGGTTATCCAAAGGAATATTTACTGTAACCTGGAGGTCAACGGAGTCCATAGCCTGAAAGGAAAGATGACCAAAACGAAGGGAACCGACAACAGGATGATTAAGCAGCTTTTCGCCTTCCGGCACATTTATAACTTGATGCAACGGCCACCATTCCCGGAACTCCTTACTTTGCTGGTGCAGGTCCTCAATAAACTCTCCCCACCAAGGATCCCCGACTGTATTTGCATAGTTGGCCCGAAACTGGGCTAACCGATGTTTGGCGTTCGCTTCCCAACTGTCACCCAGCATCCGCTTCGCATTATTCGTAGTGAATAGGCGCCATATCGAATTTCTATCTCTTGCCGACATTGCTTCGTAATCTCCAAAAACGAGAATCGCGGCCTGGTTCCAGGCTACGACATCCCACCTTGAATTTACCACAAAGGCAGGGCTTTCCCCCTGTCTGTCCAAAAAATCCTGTAGTAGCCGGCTTACCTTGTTCTGTGGCGCTTGATTACTCGGGGGTAAGTGTCCTGCAGCGAGCAAGAAGAGATGTTTTCGCTCAATGTCGTTCATTCGCAGCGCACGGGACAAGCTATCAAGCACCTGGATGGATACCTGAATGTCTCTCCCCTGCTCCAGCCATGTATACCAATCCACACTGATACCAGCGAGTATGGCAACCTCTGCCCTTCTAAGACCAGGTGTCCGCCGTCTTTCACCGGAAGGCAAACCTACCTGCTCCGGAGTCAGACGGGCCCGTCGGGTACGGAGAAATTCAGCTAATTCTCCGGTCTTTTCGCGTTCCTCCTGCATTTCATCTCATCCCTCCAGTATTTCTTTGTATTCTGGGAGTAACACTCCTAGGTTAATTCCTTCTCTCGTTATTCTATATCATCGATTATATACTGATGTAGTCATATTTTATTACAAGATAAGGTTAGGAGGAGATTCTATATGAACCAACTAAATGGCAATCATTTGAAGGGTGGGGAACGAGCACCGTTATTGGATTGGAACAAGACTTCTCTGGTCGTAATTGACCTCCAAAAATGGATTGGCAGTCAGTATGCTCCTTATTCTGCCGAGATGGTCATTGCAAATTCAGCTAAGCTGGCCAATCTTTTTCGTACCAAGGGGGCTTTTGTGAATCTTGTACACGTATCCAGTAAAGACTTCAAGGATATACCTTCTCCCAAGCTCGATATCACGGTACCTAGATTGAACCTGATAGAGGGCTGGGATGAATTTGTTCCCGAGCTCGGAGTGACCGAGACAGACCATATCATCTCCAAAAAACAATGGGGGGCTTTCCATGGAACAGACCTTGACCTGCAGCTGCGCCGCCGAAATATTGATACGATCGTTTTATGCGGTATATCCTCAGGTATCGGAGTCGATACAACCGCAAGAGAGGCATTTCAGCACGGCTATCAACTTATTTTTGCAATTGACGCCATGACCGGGTTCACCAAGGCCGAACATGAGCATGTACGGGATGTTATTTTTCCGAGGATTGGCCGGATTCGCACAACGGAAGAGATTCTAGAAGGGATTTAGGTTCGCTTTAAAAGGGAAACCCGATTGTGTCTAGAATCAAAATATGCTTTTAAAAATATGGTTGGCTATGGCTCAAGGCCATCCATCCCAAGGATCTGGCTGCAGGCATACGCGTAGTTCATGCCGGAGGCACCTTAATAACGCAAGAGATGGCGGGCAAAATGATTAAAAGCATGAGCATGAACAATACCTCCACCGTAAAAAGTAATGAGTACGGGCTCAGCGCCCGTGAACTTGAGGTGCTGCATAAGCTGGCTTCCGGCCTGCGCAATCAAGACATTGCTGAGGCGCTTTTTCTTAGTGAAGGGACTGTTAAGAATTACATCTCATCGACTTACTCGAAGCTTCAGGTCAAGGGAAGGCGAGAAGCTGCCCGCATAGCCCGGGATTCGGGCATATTGGATCACAAGTAACCATAAACCATGTCATGACCAAAGAACACTATCTCTTTATGACTTTTCCAGCATAAACTCATAGCTACCAAACGTTATAGGAGCTGATGAAGGACATGAGGAAAGTAAGGTCCAAAAACATAGAGAGGCTGCTTCGCTTTCCGATAATCTGGATGCTTATGGGTGCGGTTCTCTGCGCTGTCTGTAACGGCAAGTTTTAAGGTCATCCTTTGCTGGATGGCCCTTTTATCATGTCCCATTCGTGGGGGCTCTTCTTTCTGCAGGCAAAAGGCCGCCTTCCTTATTCCGTTTCATTTGGAGATGTTAACGGATTTTTGAGGGCAGGGAGTAGAACGCCGTCGATTAGCGAAGTGTAGAAAAGCTTGTCGAATGTTTTGCGCTGTACGAGTCCGCGATAAGAAGCCATTGAAGTAATAACCTGGCAGGCCATTTCAATGTCCGCACGGGTGGAGATTTCACCGCGGCCGACGGCCCGCTGCATGAGCTCACGATTCACTACAGCCCACGGTTCGAAAATTTCTCCGTTAATTGATTCCCGATTCTGCGAAAAAAAGGAGCCCAGGCCTGCGAGTACTCGAAGTTTGCGTTCACCTTCTTCGAGCGATTGCGGCTTCAATAGCGCAAGCAGATCATCGCGCAACGTTCCCGTATCGGGCAAGAGGTGAAGCTCAAGATGATTTCGATTCATCCAGGTTAAGGCATCTCGGACTAACTCTGTCTTGGAGGACCAGCGGCGATACACCGTCGCCTTTCCGGCCTTCGCTCTAGCTGCGACCATGTCCATTGTCATTCCATCGAAACCGGCTTCGGCGAGGATGTCGATTGTCGCTTCCAGGATTTTAGCATCCCGCGTGTGATCTCGTTTCCGGCCTAATGTTTTCTCTGGCTTTTCCGCTACTTCGTCAGCTAATTTAGACCCGATTGACTCTCTACTTTTCATTTTATTCATTACATTTAACCTTCCTTTTCGGCACTAATTAGTTTCGGAACTTGACGGTATCGTATTGTGATGCTTTAATTTAAGTATCCCACACAGAACAGGGAATTTAAAGGAGGAGTATACCATGGATAAAAAGGTCTGGTTTATCACGGGGGCCTCTCGCGGTTTAGGACGCATATGGGCAGAAGCCGCGCTCACGCGTGGCGATAAAGTTGCAGCTACCGCCCGCAAATTGGAGGACGTTGCCGATTTGAAGGAACGTTTCGGAGATCTCGCTCTTCCCATGACACTCGACGTAACGGATGCTGAGCAGGTCCGCCAGGTCGTTCAGCGGGCTCATGCCCATTTCGGCAAGCTGGACGTTGTCCTCAACAATGCCGGTTATACTTTGGTCGGAATGATCGAGGAGGCAAGCGAAGCCGATGTCCGCGCTCTGTTTGATGCGAACTATTTTGGTTATCTTCGAGTCATCCAAGCTGCCTTGCCACTACTGAGGAAGCAGGGCAACGGCCATTTGCTCAGCGTTTCAAGCTCCCTTGGGATCGAGGCAAGACCGCTCATCGGCTTCTATTGCTCCTCCAAATGGGCGGTCGAAGGACTCCACGAAAGCCTGGTGCAAGAGGTCAAGGACTTTGGGATTAAGGTGACACTGCTTGAACCCGGTGCCTATGCGACTGAGTTTGGCGCTTCAGGTAGGCGTGTACCGGAAATGGACGTCTATGCCGATGTACGGAAGCAGGTGTTCACGCATCTATCAACCGAGAAACGCGGCAACCCTCAATCGACTGCAGAAGCCGTTCTCAAGATCGTGGACGCAGCGGAACCCCCACTACGATTTGTGCTCGGCTCGGAAGTCCTGCCTATAGCACGCGGCATCTATGCTGACCGTCTAGCCACCTGGGAAGCCTGGGAGACTGTCTCGAATGCAGCGCAAGGCAACCCTATGCAATAAGCCGTTGCAATTGGACTGGAACGGACATCTACATCACTTAGCAGAATATATATCCGATAACCAACCGGCTTTCTATTTTAGCAAAGAGCCTCTCCGAATTTTTTTTCGAAGAGGTCCCTTGTTGTAACTATAGATTTAGCCCTACTTGTGATACGGTTCACCTTATCACTCTAACGGCGAAAAAAAAAGCCGTTGTATTTCGGTTCTCCGAGCTATAGGTAATGAAAGTTTCAGGGCCATCCTTAGCCTCCCTCATCTATGAAGAAAGGACAGGGCGGTCGCCCCTGTCCTTCTTTACTTTAACTAAATTTTTCTATTATATATTTTAACTGTAATTGGAGCGACAATCATAACAAGGAGTATGCCGATAAAGATGGTCATTGATGCGCTTGAAGTGAACTGTCCATGATTGGCTAAATCTTTAAAAGCCGTGACCAAATAAGTAATAGGATTATGTTCAGCTACGCTCTGCAAAAAATGGGGCAACGTATCAATAGGCACGAAGGCGTTGGATAGGAACGACATCATCATGGTAACCATTGTCGAAATACTAGAAATCGTTGATGCGGATTTGGATAGCAGACCAATCAATGCAAATACCCAACTGATTGCGCATGCGCCGAATATGGCCAAAAGCGAAGCGACGATCAACCACCCAAACCCGGCTTCCGGACGCCATCCAAGAATAAAGCCCGTACCGATCGAGAAAAAAGCCGCCGCGACATATCGTAAAATATCTGATGCCACTAAACCAGCCAGTGGAGCAATCCGGACAATGGGTAATGATTTAAACCGATCAAAAACGCCAGTATCCAAATCTTCTCGTAATTGCGTGCCCGTTGCCGATGACGACATGACCAGTGTTTGAATTAGAATTCCCGGCACGATGATTGGCAAGTATCCTTGTACACCTCCAGCAATCGCACCTCCGAACAGATAAGAAAAGACGATCATGAAGAAAATAGGTATTACGGTTACATCTATCAATTTATCGGGATTATGTTTGATTTTCAGGATAATTCTTTTTGCCATTACAACAATATCATACAGAGCGCTCTTTAAGTTGTTTTGTTTGCTTATCATGGATTCCATGTTTATCCCCCTAATTATTTAGTTAGTTCCAAAAACACCTCATCAAGCGTCGGTTTTCTAACCGAAAACTCTTTGATTTCTATATCTTGCTGAGTCAAATCTAATAGTAATCTCGTCATCACTTTCGTGTCTGCCAGCTTAACGGTCAATTTGGTTCCTTCGGGTGAGATCATGGCCTCCTGAGCGATCTCCGCCTTGATTAGTCCTTTGGCTCTTTCGGCGTCCCTCATATACTCCAGAGTAATTTCAAAATGGGTATCGCTTAACAAAGACTTCAATTCATTCGGCGTTCCCTGAGAAATGATTCTTCCATGATTAATTATTGCTAGTCGATCTGCTAGTTGATCCGCTTCCTCCAAATACTGAGTTGTCAGCAAGATCGTTGCCCCGTCGCTTGCCAAGTTGCGGATCACTTCCCACATCTCTCCTCGTGTGCGTGGGTCTAAGCCCGTTGTCGGTTCATCAAGAAAAATGAGTGGGGGCTTCACGATTAAACTCACCGATAAATCCAACCGTCTACGCATCCCGCCCGAAAATTCACGAATCGGTCGATCCTTTGCCTCGGTTAATGAAAACTGGTTGAGAAGTTCAAGAGCCCTCGCTTTGGATTGACTCGCTGATAAACCATTCAATTGCCCAAAGAGCTTCAGGTTTTCCATCGCGGTCAATTCCTCATCAACGGTTGCATATTGGCCCGTCAAGCCAATCAAACTTCGAACCTTTTGAGCGTCTTTGGTGACGTCTTTGCCAAAAATCATTGCTTTGCCTTTTGACACTTTAGTAATCGTTGCAAGCATTCGTAAGAAAGTTGTCTTTCCTGCACCATTCGGACCCAGAATACCGAAGATCTCTCCTTTCTTAATATCCAAAGAAATACCATCGACTGCTCGCTTGTTAGGAAACTCTTTAACGATCTCTTTAGTTGAAATGGCTAGCTCTGTCATTCTGTTTTCTCCTTTGCGCATTTAGTAAGGGTACCTTGCTAATAATATAAGGTACCCTTACTAAATTGTCAACAATATAATTTGAATTACTTCGGTGACCTGATAAAATAGAGGGGGACGGAGAACAAATAAGGGGAAATTATTGTGGATGAAAAACAATTAAACGTCGATATAACCACTAACTTCATGAAATATAATGATTTACTTACGGCGTTCTTAAAAGAAAGCAAACTTAAAGGCAGCAGCGTGTTTACCTCTCCAAATCGAGGGCAAGGGAAAATATTGAGTATCCTTCATCAGACGCCAAGTATTTCCCAAAAGGAATTAGTCAATCAATTGGATATGCGCCCGCAATCTGCTTCTGAAATGATTAAAAAGCTAGAAAAAAAGGGATTCATTGAGCGGTATAAATCTGAAGAGGATCAACGCGCGATGATGATTACGCTAACTAAAGCCGGCAAAGTAGTTTCAAATCAACCCGGAGATTTTCAGCCTGTATTTTTAAATGTTCTAACGATGGATGAAAAACAACAATTTAATCGAATACTCGAAAAACTTGTATCCGAAATTGAACCCGAAGTCGCGAAATTTCGAAACAAGCAATAGGGGCGTCATTTATAGATGCCGAAGGGGGGGTACCAGCAGCACGTCTGAATTTCCGGAGAAGGTAGGTTGCGAAAATCAAAGGGAGCCGTCCCTAAGTCGATGATTTGGGGACGGCTCCCTTTACTGTTTACCTCACTTTTCGCTTGCTATTAATTTTTTTGGGACAATCCAACGTATTGCAGCGAGCAAATTTCGCCCTACTTATGATACGGTTCCCCTCGATTAATCTTCACCGCCCGATAAATTTGTTCCACCAGCACCAATCGCATCAGCTGATGTGGCAAAGTCATTCTTCCGAAACTCAGCTTTTGCTGGGCGCGGCGGAGGACTTCGTCAGAGAGACCATGACTGCCGCCAATGACGAAGACAACATGGCTTGTACCGTAGGTGCCGAGCTTGTCCAATTCCTCTGCGAGTTCTTCCGAGCTCCAGAGTTTGCCGTCGATGGCAAGTACAATCACGTGTGCTTCACTTTTCACATGGGCTAAAATACGCTCGCCTTCTCGCTCCTTAACCTGTCGGACTTCCGCCTCGCTTAGTGTGTCTGGGGCCTTTTCATCCGCTACCTCGATCATTTGAAACTTGATGTATGGCCCCAGCCGTTTAGCGTATTCCTGAATGCCCATGACCAAATATTTCTCTTTTAACTTGCCCACACCTATAAGCTGAATAAACAAATTCCATACCCCTATCTATGTCGAATAATAATGTAAAATCGTATTTACGATCCTTAACTTAAAAACATACCTGTAACATAGTTATTTTAGCATCTGAAACGTCTCTTACCTATCTATTTCCTCTCCATTACGAGCCTATCCCCTGTTCAGGTTATACCGGATCATTCATTTAGGCCTCATCACAATGGAATGCTTTCAGTTCCGTATTCATCAAGACACCGTATTAGCATCTGTTGATATTCGCTGATTTGCTCCGCTGTTGCTGATTCCCGTAATGATTCGAACAATGCCGTACATTTCTTGAAATTACGATCGTTACCTGACTGATCTGCTAGTTGCATCGCCTGCACAGTAAGTCCCACCTGCATCCTGTAATCTGCCGTACTTCCGATAGTACAAAGCCAAATGATAGCAGTAGCTATAATAGTAAGATATGTTCTCTGCGTCTTCATAACTCTCAAATTCATCAATCTGCTCTGCAAACGTATGTAAGATATCTGCCACATCCAAATGATACATAAGCGCTGCCTGTAATATGGTATTTAGCCCCGGTAATATTTCCTCTAGATTATCCTGCAAAAAGGCTACATATTCCTCGATCAGCTCTATATTTCCAGATAAAATATCTACTGCATATAAATTAGTTTTGGCTAAAAACCTGAATTCCTCGACAACCTGATTGTCTTCTTCCTCTAAATCCTCCATCCACCCTAGCTCAGCATACTTATAGATGCACTCCCTTGCCTGCTCATATGCACCCTGATTCTGGTGAGCCATTCCGCACATCAGGTGACTGAGCCCAAAATAATATACCAACGGACGTTCTAAATTGACATGCGAGATGGGTAATTTCATTGCTTTATAATACTGCCTTTCTTCGTAGATACGCTGGACACATTGGTACAAAATATCCGCCGTCTCCATCACCTTTTTCCAATTTTCAAAAGCCACAGCCATCTCCAACATTTCAACAATGATATCCGGTTTGAGTGATTTCAGGATAGAAGTTTCCAAGAGTAGCCTCTCCTCATATTCCCATGTACAGCCAATTGTATAGAAATTGGAATAGGAGGTCAATATAAAAAGTACTTAAGAGTACAATTTTATGTGTTTTTATTTTGCATAAGATGGTCTGTAACGATATTCTCTCCTCTTCTAACCTTAAGTGGAGGTGATCACATGAGTTTACCAGAAAGTGTCGGAAACCGGATACGGGAGCTAAGAAAGGCTAAAGGATGGACACAGGAACAACTGGCAGAAGCCGCAGGACTTCATTACAGTTATATTGGCGGAGTTGAACGTGGAGATCGAAATATTTCATTGGAGACGTTGGAAAAAATTATTTTAGCGCTAAAAGTTCCAGCCTTTGAACTTTTTCAATTCGATGAACCTACGGATCGAAAACAAATCATAAATGAACTTATGTTACTCATAAATTCAAGAGAAACAACAGAACTCGAAATTCTTACTACTATTACTAAAAACATTGTTGGTTTAGTTGAGTTACAGCATAAAAAGATTTGAACTATTCCCTTCTACCTGACTTTTACACTTCATCTTCCATAAGCTTGTTATGAGGTGGTTAATATAACAAAATTACGAAATTCGGTTGGGGAAAGAATTAGAGCAATTCGGAAGGCTAAGGGATTAACACAGCAACAACTTGCGGAGCTTTCAGGATTAGATGATGCATATATCGGATCACTAGAGCGTGGTGAAAGAAACTTTTCGATTGATACCTTGGAGAAGGTGTTAACCGCCTTAAACGTGTCTATCAGTGAATTAATGTTTTCCGAAGAACATATGACTACAGACGAAATGATTCGGCAAGAAGCGATAGATGAGTTTGTTGCGCTCACCAGCAGATTAAATAAAGAACAAATCGGGATTCTTAGACGTGTTAGTAAAGAAATTTCACGCGCGTTCGACTAAGCCATTCCACCCTGAAAAGTCTTAAATAAAACCAAAAAGAGCACCCCACAGGTGCCCTCAAACCTTTTTATATAAAAAACTTAAGCATATAACATAAAAAAGCTCACTTCATGTCCCAGTTGCTTCAAATAATTATAGATCTGGGAACGGTGATGGAACACATGGGTCACAGTCTCAATCTGCCATTGAACCTGTAGATGCCCATGCTCCATATAAAAGGCCTTCGTCGAACGATTCAGATAATCGTCTTCGCTAAGCGAAAGAATGTAAGCCTTATATGCCTCAAAATTCTCCCTAAAAGTCGTAGCCAAGCGCTCGGGATCTTCCACCCCGGACAGGCTGGTTTCAATCTCTCCCACTTCACCCTCGGACTTCTCCTGCATAATCGCAAGATCCGAAGCTGGAATAAGCACAAAGTGGTGCACTAACTCCAGCAATGAACGGAAATTGTCCTGTGGGCGAAAGCTCCAATCCTCTGGACGTATTTTACGAATCAAAGCTTCCCCTGTCCGTACTCCAGTCTCCAACTCATTCAGCAGATGATCGCGAACTTGCAGTGTTCCACTCATATTCTCATCTCTCCTTTGCCATTCTTCTTCCTATTTTGAGTATAGCCGAGGGTTCCGAACGTGTATTGTAAAAATCGGACAACTTCCGAAAGTCCTTAGCCGCAGTAAGCGGGGAAGCTCCATAAAATCTGCGAAAATCACGGATTAGATGCGCTTGGTCAAAAAAGTTATGCTTCAATGCCAACTCCATCGAATCAACAGAATCACCATTCTGAATACTGTGCAGAACGCTCTGGAAGCGGACGACTTCACTGAACTTTTTGGGGCTGATCCCGATCCATTGCCCAAATTTGCGGTTGAGCTGTCTTTCACTGATTGCCTCACGCTCCGCGAGCTCCTTAACCCCCACACTTCCGCCGCTCACAAAGATGCGATGCAGCAGGTTTTTCATCAGGTCACAATCGCTTGTCCTACGACGCAGTAGAAGCTGGTTGAGATACTGATCCATTATACGCACCCGTTCATTAAAGTCTCGTGCCTCCAAAATGCGCTCACCTATGATCTCGACATTCTCGGGCCATATGTCTTCCAAGCGATAATTACTGCCTGTAAACAAATGAGTCGGCATGCCGTGAAAATAGTGTGCTCCACCGGGAAAAAATCGCACTGCAAAAATACGTGTTTCGGACCCTGCTTGTCTGGTAGACACGAACGGATTCGTAAATGTCCCACAGTATGAGAGTTCCTGACGCTTACTCACCGGGTCGTATTCTAATAGAATATCCGTACAACCATCAGGTAATACCCGGTCCACTGCCTCTTCTTCCTCCAGCCAGCCTAATGAAGCTTCGCCCCTATCCGATACTGTCATATTCCGTTCAGAAACTTCTCTGGTAGCCGGACGCGACTCCCAATAGCAGGCTACGTAAGCCCTCAGCGCAGCAGTCGGCTTTTGCTCAATATAATATGTATAGGGATCACTTCCATTGACCTGAAGCGGACGAAACAGTGAATGCAGCAAAGGGTCCATCCAACGTTCACTCCTGTCTCAGTACGTGGTGGGGATATATACAAAAAGGACGTTTCTGCCCGAAACGCCCGTGCTTGTTTTTTAGACGACCAAAAACTCTGCTTTCTTCTCACATTCCTTGCACTTCACTGGAGGGTCCCAATCCGAAAATTTCGTTTCTTTGAGATCGACGACATCCGGTGCATCCTCGTATTCATCGACGAACATATCAATTGCCAGTTCCACATGCTCTTTACATACCACGTACATTCCAGTTGCATCCCTTTCCGTTTGAAGCTCTTCCTGTTGTAGGTGTGTCAAAACCGCCTTCTTTTGTTCTACCACACTTGACGCGGAAAGAAAAGGGCTTGCCCACTATCCCTGACGTTTGGTCTTAAAAATGAGGAAATTACTGATGTTCAGGTCTTCACGGAAATGGGGATATTTCTCCAGCATGTCAACAGACGGCTTCGGTTCGATCATCCCATCCAACAACAAGCCAGCCTCAACAATGGTCTGTACATAGCTGCCCAGCGTACGATGAAAATACAAAAGCTTTTCCTCCTGATCATAAGGAATGGCTTGCTCCAATGGGCCTTCATTGAAATATTGATCCACTTTCCAATACAGCTTTTTCCCTGTCTCATCCTTCACCCATCCACTCTGCGGCGTCAGAAAGCACGGATGCAGAATAGAAAAAATAAAGCGGCCTCCTGGAACTAATAATCGCTGCATTTCGGCAATCGCCTGCTCATAATGAGCCAAGTCCTGTATGACCATATTGGACACGATCAGATCAAAGCTCTGGTCCCCGAACATCTCCAGCTTCTCCAGATTGCCATGGTGATATGTAATTCCCAACGCTGATGGTGTTCGCTCTTTGGCTAGCCTCAGCATCTCTGTCGAGTAATCGACAGCCTCCACCAAAGCACCCGCCCTGGCCATTTTCCGGCTCAGATAACCTTCGCCACAGCCGGCATCCAGCACCTTTTTGCCTGCGATCAGTCCCATACACTCTTGCAAAGCAGGATTTAGCAGCACTTCACGAGACCGATCCCCTTCTTCAGTGTACTTAGCAGTAAAATTTTCCGCATGCATATTCCAGCGTCGAATGGCCTCTTCGGTGTTCCATGTCCCCATATTTAGCTCCATCTCCCTTCCGTACTCATTAGCCCTTTGCGAATCCATCTTTCGCGTAGGGTCATAGATTCTACACTCATTTCTGTATTTTTTCAATAATAACGCTTACAATTGTAAAATAACTAATTCACACATGATTTTTACTTGAATTATGCAGGTATTCCATATTGCATTAGTATGATAGTGTTTTATTAGAAAGCGCTTTCAAAAATAACTTTGTAAAGGGGCCTGTTATGTTAAAACGAAGACCCATTTCATTGCTGTCGTTGACGCTTGCCATCACCCTATTGTTATCCACGTTCGCATCCGTTGCCGCTGCTGCTGAAACGAACGAACAAGCACAACCAGCTGCTGCAACAAGCAATATGCAGTCATACGTGGAAGCCATGCAGCCTGGATGGAATTTAGGAAATTCGCTGGATGCTGTCGGGGCGGATGAGACCGCCTGGGGCAATCCGCGCATTACCCAAGCTTTGATCCAGCAAATTGCTGCCCAAGGGCACAAAAGTATTCGGATTCCCGTCACCTGGGATAAGCATATTGGAGCCGCACCCCATTATACCGTTGAATCTGCCTACATGAACCGTGTGGAAGAGGTTGTTCGCTGGGCACTGGATGCCAATTTGTATGTCATGATTAATGTCCATCATGATTCATGGACGTGGGTAAGCAGTATGGAGCCCAAGCATGATGAAGTGTTAGCACGCTATAACGCATTATGGACACAAATTGCCGACCGCTTTAAAAATCAGCCCAACAAGTTGATGTTTGAAAGTATTAACGAGCCCCGCTTTTCTGAAGGGGGAACCACGGATGAAGCGAAAATGAATCAGATGCTTCATGAGCTAAATGTATCCTTCCACAAAATCGTTCGCGCCTCCGGTGGTAAGAATGCCACTCGTCCCCTTGTTCTGCCTGGATTAGATACTTCACCTGCTCAGGCAAAAATCAACGAACTGTATAACACGATAACCAAGCTGAACGATCCCAACCTGATTGCAACCGTTCACTATTATGGCTTCTGGCCTTTCAGTGTGAACATTGCCGGGAATACAACATTTGATAAAGCGGCCCAAAACGATATTGTTCAAACCTTTGATAATGTCTATAACACCTTTGTAGCCAAGGGAATCCCGGTTATTGTCGGTGAATATGGCCTGCTCGGTTTTGATAAACATACAGGTGTTATTGAACAGGGTGAAAAGCTGAAGTTTTTTGAATTTTTGACTTATTACATGAAAGAGAAGAAAGTAACAGGCATGCTCTGGGATAACGGCCAGCATTTGAATCGGAGCACTTACAAGTGGTCTGATCCTGAACTCTTTAATGTCATTAAGGCCAGCCTGAAAGGACGTTCCTCCAATGCAGCTAGTGATCTCATTCACTTGAAGAAAGGCTCTTCTGTTCAGGATACCAAGATCACTCTAAACCTGAACGGCAACCAGTTGAAATCGCTCAATGCCAACAGCAAGCAGTTGAAACAGGGCACCGACTATACGCTGAGTGGAGATACATTAACCTTCAAAGCCAGCTTGCTCACCAGCCTAATTACTTCCGGTAAATATGGTGAGAATGCCGTTATTAACACCAAGTTTAATAAGGGGGCAGATTGGAATTTTAAAATCGTCGTGTATGATACACCGAAATTAAGTGCTGTCGAAGGGACTACACAAGCCTTTACCATTCCAACAGACTTCCGTGGTAGCCAGCTTGCGACGATGGAAGCCGTGTATACGAATGGTGGCAATGCCGGTCCACAGGATTGGACACCTTATAAAGAGTTTGGCAATACTTTTGCCCCTGCCTATGATACGAATGGCATCAAGCTGTTGCCTGAATTTTTCAACAGTGTGAAGGATGGTGAAGTCACGTTGAAGTTCCACTTCTGGAGCGGCGATGTAGTGACATACAAAATCACCAAGAGCGGAACCCGCGTGACGGGTACGACATCTTAATCCAAGGCACTGCAGAAATCAAAAAAAGGCGTTCCCGGAAATAAGCCGGAGAGCGCCTTCTTTATAGTTAAGTCTATCATTCAACCTTAGCCTTCCGGCTTATCTGTTAATTTTAACGTCACTGACTCTTCCTTGCCTGCCCGGTAAAAGGTAACTTTAAGCTCATCGCCAATCTTCTTGTTATCATACAGGTAGCGACGCAAATCAAGCGTAGAGTTAATCGGTTCGCTATCAAACGCTGTAATGACATCGTTCAGCTTCAAGCCGCCCTCCTTGGCAGGACCATGGGCCTCCAGAACAACGGCTCCATCCTTGACGCTGTCAGGCAGCTTGAGTTCCTTGCGCTGAGTTTCATCCAAAGGTGCATATTCATTATTGAGGTCCACCGTGTACACCCCCAGATAAGGGCGGGTAATCTTGCCATCCTCAACCAGTTCATTCACCGTCTTCATTACCTCATTAGCAGGAATGGCGAAGCCCAGTCCTTCAACACCTGTATCGGCGATTTTCATCGTATTGATGCCAATCACCCGTCCGTCCAGATCGACCAGCGCTCCGCCGCTGTTTCCTTCATTAATCGCCGCATCAGTCTGAATCACATGCTGTTCCCAGTCATATACACCATCCTGATTAATGGAGATCGGAATGATGCGATTCGTATAGCTCACAATGCCGGAGGTCAGGGTGTCTCCCAATCCGAGCGGGTTGCCAATCGCAATGACCGTCTCGCCCAGACGAAGTTTGCTGGAGTCCCCGATATCCGCCACTGTGCTAATGCCTTTATCATCAACGGCCAGTACAGCGATATCACTAATGCGATCCTTTCCGACCAGCCTCGCCTCTTTTCTGACACCGTCTACGGTTACAATATCCAGATCATCCGATCCTTCAATGACATGGTTGTTTGTCATAATAAAGGCTTTGCCTGAGCTCACACGGAAAATGACGCCCGATCCAAGCGCGGATTGTTCCGTACTTTTACCGTCTTCCCCCTTCAGGTTTACGATGCTGACGACGGCTGGGCGTACCTTGGCTGCCGCCTGCACAATCCGATCATACGGATCGCCCGCTGCTTGCCGCAAGGGATAATGACTTGCTCCGGTTACCGCTGTAGTGGAGGGCAGACCTGTAACAAAGCTGAACAGCAGCACGGAAACCACTGCACTCACCGCACCGCTAATGACAGCAGCCTGCACCGGACTTACCCGACGATTCCTGTGCGGCCAACGTCCTCGTCCTCCGCGACGCGCCTTAAATGCCGTTTTTTTAGCCGCACGTGTGGACACCTTCGTTGAATAAAAATCATCATCAAACAAGCCCATGCTAATCCTCTCCCCTTCGTTGTCATGCACCGACACTCACTAAAAAATTAGGGCTATTCGGGCTTGCGCCAACCTATGCTACAGAGAACCTGCTCCGTTGAACATCTCAAATGGATTGAATATCCCCTACCATCGGAATTCAGCAACTAATCGTTCCGGTCTACTTATTAATCACCACAAATGGAACCTTCCTAAGCAACCAAATCTCATAAATTAGCATACACGCCGAATCTGACCCCGAATAGAGGAAAAAAGAGGAATGATTTCCAAACCAATGGACTACAATAGTAACAAGTCTTCTATTCTATTACAAAATGATCGTCTCATAGAGACGTTCTGGCTTGTTCCCGTCCGCTTAAAGCAGCCTATACTTTCGATGAGAGCCTTCCTTCAGAAAGCTTTCTGTTGTTAGCTTTATTGTATCACAGCACTTGGCAAAACCACAGGCAGAACCAAGCTTATTGCACGCCATTTTAAAAATATTTTTACAGGAGGAATATAGGATGAATTCCCATCGTTCCGCTATGGATGAAGTTCGCATGGCAGCCAAGCTTGCGGATTTGAAAGACGAGCACTACCGTAATACACTGGCGCTAAGTACATTGATTGAGCTACTGGTGGACAAAGGCATAGTGACCCGTGAAGAGGTCGAGCGCAAAGCCGCCGAGTTGGACAGCTTTATGGCTCACTTACCTTATCCCAAGGTGTAGGACGATCATAATACGTATCACACAATCGAAACTCACTATCCTTGTAAAAACAGCCGCGGTCTTCCATTGCCCCGCGTACGGTCAGCTTCGCAAGCTCCATCATATTGTGGTCGCGGCTCAAATGTGCCAGATACGTCCGCTTTGTCCGTCCGGTCAACAGCTCGCTAAGAATCGCACCTGCCATCTCATTGGATAAGTGGCCGATATCACTGAGTATACGGCGCTTGATGTTCCAAGGATAGCGGCCCATACGCAGCATTTCTACATCATGGTTAGCCTCTAGCACCAATACATCTGCATCTGATATCGCTTGTTTTACCTTATCGCTGACATAGCCGAGATCGGTCGCTACGCTAAGCTTCTCTGCCCCATCATAAAAGCTGTATCCTACGGGCTCAGCCGCATCATGGGAGATGCCAAAAGACTCTACACGCAATGACTCAAATTCCCGTGTCGCGCCTGTCTCCAATATTCTGCGGTTATCATCCGCGATTTGCCCAACAGCGTTGCTGATGGCAAACCATGTCTTCTCGTTAGCATATATAGGTAAATTATATTTACGCGCCATGGCGCCTAGTCCTTTAACATGATCGGAATGCTCATGCGTGACCAAAATACCATCCAACTCTTCTCCGCTCAGATCGCGTTCTTTCAGCAATTCGTCAATACGCTTTGCGCTGAGACCTGCATCGATGAGCAATGTCGTGTCTTCGTTCCGTACAACGGTAGCGTTGCCGGTCGAACCGCTCGACAGCACGGTAAAAGAAATCCCCATATCTGTTCAAGACCCTTCTGTATGTTCTGTCTTTGGACTAATGACATCTCCGTTCATCTGTACATAATACACGCCTTTTCCGTTGTCCAGCATAAACCGCCACACCGGAGCAGCCACCTGGCTATCGGAGTTAAAGGTCTGTCCGTAATATCCGAGCCGGATATCCTTCACTACGGAGTCACGCGGCAAATAGCCATCGATCAGCCTCGCCAAGGCTTTGGACGCAGGCAGCATTTTCTTTGCCTCATCCGAGGGCTGGAGCTCTACCTGAATTTTGCGATACCCTGTAATCTTCTGATTGCTGTAAAACAGAGCCAGCTTCACATTAAAGAGCGGCCACTTGCCCTGTACCAACGGATGCAGCGCAAAAGCATCTGCCTGTCCGGATACGAACTCCTCCTGGACATCCAGCGGATCATACTGATAGCTATCGATATCCTTGATTTGCGGCTCCAAAGCCTCCACTAGCGCATCATGAGTGAATACCAGCTTGCTGTCCACTGGTCTCAGCAGCTGCACAAGTTCATCTTTCTCTCCACTATGGACATAAGTATAAGACAGCTTGGGCAACTGCGGGGTATCTCCGGGAATCGGAGCCAGCACCTGAATGCTTTTCTCTTCCATTAAACGCTGCGTGTTTTCATCCAGTGAAGTAAAATCCAGATTCGGCCCGGCCGTTTCCTGCGCATCATGCCACAGTTGATAACCCAATACCACATTGAGCAGCAAAAATGTACAGATCAGTACGTTTTTAGCGCGGCTCCAATCCATTCCCGTTCCCCCTTCCTATTATCACTTTGTCTCTTGGTCTGACTTTTTTAATGTTGTATTGGATGCTGTCGTTACAGGAACAGCATGAATCTCTGCAACAGAACCGTCGCTGAACGTAACACGCCACTCTGGGATGAGCTTCAATCCGTCATTGATCAGCTCTGGCTGATATACAGGAGTCAGATCTCTAATCGACTTGCCGTCGCCTACCGTTTGCAGTTGCTTCTCCAAGGTCTCACCACCTGGCAGCATCACTTTCTTCGATGATTGCTCCCCGCCCTTGAGATACAGCAATGAACGATCATAGACAGATGCCGTTTCCTGCTGGATTTGCAAGGAGATCGTACCAAAGCGGAACGATGGCGTGTCCAGCACCGGATAAGCGCCATAATACTGCTGGAACATCACACTTGTGCGATTTTCATCGCTGCTTCTCAATTTCATCTGATACGCAGCATCCCAACCGCCATGCTGATTTACAAAATCAACTGCGGCCAACACGTCCCTAATTGGGCTGCTTCCATCCGCTCCCGGTGCACTAGGATCGGTATAGCTCATCCAACGTTGATCCTGCTTGATCTGTAAGCTACGCTTGCTATCTGTATAAATCTGTGAACCATCTTTTTCCTGAATATTGCGCGTAATGCCCGGATCGAAAAATAAATTCCGCTGCATCTGTTCTGTCGTAAACAACCCGGCATATACCACAGGCTGTACAGTCTCCAGGTCATCCACGGGAATGTAATACTGATTATTCACCAGCTTGTACAACGGGGCATTTTTTCCAAAATTCACATGCTGCCGAATGTCTTCTACCGTCATATCGAACTGGTTCGCCTCATACACCACATCACCTCTGGCACTGAAAAAGAGTGCGTGCGGCTTGGCATTCTTTTCGTCGATATAGATCCAGATGCGGTTAATCGTCTCCCCCTGAAATACTGAATCCGGCGTCAGACGCATGACCCGCTCCAGCAATGAAACCGGAACCCCGCCGGAAAATGATAATTCGATCCCCTCATTCTCACTGCGAATCCGTGCCCAGTCCGCTGACTGGATACTCCGACGTTGGAAATTGTTAAAACTTCGGCTTTCCAGCCGTGTATAAATCAAATCGTAAAAAGTAACCCCCGGATAAAAAACGGTATGTTTCTTCTCACCTTGATGAATTAGCATCCTATCAGGGAATACAAGATTTTCAATCTTTTTCTCCTGCCCCATGCTTTCAGTTTTGACATAGTTCGTTTCTGAAGTGAGTACAGAATCACTGCCCGGAAGACGGTAGATCAAAAAATAAGTCTGAACCAGGCTGGAAGCTACCAGCAAAACAAGCGTCCATGACTTCAAACGTTCCTTCACTGTGCTTCCCTCCCTTCACCCGACATAGGTAGCGTAAAGGTCGTACAAGTTCCCTGACCATATTCAGACTCCAGGAAAATCTGACCTCCATGGGCCTTTACAATTTCCCGGGCAATCGACAGCCCCAGTCCTGTGCCGCCCATATTGCGCGATCTCGCTTTGTCCACACGATAAAACCGTTCAAAAATCCGGTCCAAATCTTTTTTGGGAATACCAATTCCGGTATCCTGTACCGAAATAGCCAGCATTCCCTCATGGTTGCGACGAGCCTCGATCCGGATACTTCCACCTTCCGGCGTATATTTCAATGCATTGGACATCAAATTGTCCAGCACTTGATCAATCTGATCGCGGTCGATCACGACCTTGCCAATCCCCTGCTCTACGAACATGCCTGAGCGAATGTGTTTTTGCTTCATTTGAAAAGAAAACCGATCCGCGACCTCGTCCAGCATCTCCATCACATCGGCAGGCTGCATCCGCAGAGGCGCCTCATTGGAATCGAGCCGCGACAGATGCAGCAAATCCGTAACCAGCCGGATCATACGCTCCGTCTCGTTACGGATGACACCTACAAAACGCTCTGCGAGCTGCGGCTCAGCCATCGCGCCGTCATCCAGCGCTTCAGCGTAGCTACGGATCGTCGTCAGCGGTGTGCGCAGCTCATGAGATACATTAGCGACGAATTCCCGCCGCGTCGTCTCCATCTCCTCCTGCTCCGTCACGTCCTGAAGCACAGCAATCGTGCCCGTAATGCCAAATTCCCGCCGATGAATGGGTGTAAAGGTCACGCGGATGACGATGGGTTCATCCTGACCGGCCGGCTCCAGCTGCAAGAGCGTAGAAGCGGACGATCCGCTGTACAGGGCCTCGGTTTCCTCCGGGTCGATCCCCAGAAGTACCGCGATATGTCTACCGGTCATTTCATTCTCGTTCACGCCCAGCATGGCGCTGGCCCGGCGGTTGACCAGAATGACCCGGCCATGATCGTCGGTAGCGACCACACCGTCGCTCATATTGGTCAAGATGGAGGAGAGCTTTTCCTTCTCCTCCTCATTCTGCGACAGAGCCTCACGTAGACGTCCTGTCATATAGTTAAAGGCCACGCTCAGCCTACCGATTTCATCTTCACCAAACACTGGCATCTGCTGGTCAAACTTGCCCTCAGCGACCTCCGTCGCATGCCGTGTCATCACTTTGATTGGATGCGTAATCGTGTGGGCCAACACCACGCCCAGCACAGCCGTCAACGCGAGCGCAATCAGCATACCTGAGAGAAACACATTGTTAATGCGTTTCATCGTATCGTACAGCTCAGCCATCGAAGCAGCGATGTACACTGCACCGACAATTTTGCCTTGGCTGATGACAGGCTTGGCGACGACCTTCTTGCGGACGTTATCTTCGTCCACCATATATTCCTCGTTATCACGGATTCCTTGGAGTGAGCGGCTAACCACTGTCTGCGTATTTTTACGTCCGACATAGTCAGCATGAGAGCCTTGAGAAGTAATCAGTACTTTGCCACTGGCATCCAGCACCTGAATTTCCGCGCCGCTGAAGTCAAACAAGTTATTCACGCGTGCACGCAGACTTTCGACGCTATCTTCCTCCATTTTGCCATCACTGCCACTCAGATCCTGCTCCGCCAGCACGGACAGCATCTCCGCCCGTGCTTGCAAATCCTGCGTAAAATTACTCGTCAACGAGTTCTTCATCGAGCTGACAAAATAGACTCCAATCAACTGCATGGCCACCAAGATTAGCAGCACATAGATAATAATCAGCTTGGCATGAATGGTGCGAAAGAAGGACAGCCATCTCATGCCCGCAGGCCACCTTTGCCCCCGCTAACGATATATCCAAGGCCACGCCGTGTCAGGATCGTCTCCGGCTTGCTCGGGTTTTCCTCAATCTTCTCGCGCAGTCGCCGGATCGTCACGTCTACCGTCCGCACATCCCCGTAGTACTCAAATCCCCATACCGCTTGAAGCAAATGCTCGCGAGTCATGACCTTGCCTGCATTTTTCGCCATATAGTACAGAAGTTCATACTCGCGGTGCGTCAGGTCAAGTGGAGTTCCGTTTTTATAGGCTGTATACATATCCGCATCAAAAAAGAGATCGCCTACGCGTAGCCCCTGCTTATCCTCCTGTGGGCGGCTTTCCGGCGTGCCTGCTACGCCGCGTTGCTGTCTACGCATCTGTGCCTTCACGCGTGCCAGCAATTCGCGTGTGCTGAACGGCTTCGTCACATAATCGTCCGCACCCAGCTCCAGCCCTAGCACTTTGTCGATTTCCCCATCCTTCGCAGTCAGCATAATAATTGGCGTCTGAAGCTGATGTCCGCGCACCTCGCGGCATACGTCCATACCGTCCATGCCCGGCAGCATCAGGTCCAGCAAAATCAGGTCTGGCTGTTGCTTAATCGCGATATCCACCGCACTGATTCCATCAAAGGCGCAAATGACCTCGTATCCTTCTTTTTCCAAATTAAATTTCAAAATATCAGCGATAGGTTGTTCATCATCCACTACTAGAATCGTCCCTTGCATACAGCGTTCACCTCTTCTCACGGATCATCATCTATTATTAACTTTCGTTTGTCAGTACCCATAAGATGCTTATTCTATTCTATCATACCCGTACGCTATTCCATTACTTTTCCAGGCCCTTTTCTTTACGCAGAAAAAACCATGCCTGCACCTGGCTGTTAAGCATGCAGAAAACATGGTCTTTCTCTTTGATCCTCATCGAATCACATAACTCTCGATTTAAACATCCAATCTATCTTAAATACGTCATTGGATTTTGTGGCGTATTATTTTTGCGAATCTCAAAGTGAACATGTGTGCCTGTGGAACGTCCGGTGCTTCCCATAATACCAATCGCTTCACCTTGCTGAACAACCTGTCCCACATGAACACCAATACTATTCAAATGCCCGTATACTGTTTGATAGCCGTTGCGATGATCAATCATAATGACATTACCATAGCCATTCTGCTGACCGGCAAATGTGACGACACCTTCATCAGATGCTTGAATCGTATGATCGCCGACCAAGTCAACACCTTCATGCATACGTCCCCAACGTCCTCCGAAGCTGCTCGTCATGATTGCACCCGCAGTCGGCCAGGCAAATTGGCCCGAGCCTTCCCCCTCGACTTTCGTTCCTCTCAGAACCACCTCGGTAACAGACGGCTGTAACACCTTTTGACCGAGCCATTCCTCTTGCACGACCTCACCGTTCTCCTTGGTCAAACGGTAGTCCATTTCTTTAAGACCTGCTTGTCCCGGTCTGACCACTTTCGTAACTCCTGCTTTCAATTCATCGCTCTGGCGAATCTCTACTTCAGGCTCGATAGCAATCTGCTCGACGACCTTTTCTACCGTTCGTACCGTAACAGGTACCTTGGGAGCCGTGACCTTTAACTCGTCCCCAATTTGCAAGTACAACTCACGCAGACCGGGATTGTTCTGCTTAATCTCCCAAGCCGTCGTATCGAACTTCGTAGCAATCGACGACAAAGAATCGCCTTCTTGCACCGTATAGGTTGTAGGAGCTTCACGTCCCTCGGTCAGTACCTTAACCGCTTCTGCCTCCGTCAGCACCTTGTTCGGATCTGCTTTCACCGGCTCATACGCAATCTTTTCACTGATACTGGCAGACTCCAGCCATGCTTTAGGCGCCTTCGTGCTTGCGCTAGCATGACTACTCCCCACGGATGTTTTGCGAACTAGCCCCTTGATGCCTGTCGCTGTACCTTCACCCGCAGGTGTGTACTTCTTCTGCACTTGCTTTAAAGCTGCTTGTGCCGTCGCTTTATCCTTTACAATGCCAACCATCTGTCCGTTGACCTTCACTTCTACTCCTTTGGCATAGGCAGTCAGCATGCCGTCCAGCTTCTTCAGCGTGGCTGCGCTATCGATATCCGCCTTATATGCCTTTTCTGTGCTCGTCGTGACCGCGCTCGTATTGAGCACCATTTCCACGTCAGGATACTTGTCTTTATACTGCTTGCTCTTCGTTGTATACAGCTGCTTAAGCTGCTGCTCATTCAGGATACTGCCGACCTCAACGCCTTTAACATACACTTTATAATAAGGAACTGTATTGGCACCAACATACTGATTGCTAGCAAAAATAAGACCGCCAACAATCACAATGCCGCCTGCCGTCCAACTTAACCATCTTTTCCGTCCGTTCCACCATGTTGCTATTTTCCCTGCTTTATCGGCAGAATTGCTTTCAACACTTGAATTCCCATTCCTGTGGTCTGGTGATAACTTCCCCTTAGAAACCTCCATGGTTCTCTCCTTTTCAGCATATCCTATCTCTATTAAATGCGTTCATTATTGTCCTTTTACATGATAAAAGTAGCCGTTTTACAAGCTTATCTATGATAATAGTCGCTATCTAGCATTGCATAGTTATGTAAAAGGTTTCAAAAATTTAACCTTTTCACAACACAGTTTACTTTAACATAGCTTTTACAAAGAATTCAACTGCACTCCAATTACTTCCTAGCACGCAAAAAAATCCGCGCCCGGCGCGGATTCTACAGTCCTGTTTTGAGCATTAACATTGTCCATACATTTATGCGTTTTATTTATGCATTATTTAAGCATACCCATCAATTTGTTATATTCCTCTTTGGTCAAATACTTCGCAAGCACCTGCTGAATATCTTGCAGCTCCTGCTCGGTGAGACCGCCTTCCATTGCAGCTGATATTTTCTGCATTTCTTCTGGCGGAAGTTTATTCATAAGAATCGTAAAAATCTCCTGCTTCTGAGCCGCCGGTAAATTGTTCTTTTTCTCCGTCAGATGGTCGGGCGTAATGACCAAATCATGGCCTTCGATACTCGTTTCAGGTGTAGCTGTACCTTCTGCCTGCTGACGCGGCTCGCTGTCTGATGTTCCCGCCGACGTGGCCCCTTCCTGAGATCCCTTGTCGTTGGATGCACCACCTGTCTTATTTCCGCTTTCTTCTAAGCCCTGTCCCATGACAGGCAAAGCATTATCAGGCGGTGTTACACTTCCAGAGTCGCTCCCTGTCGTCTTGCTCTTCCCTGTACCTGTACTTTGCTCAGTACCAGCGCTGCCTTTTAGCCAGCCCCATCCCCATATCGGCTGATGATCGAGCTGAATGTTAAATTGCCGTAACAGCGATTGAACATAAGCATTCACGACCACACCGGTCACTACCAGTGTCAGCGCGCTGACCAGCACCACCGTCATTCCTTTTTTAAGCAGCCATCCAAGCCACCTCATATCCCGTTACCTCCTTATACGCATCTTGCCATGTGTACATCATGAAGTGCATATAGACCAGTATTGACGAGATATGACGATTTTTAACCCTTGGAATATGTAAAACTAGCACCAACACATCCATATAAAAAAGAAGAGGGAGGCATGAATTGCCCCTCTCCCCTTGATTTAGCAGGAATAGTTATATGATTAAACAGGCATGACGCCCTCATAGAATCCTACGGATATTTTACAAATAAATCGGAAGCACTTGGTTCGTTTGATCGCGGTTACGACCAACCGAGAAAATAGCGATTGGAATACCTGTCAACTCGGATACGCGTTGTACGTAATGGCGGGTAGTCTCCGGCAGTTCCTCCAGCGTCTTCACGCCAGTAATGTCTTCGTTCCAGCCTGGCATTTCTTCATATACCGCCTCGCACTCTGCCAGCATTTTCAAGCTAGCTGGATAATGCGTGATGATCTCGCCGCGGTATTTGTAGCCTGTACAGATCTTAACTGTTTTCAGGCCTGTCAATACGTCCAGCGAGTTCAGGGAAAGGCCAGTTAATCCACTAACACGACGGGCATGGCGCACAACGACGCTGTCAAACCAGCCTACGCGGCGAGGACGACCTGTAACCGTACCGTACTCATGGCCTGTTTCACGAATGTAATCGCCGACTTCATCGTGTAGTTCCGTTGGGAAAGGTCCATCCCCTACACGAGTTGTGTACGATTTAGCTACACCGATCACTTGTTGAATTTTGGATGGGCCTACACCAGAACCGATACATACGCCGCCAGCCGACGGGTTAGAGGACGTAACGTATGGATACGTACCTTGGTCGATATCGAGCATAACGCCTTGTGCACCTTCAAACAACACCTTACGATTGGCGTCAATTGCATCGTTCAGCACAACAGACGTATCCGCTACATAAGGACGAATAAACTCAGCATATTCCAGATACTGTTTCAATATTTCTTCAACATCCAGCGGCTCGCCGCCGTATACTTGCTCAATCACTTGATTCTTTTCCTTCGTTAGATGGCGCAGTTTCTTTTCGAATTCTTCTGCTTCCAGCAAATCAGCAATACGAATACCGTTACGAGCAGCTTTATCCATATAAGCAGGGCCAATCCCTTTACGGGTAGTACCAATTTTGTTAGGACCTTTGCGGTCTTCTTCCAGCACGTCCAACGTCATATGGTAAGGCATAATGACATGTGCGCGGTCACTAATGACCAAATTTTTTGTGGAAAATCCATTATCATGAATATAAGTAATTTCTTCAATAAGAGCGGCTGGATTCACTACCATGCCGTTGCCAATAACACACTTTTTATCTTCATAAAAAACGCCGGATGGAATCAGGCTCAGCTTATACTTTTTACCGTCAATGAGAATCGTATGACCAGCATTGTTTCCGCCTTGGTAACGGGCCACTACTTCAGCGCTTTCCGCCAGATAGTCCGTGATTTTACCTTTGCCTTCGTCTCCCCATTGTGTCCCCACAACGACTACAGTTGACATGTTTCATTCCTCCGTGGAGTGCCCACAGACACTCTGATTTTGAGCTGACGCGCTAACACATATCTGGCTTCAACCGCCTCAGCGGGCAGGTATGGAGCGTTCTCGGACAGCAGGAAAAAACGTCCGTCGCAGACATTCCGTAAGTTCGGAAAGCCCCGGGCGTAATGATCTCCCCACTGCGTTGAAGCAGCACTATAAGTGTACCAGTACCATTTTTCAAAGTCAAATAAAAAGCGAACATTATATTACATGAAAATAGTATTGTTCGTAATTGAGAGTTTCAATCGTTCTATGAAAATATATGAATTCTATAAAAAAGGCTCTCTCGTAATCGCGATACCCGCGTCGAAAGAGCCTTTTCTAATCATACAAATATATTAACCGGCGAACGCATCCGAATGGGCACGCTCGTAATTAGCGAATTTATTATAATTTTTGAGAAATACCAGCTCTACCGTACCGACCGGGCCGTTACGCTGCTTGGCAATGATAATTTCAATAATATTTTTCTTTTCTGTTTCCTGATTATAATAATCATCCCGGTACAGAAACGCAACGATGTCAGCATCCTGCTCAATGGAACCCGATTCCCGCAAGTCACTCATCATGGGCCGCTTATCTTGACGCTGCTCCACACCCCGGCTCAGCTGGGAAAGGGCAATTACAGGCACTTCAAGCTCACGGGCAATTTGTTTCAATGTCCGTGAAATTTCGGATACCTCCTGCTGCCGGTTCTCGCCCGCTTTGCCACGTCCGTGAATGAGCTGCAAGTAGTCAATAACGATCATACCCAGTCCCTTTTCCGCCTTGAGACGGCGACATTTGGCACGGATATCAGCCACAGTGATGCCGGGCGTATCATCGATATAGATTTCCGCCTCTGACAAGGCTGCAATGCCCATCGTCAGCTTCGCCCAATCGTCGTCGCCTTTAAATTCACCTGTCCGCATGACGTTCGCGTCCAAGTTAGCCTCGGCACAGATCATCCGCTGCACGAGCTGAGCCGCCGACATCTCCAGACTGAAGATGGCAACCGTCTCTTTTGCCCGTACTGCAACGTTTTGTGCAATATTCAGGGCGAATGCCGTTTTACCTACAGATGGACGGGCAGCCACAATGATCAGGTCATTGCGCTGGAAACCCGCCGTCATCTTGTCCAGGTCAACGAATCCGGACGGAATTCCGGTCGTGTTTCCCTTGTTCTGATGCAGCAATTCAACGCGGTCGAACACTTCCATCACGACATCGCGGATGGCGATAAAACCACTGCCTGAGCGCCCGTTGGAGATTTCCATAATCTTGCGCTCAGCATCACTCAGCATACCGGCGACATCCTCGCCACTGCTATAGCCTTCGCTCACAATCTGTGTAGCTGCACGAATCAAGCGACGAAGCATCGCTTTTTCTTCAATGATCTGGGCATAGTAATCCACGTTAGCCGCTGTTGGTACCCCGTGAGCCAGCTTCGCCAGATAACTGACACCGCCGATATCCTCCAGCTGACCTTTGTCCTGAATTTTCGAGGTCAGCGTAACCAAGTCAATCGGCTGTCCGGATTCACCCAGCTCAATCATTGCTTCGTAAATCATTTGATGAGCTTTATCGTAAAAGTCCTCGGTCTGCACCCGCTCCATTGCGGTAATCAGTGCTTCAGACTGAAGCAAAATAGACCCAATAACCGCCTGTTCAGCCTCCAGATTTTGCGGAGGAATCCGATCAAAAAATTCGCCGCCCATAATTATTATTCAGTCACCTGTACTTTCAGCGTAGCTTTGACCTCAGGATGAAGCTTGACGGTCATTTGAGTCACGCCCAACGTACGAATCGGTTCTTCCAGCTCGATTTTGCGTTTGTCCAGCTTGATGCCTGTTTTAGCAACAGCCTCTGCGATTTGCTTGCTTGTAATCGCGCCGAACAGACGTCCACCTTCTCCAGCCTTTGCTTTGAGCTGAATTGTAGTCTCTTCCAGCTTTTTGCCGAGTACTTGTGCCTCTTCCTTTTCCTCTTGCTTGCGTTTCTCCTCAGCAGCATTTTGGTTTTCCAGCGTCTTCATATTTCCTTCCGTTGCTGGACGGGCAATCCCACGCGGCAACAGAAAATTCGCTGCATAACCGTCGGATACTTCCTTAACCTGCCCCTTCTTACCTTGGCCCTTCATATCTTTAATGAATATTACTTTCATTCAAATAACCCCTCTTCCCCATCAATTTCGGCCAGTACGTCGACCACTCTGCGCTTAGCTTCCTCCAGCGAGCAATCCAGCTGAACCGCTGCGTTCGTCAGATGTCCTCCGCCGCCTAGCCGTTCCATGACAACCTGTACGTTCATGCGTCCGAGTGATCGGGCGCTGATCCCCACCAGGCCGTCAGGACGTTCACTGACCACAAAGGAGGCCAGTACATCCGTCATATTGAGTAATGAATCCGCCACCTGAGCAATCAGGAGCTGCGGTATTTTTTGTCCGGGCTCGGTCACCGCAATTGCGATATGCCCATATATCATTTTAGCATGCTTAATAATTTCCGCCTTAGCAATATATTCATCCAGGTCCTCTTTTAACATGCGCTGGATCATCACTGTATCTGCTCCACTACGTCTTAAGAAGCCAGCTGCCTCAAACGTGCGTGAGCCTGTATGCAGGGAGAAATGCTTGGTATCCACCGTAATCCCCGCCAGCAGTGATGTTGCCTCCAGCGGTGTCAGCTGGACCTTTTCATGGATATATTGCAGCAGCTCAGTCACCAGTTCACAGGCCGATGACGCGTATGGCTCCAAATAGATCAGAACAGAATCATTAATAAATTCCTCGCCCCGACGGTGATGATCCACAACCACCACCCGGCTGGCCGTCTGCACCAGACGCGGCTCAATCGTCATTGACGCCTTGTGCGTATCCACCACAACCAGCAGGCTGTGCTCGGTCATCACCTGAAGCGACTGCTCCGGTGTCATGAGCGCTTGCGACAGCTTCTCATCCTTGTTTACCTGCTCCATCATTCGGTCAATAGACGGATTGGATTTGTCCAGTACAATATGGGCCTCTACATTGTAAAGTGCCGCAGCCTTCCACACACCGATAGCTGCTCCTATTGCATCCATGTCCGGTATTTTGTGTCCCATAATCAGCACACGGTCGCTCTCCTGCATCAGATCACGCAACGCATGCGCAATGACTCGGGCACGCACCCTGGTACGCTTCTCGACAGCATTGGACTTGCCTCCGTAAAAGGACAGGCGCTGTCCCGCTTTCACTGCTGCTTGATCTCCCCCACGTCCAAGCGCCATATCTAGACTGGATTGAGCTAGCTCGCCCAGCTCCTTGATACTCTCTGCCCCGAAAGACAAACCAATGCTCAATGTCATCGGTACTTTCAAATCTGCTGTCATTTCCCGCACGGTATCCAAAATGACGAATCGGCTTTGCTCCAGCTCCTGGAGTGCTTTATGATTCAGCATAATAAGATAACGCTCAGATGACAACCGGCGCAAATAAATATTGTATTGATTGGCCCAAGACGTAATCTCGCTGGAAACCTTCGCAATAAGCGCGGTACGCTGCTGATCGTCCATTCCCTGAGCAGCCTCGTCCATATTATCAAGCATGACAATACCAAGCGCTAACCGCTCGTTCTCATACTGCTTGCGCAGTACCGCGAGCTCCGTCACTTCATACAAATATATCAGACGCTCATCAGGCACGATTAGAAACTGATAATGACGCTCATCATGCTGTAATTCCACCTTTAGTTCACGAGCAGACTCTTTCGTTTCCTTTTTAGTGCTTAGAGCGTTTGCGAGTTGAGGAAACAAATCTTGAAGGGGCTCTCCAATCAACGATTGCTCCTCGAACATCTCACTGGCAAAGCGATTGTGCCATTCTACCGTCCGATTTTCACTGTATAAAATGATACCGAACGGCAGTGTACTGATCGCTTCTCCCTCCACCCGCTTGATCCGGAAGGAAAGGCCACTGATATATTGATTCAGTTCCCGACGGAAATCCAGCTCCGTCTTCAGCATCAATCCGCCGAGCAAGAATGATAGCAGCAGTCCTATCACACCCAGTTCCCAGTTGTACATGGAAATACATATGACAAGCACCAGCAGCAGTAAAAACGCCCAGACCGTCTGATAGCCGTGCCAGCGTTTTTGTAGAAATTTAGGCATGACTGTTCACCCTATTTCTTTGATCTTGTAATAGCTTCACGCAGCGGAAAGGCCAAATCAATAATACCTATAATGCGGAGCGGCTGGAACACCAGAACGACGAGCGACAGCAGCAACGCAATCACTGGGCTCATTTTACGGCTATGCGTCCAGAAGTATACAAAACCAATTGTCTGGATAATAAAACATGCATGGATCAGCGGTAGCATACTAATGGAAACCGTTTGAATCCAGCTGCTATCGGAGGAATCCGCTATCCATCCAATTACAATTGCCAGCAGATAGTACCAGATCAGCGTGCGTGGTAGCATCCACTCGCGGGCAGGCTTCATTTTACGTACCGGCACATCGAGACTGCTCAATGCTGGACGTGCCAAAGCATGTGTGATCACTGCCAGTATAAACGAGCTGACGATCATCACATATGGAACTTTACCAATCAGCATTGTACCGAGTTTCTGCGTATCTTCAGCTGTCCAGCTCATATTCGCAAACATCGGATTCGCACTTAAAATCTGCTGTACAATACTGGCCGATATCTCAGCCTGATCCCGAAGGGACTGCGAAAGATCAAACCCGAAGGAATACGTAGCGATAAACAGTACAAACAACAACTCGGCTAAAATAATGCCTGTTCCGGTCATCAACGCCTGAAAAGCAGATCCTCCCTTTTTATATATCCGTCCCATCAATATAGAAGGAATCAGAAAGTAAATCGCAGGAAGCAGCGAATACACATCGAGTAGCGCTATAATTAAAAGCACCGGTATGACGTGAACCAGAAATCCTTTGAAAGGCAGCGATGAAAACAATACAGCGCCAGGCACAATCAGAAAAAATACGGTAATAATTCTAAATGGTGTCAATAGAGTCAGCAGCAGAAGCAAATAAATAACGCTCCATGCTACAGTGGCCAAGCGGAATTTCAACGTTTTCACCTCTTACGCATATGTTCTTCCAGTGCGGAAATGTCCTGATACCAATCCTCCAGCTGGTGTCCTTCTTTTCTGTGCTTTCTTAGCTTGTCGATGAGTAGATCATCCAATTCACGGTAAGACACCCCAAGACGCCTCCCCAGAATATAACTGCTCATCACCAGGCTGGCCAAACAGTCACCAATACGGACTGTACTGCCTTCCCACATCGCCTTAAACAGACGGGAGACTTGGTCAAGCACCTCTGTTTTAAGCCATTCAATAACCTTGGCTCGTTTAACTACATCCATTTCTTTAGGCATATGATGAAGAGTCACACCCCTCTGAAAAAGCTTTATTCTCCATTATAGCATATCCTATTTTGAAAATAACTGTTACCCCATAGGGTAAATCGTTATTTTCAGAGCAGCTTTGCTGCTTATTATAAGCCCATGTCAACACTGTTAGCCCCTAGGGTAATAGTAATCTTCAGTGCGGCTTTGTTGCTTATTTTAGCTTGAAGTATTAAGCGATTCCTTAGACACAAATTTCTCACAATACTCAATAATTTGGCTGCGGCGCACGATACCGATAAACCGTTCCATATCATCCACAACGGGCACAAAGTTTTGTACCTTCGCCAAATTAATCAGATCCTCCATATTGGCATCAATGGATACAGGTTTCATCGAAACCCGCAGCGGAACGTCCTTGAGCATAAACTTAGAAGCGTTTTCAAAGGTGATTTTCCCCTCGGACTCTTTCATATGCCACAATAGGTCACCCTCTGTAACCGTACCCGTATATCTACCTTCCTTATCCAAAATAGGAACCGCTGTGAACCGGTGATATTCCATTCGTTCCAATGTTTGCCGTAGAGTAGCATCCGCCGTTACACAAGCGACCTCTTGTTTGGGAAGCAAGAAAAAAGCAATATTCATGAGAAACGAATCCCCCTCAAAATCAAATATAAATCCATTGATTACTCACTGAATGTCCTGTTTGTCGGGAAGCCTCAGCGTCTGCGGGGTTGTATCAGAGTCTAGCCAGTTCGCAATCATAAGTCTGGCATATTCAAGTTCCTGTTCATTAGCCCGGTCATAGTACAGGCCCTTCTTCTTGAACCCTTCCCCCGTAATCGTAAAACTTGAGATTTGTGGATTCCCTTGTGAAATAGCTTGCTTGCCAAGCCCAGTAATAAAGGCAGGTTCCATATCCGTTGTGAAATTGGCCCCCATGATATCGAGCAACTCCGGGATCTTGGTGATTCCGTCGATATTCAGTAGCCTATCGGCCATAGCATTCAAAAAAATTTGCTGACGTTTTGTACGGTTGAAGTCGCTATCTTCCCGATACCTAACATAATACATGGCTTCTTCACCATTATAAAGCGGCTTGCCCGCCTCAATACGGAACTTGATATGCAGCGGGTTTTTATTCTCGATGGGCTGGTCGATAGGTAACACTACTCCGCCCACTGCATTCACGGCATCCTGAATACCCTGGAAATTAATCGTAGCATAATAATCGACCTTATGCTCCATCAGCTTCTCTACAGTGGCCATGGACATATCCTCGCCTCCGAACGCATAAGCATGCCCTAACTTATCAAAATCATCCTCGCCATCTCGATTGGAATCATGTCCGGCAATCTGTACATACGTATCCCTTGGGATAGAAATCAAGAGCACACGCGATTCTGCGGGCCGTACAGCAGCATATATCACCGTATCTGAGCGACCACGTGCCTTTTCATTGGGCCGTTGATCTGTCCCCAGTAATAACACCGAAAAAGGCTCCTTCTGGTAAGCAATGGTCTCTTGGGGCTGTTGTTCCTTGGATTGACGAGGCTGGTAGGATTTCTCCAGCTTGCTTTCCAGCGTCGGTGACACAAACCAGTCAAAAGCCACGAGCGTCAGCTGTTTGCGGAATAGATAGCCCCCTACTGCAACTAAAAGCAAGACAATACATGAAATATATAGAGCGGTAAACCTCTTTTTCTTTTTGGGCTTTCCACGGGTCCTTCTCTTATGTCTTCTCTCCATCATGGCTTCCTTCCTTCTTTCGTCCACAAATCCCATCTCTTCATTAAACCGGATTGATCCCTCATGAAGCGGAAACTTCCCCTCAAAGCATAAAAGGTCTGCTACCTTGTTGTCAAAAGTGCCATGGCGTGGTTAGTTCCTCAAACTCATGACAAAAAAGGCTTTGCCCTTACGGTCAAAGCCCTCATTTACGTTTATATAAGTATTCTATGTAGCTTTCAAAGTTATCTTTTATCTTAATGCAGAGACAGTTTCACCAAATTTTGCAATCGTACCGGAAAAGAGGTGGACAGAGAAAAACCATAATCAAACAGCTTCCGTGTCTGTGCGAAACGCTCTTCCTTGCTCGGTGCACCCAGCACTACAGCAACTAATCGTTTGCCATGCTGCTCAGCTGTACCAGTGAAGCAGTATCCAGCATCGCTTGTGTACCCTGCTTTCAATCCGTCCGTCCCCGCATAAGAGTACGGTCCAGCCAAGGAAGGCAGCATCCAGTTCGTATTACTGATGTAAATGCCCTTATCCTTCAATTCCATCTGTGTGCGGCTGGACGTTCTGAGAATCTCAGGATGTGACGTAATCAAGTAAGAGGCCAACTTTGCAGTATCGCTTGCCGTCATTTTCGTTTCTCCGCGAATATCCTTAGGATGGTTCGGCCCCAATTCACTCTGACCAGCCCCAGAGGCATTACTAAAGCGACTATCGGGTGACAGCCCAATTTGAGCAGCCTTTTCATTCATGCGCTTCACAAAAGCGGACTCATTCCCTGATGAACGCTCTGCCAGCGCTACAGCGGCGTCATTCGCTGAATACACAACCATACTTTGGAACAGTTCAGATACGGTCATTCTTTCCCCATACCGAAGAGACAGATTCACACCACCCACCGTACTGGCATAACGACTAATTCGCACCTCATCATTCCAGCCTAACCGTCCGGTCCGAATATCCTCCAGTACCAACAGCTCGGTCATGAGCTTGGACATATTTGCAGAAGGCATAGGCTTATCGCCATTCACATCCATCAGTAATTCCCCGGTGTGCATGTCCATCAGCACTGCAGCGTCTGCATCCACATTCGGCTTTCCGATCAACAAGCGGGGTCCAAGAGTAATAAAAATCAATATAATAAGTACCGGGACGACAATAGCCCAACGTAACCAATGTTTTTTCATCATCGTAATAACCTCCATATCTTATTAGACGATGAAAAATCCATTTTGTCTGCAATTTTTCGAAAAAAAGATACAATTTTTTTACCTTTTTTTATTCCACGACAAAATATCCGCCAATCCTTGTTACAGGATGACGGATATTTTGCTTCTTCAGTATGTCGTATCAGGCAAAGTGACAGGCTACAAAATGCTGGTCGCCCGCATCTCGGTATACTGGAGCCTCTGTTCTACAGCGCGCTTCCGCCATAGGACAGCGTGTATGAAACTTGCATCCTGACGGCGGATTAGCCGGAGACGGGATGTCCCCTTTTAACACAATCCGCTGCCTTTTGATCGTCGGATCTGGAATCGGTACTGCTGATAGCAGAGCCTTGGTGTATGGGTGTAGCGGATTGCTGAACAGCTCCTCCTTGGAAGCCAACTCTACCATCGAGCCCAGATACATCACACCAATCCGGCTACACAGATGCTCGACTACACTCAGATCATGCGAGATGAACAGGTACGTCAGTTGGCGTTCCTGCTGCAAATCGCTTAACAAGTTAATGATCTGGGCCTGAATCGACACATCCAGAGCAGATACCGGCTCGTCAGCCACAATAAAATCAGGATTCAAAATCAAGGCCCTTGCAATCCCGATCCGCTGCCGCTGACCGCCAGAGAACTCATGCGGATAACGATCATAGTGATATGAGGACAGCCCACAAATGTTCAGCGTTTCGTTGACCTTCTGCCGTAGCTCATTACGATCAATCAACCCGTGATCCAGCAAAGCCTCTCCGATCGCCTCACCCACCTTAATTCTCGGGTTCAGTGAACTAAAAGGGTCCTGGAAGACGATTTGCAGCTTTGGACGAAGCGCACGAATCTGCTCCTTGTTTAATGCGTGCAAATCTTCGCCCTTGTACCGTACTGATCCCTCTGTCTTATCCATCAATCTGAGAATCGTGCGTCCAATCGTACTTTTACCGCAGCCCGATTCTCCTACCAGACCAAACGATTCACCCTTATGAATATGAAAGGATACATCATCGACCGCCTTGACATGTCCGACCGTACGCTGAAAAACCCCGCCTGTGATTGGGAAATACTTTTTCAGCCCTTCCACTTGAATTAAAGGCTCGCTCATATTCGTTGCCCTCCTTCTTTCTCATATAGCCAGCAGGCAACCTTATGGCCATTCTCCTTTTCATTCAAGGGAGGGGCCTGATCCTTGCATATTTGCATACAATGTGCGCATCGATCATGAAAATGGCAATTTTCGCCCAGCTCAATGGGGTTTGGCACCTGCCCTGGGATGGAATATAGCCGATCCATTTTCTGATTAATGACAGGCTTTGCCTTTAATAGTCCTTGAGTATACGGATGCTGCGGATTTTTGAACAGCTCAATGACAGGAGCCTCTTCAATAACGTTCCCGGCATACATAACGACCACATAATCGGCCATTTCTGCCACGACACCCAAGTCATGTGTTATCAGCATAATGGACGTTTTAAGCTTATCCTTCAAATCCCGCATTAAATCGAGAATCTGTGCCTGGATCGTTACATCCAGTGCCGTTGTCGGTTCATCCGCAATCAACAGCTTCGGATTACAGCTTAAAGCAATAGCAATCATAATCCGCTGGCGCATACCGCCACTCAACTCATGAGGATAGGAATTGAATATTTCCTCCGATCGCGAAATGCCCACCAAATTAATTAGTTCAATTGCCCGGGCGCGTGCCTCCCTTTTACTCATTAATGTATGCATCAGCAACGGCTCCGTAATCTGTTCCCCGATCGTAAGCACCGGATTCAGAGAAGACATCGGTTCCTGAAAAATAATCGAAATGTCATTGCCGCGAATTTGCTGCATTTGCCCTTTATTGAGTTTTAGGAGATCCTTGCCCTCAAACCAAATTTGTCCGTCTGAGGTGTGGGGAGAATCAATCAACCGCATCATTGTCATCGCAGTTACACTCTTACCACAGCCAGATTCTCCTACCACACAGAGCGTTTCACCCTCACGAATTTTAAAACTGACGTCATTGACCGCTTTGACAGTTCCGTTAGAGGTATGAAAGTGGGTTTTCAGGTTACGAAATTCAATCAAAGCATTTTCCATAAACGTTCGTCTCCTACTTCTTCATTTTAGGGTCCAGCGCGTCACGCAAGCCGTCACCAATCAGATTAATCGCTACAACGGTAATTAGAATACACATTCCCGGTGGTACCCATATCCAGGGCCGTTTGCGGAAGTCAATCAGATTATTCGCAGCCGATATCATGTTCCCCCACGAAGGTGTGGGCGGCACGACGCCAATCCCCAAGTAACTGAGCGCAGATTCTGTAATAATCGCACCAGCCACTCCAAGCGTAGCCGTAACAATAATAGTAGGAATCGTGTTCGGTAGCAGATGTCGGAATATTTTGCGGCGGTCTCTCAACCCCAGCGCTTCCGTCGCCTGCATGAACTCCTGTTCACGCAGCGTAAGAATCTGCCCTCTGACCAGACGGGACAAGCTCGTCCAGCTCAGGACCCCAATAATAAGCATCAGAAAATAAATACGGTTCGACGGATCAACCTTCAAATCCGATAGAACAGCACCTAAAATAATAAGCAGCGGCAATGTAGGCAGCGCCATAAAAATATCGGCAATCCGCATAATAACCGTATCCACGCCTTTACGATAAAACCCTGCCAGCGCACCCAACGTTGCCCCGATCATGACCGAAATAAACGTGGCGACCAGCCCCACTGTCAAAGAAATACGGCCAGCCAGCATCGTACGCAGTAAAATATCTCTACCAAACTTATCCGTACCGAGCCAGTACTTCGCATTAGGGGATAAGTTTTTGTCAGAGAGCTTGTAATCATCTAAGTGATAAGGTGAAATCATGGGACCAAATACACAAATGATAACCATCAGAATTAATATAACGAGACCTGCCAAAGCCAAGCGGTTTTGGTTAAAACGGCGAACGGCGATTCTCCATGGAGACGCTTCAGGACGGATCGCCGCCTTTTGATTGGTTTCAATCGTGACTGTTTCTGCGGACAATAGTATCCCTCCTACTTCAAGCGAATTCTTGGATCTGCCATGCCATACAATACATCAGAAAGTAGATTGCCGATGAGCGTGAGAACAGCTAGGAAAATGGTGAAGCCCAACATAAACGGATAGTCCCGCATACTAATGGACTCCAGGTAGACCTGCCCCACACCCGGCCATACAAATACCTTTTCCAGGATCATTGCCCCACCAAATAAGGCTGGAAGCTCGAACCCGAGCAGTGTGATTGCTGGAATCAGGGCATTGCGCAGTGCATGTTTGAAAATAACCGTCCGTTCCTTCAAGCCCTTGGCGCGTGCGGTACGGATATAATCCTGACGGATGACCTCCAACATGCCTGTACGGAAATAACGAGTCAGGCTTCCTGTACTCAGCATCGTAAGTACGAGTGTCGGCAGGAACATATGCTTGAGGACATCCACCATATACGCCCACGAACCTGCTTCCATCCCTGCTGTAGTCATACCCCCAACCGGGAGAATTCCCCATTCAAGGGCAAATATTTTGATGACCAATAGACCAATAAAAAATGAAGGCAGCGACATACATAAGAAAATGAATAACGTCACGAACTTATCGAATAAGGAATATTGAAACTTAGCTGAAAATACCCCTGCAACAACTGCAATGAGCCAGCTAAAAATAAGACTAAAAAAAGCGATAATAAAAGAGTTCCATACATAATTGCCAATGACCTTCGTTACCGGCTGCTTATGCTGTAATGAATCCCCCATATTTCCCTTTAACATATTACCGGCCCATATAAAATAACGTTGGTATTCCGGCTTATCCAGCCCGTAGATATGTCGTAGCTGCTGCGCCTTCTCGGCGGTCATATTCGGGTTCTGCTTGGCTGTAATGTAATCACCCGGCACCATGGCTGAAATCGCAAAAACGATAATGGATATGCCAATAAGTGTGGGGATGAGTTGCAGCAGTCTTCGAATAATGTACTGCTTCATATTCATTCCTCCAGACGAATAAAGTGATATGCCCAGCTCGTGAGAGCTGAGCATACGGTTGGCATCCCTTATTGAGCGATTTGAGCGTTATGCAGAGTGAACTCAAAATCTTTGTATGGCGTAATTTCTAGGCCGGATACACGTCCATTCACTGGCCACATATCTCTGCGTTGGTACATAAAGATAGTTGGCAGATCTTTGTTCAACTCTTGATAGAGCTGTTTGTAAATCTGTTTGCGTTTCTCTTGATCCAGTTCATGCTTACCAGCAAGCGTTAATTCATCGACCTTTTTATTAGAGTAGCCGATATCGTTTTGTGCACCATTCGTAATAAAAGTCGTTGTGTCCGGGTCTGGAGTTAAGCCCCAGGCCGCAAAGAACATATCAAACTTGCCTGTATCCTTTTTATCCATAATGGCGTTAAAATCTAAAGTTTCGGAAGTCAGCTTGATGCCTAGCTCCTTATAGTTATTGGACATGATTGGTAGCAAGGCCTCTACTACTGGATTATCAGCAGTTGCGGAGAAGTTAATGGTCAGCTTTTCGCCGTCCTTTTCACGAATCCCGTCAGCACCAACCTTCCAGCCTGCCTCATCCAGCAAAGCCTTCGCCTTCGCTGTATCAAATTCATATTTGTTGATGCCTTCATCCGTATAAGACCAAGATTCTGTAGATTGTGGAATGTTAATGACATTCGCATATGGGCCATACACGCCCTGTACAATCTCTTTACGGTTTAAACCAATAGTTAAAGCCTGACGCACTTTAGGGTCCTGGAATTTCTTTTCCTTGTGATTAAATGCAATATATCCATAGCCATTGGTCGGCATTATATTCACGTCCAAGAAGCCTAGAGCCTTTAATTCCTCTACATTGTCTTCCGTAACTGTGATGTTGTCCATGTCCGTTTCGCCTGTTTGCAGCATAGACAGGTTTGTTTCTTCTGTTGTCGTTTTGAAAATAACTGATTTTACCTTTGGTGCGCCCTTGAAGTAGTTTGGATTCGCTTCAAGTACGACTTGCTGACCGGGGGAAAAGCTCTTCAGCACATACTGCCCGGAGCCGATTGGTTTATTATTAAGCGCCTTGATGCTGTCCAGGTTACCCTTCTTGAACCCTTTTCCGTAATAAGCTTCTGGCATGAAGTATTGCTCACCCAGATAATCCTTCGTATAAGCTGTTGCTTCTGTAACGGTTACCTCTACTGTATTATCATCGATGACCTTGATACCCGAGATATCATTCGCCTTGCCATCGTGGTATTCCTTACCGCCTTTAATCTTAAAAGATAATATATCGCTTTCTCCATCATAATTCGGATCATGCAGCACTTTGAGAACAAAAGCATAATCCTTTACGGTTACTGGAGTGCCGTCACTATACTTCACACCTGGTTTCAGATGGAAGGTGTATTTTAGACCATCCGGCGATACATCAACCTTCTCAGCCAAACTATTTTCATATGTACCATCTGCCTTCACCTGTAAGAAGGAATCAAATACCGTTCTGACTACATATAAATCGTAAGTTGTTTGCCAGAATAACGGGTTAAATACCCCTTTAGGTGATGTCATACCTACTACAATGTTATCTTTCCGATTTGTTGCTCCCGGAGGATTTTGTGACAAATCCGTCGCTTTAATTACACCCTCTGTAACTGGTGCGCTGCCTTCATTTCCCTCTGTTTTCTTATCCGCATTACCTTGCTGCGGCTGTGCCTCATTAGCACCTCCACTACATCCTGCAAACAGAACACCAACGATCGTAAGCACCATAAGCAAAGAAACCCATTTCTTCGTTTGCACCATCCTGTTAATCCCCCTTAGTCGGTCTTTATTTAACAGCCTGTCTCATTCCTGCGGTGATTCGTTAAAGCTTGAGGTTTGAAAATGAAGTTTGCACATCCTCCTTACTGTTCCTAATGATAGCGTAGAACACATGTTTTAGACACTTGGTCAATTTTGTGCACCGACAACCATTACATTTTTATTAAGGTTTATCTTAAGTGTAAAATAATATCACGTCAATATCTTTTTTTATGTAATATACAATTGCAAAACATCTATTTTTGTAAAGTTTATGAAATTTACTTAAGGAAAATGACAAAAAATTCGAGTGTTATGTAATATAAAATAACATTTCGAATGATCGAAATGTGTACTCTGGCGAGTTGGGGAGCTTGAAATTTCCTAAGCCACTAAAAGGCAAATCATACTTAATGGGTAAACATGGATTGTATTATTAGTAAGTTACAATAGATGGCACTTGTTGTCAATAAAAAAAATCATAAAAAAAGATGTCCCCACAATGGGAACATCTTTTCTTTCCACCCACTACTATTCAGTAGTGTAAGGAAGCAATGCGATTTGACGGGAACGTTTAACAGCGATTGTCAACATACGTTGATATTTCGCGCTTGTTCCAGTCACGCGACGAGGAAGAATTTTTCCACGTTCGCTGATGAATTTTTTAAGCAGGTCTGTATCTTTATAGTCAATGTGAGTAATTTTGTTCACAGTGAAGAAACATACTTTACGACGTTTGTTGCGACCACCACGACGAGCTGGTCTTTTGTTATCGTCTCCGCCTTCTCTTTGTCTGAAGCCCATTCTTTGTCAGTCCTTTCCCAATTAAAATGGTAGATCATCATCCGAAATATCGATCGGTTTTCCGTCATCGGAAAAAGGATCCTGATTGTTTCGCGAGTTATTACTCCCGCGCCCACTATTGCTGTTACCGCCTCCGAAAGGAGACTCCTCACGCATACCTCCACCGCTATTGCCGCCACCGTTGCCGCTATCGCGGCTAGATTCCAAGAAACGTACATTATCAGCAACAATTTCAGTCACGTATACACGTTTGCCTTCATTGTTCTCATAATTACGCACCTGTACACGGCCTTCAACAGCCGTCAAACGACCTTTACGAAGATAGTTAGCGCATGTTTCAGCAAGCTGACGCCAGGTTACGATCGGCAAGAAATCCGCTTCCCGTTCGCCGCCTTGACTTGTAAACGGACGGTCTACAGCCAGGGTGAACTGGGTTACTGCTACACCAGACGGTGTATAGCGCAGCTCTGGATCTTTGGTCAAACGACCGATCAGAATGACACGGTTCAACAATCCAATCCCCTCCTTTGAGCGTTGTTCATTACATAATCACGTACAATAATTAAGCTACGTCGTTCGTAATGAGATAACGAATTACTTCGTCAGAAATTTTCATGATACGCTCAAGCTCAGTAACAACAGCAGGTTCTGCTGTGAAGTTTACCAGAACGAAAGAACCATCACGGAATTTCTTGATCTCATACGCAAGACGGCGTTTAGTTACATCGTGATTCGTAATTTCGCCACCGCCGTTAGAGATGATACCTTGGAATTTGTCGACTGTCGCTTGAACAGCTTCTTGTTCAATGTCAGGACGAATAATGTACATCACTTCATATTTGCGCATTCTTTACACCTCCTTATGGACATAAGGCCCTCAATCTCAGTTGAGAGCAAGGAACGAGCCTAAACTCGCACTAAAACAGTTTACCAAATCGAGCACCTGAATGCAACCTGCAATTTCGAGCACAAGGCTAAAAGCTGTTCACACACAACCTATTATTAGCTTTATACATTTTTATATCACTTCACAAATTTTGCATATATAAAGGAAATCATTTTTGATTAACTACTATCTGTGTGCCCTGATTTCGCATGTTTCTGTTTAAGACAGCGCACAATAACCGTTGCAGTCCAAATTCATTATCTAAGGAGGCACAACCGTATGGGTGAAAAGACTGAGTTCGTACCCGGGGATAAGGTCCCAAATGACGGCGTATATATGGAGGTTGGAGAAAAAAGCTTTCATACTGAAATCCAAAACCCGCAGCAAATAACGTTGGAAAGAGGCGATTCTTTTCCGAAGACCACCAACCATAATCGCAAGTGGAAGAAAAAAACGAAAGCTCGTGTCCACTAATGTATATTTCTTCGGAATCCTGGCCATATTATGATTAGGCGATACAACAGAGAGGTGTGGTTCCGTTGGACAACGTAGCCTTACAAACTGTTAGGAGATCCATTCCGGGCATTAGAAGCGTTAGGTTTGTGTAAAAGGACACTGTCTTTTCAACACGGTATTGCTAGTCAGTACACCGAGTTTCATGATGTGATTGGACAGATCGTATCCTGTTAAAAATGTATCGCCTACGATGGAGGACCTTTGTGGTCCTCCTTTGTTGCATTATCGGACTTTTTGCATATGCTGGTAAAATGCAGATTAATTCAGCTCCTTCTGCTAGAATATATCCAAGTACAAAGACCTACTATCTACGGAGGTTTAAAGATGAGCTATTCTCGTATATTAAAGTGGATATCAGGTATATTCGAATTGGTGCTGGCTGTACCGATTGTGGGAGGAGCTATTGTCATGGGGACTGGCTACTCAGCACTGGGGTTTATGCTTGTCCTGCATGCAGTAACACTTATCCTGTCGTTACGCAATCAGGAAGCGATCTACGGTTCTGTCTGGGGAGTACTCACTTCCTTGCTAGCCTGGATTCCTTTTGTTGGCTGGGCACTCCATTTGATCGCTGCCATCCTGCTGATGATCTCTGGCTCAAAGAGAACAAAACGCTATCATTACCCGCCTAACCAGCTATAACAAAAGAATGCTCCTGACGGCAATTATTTCAAACGCTGTTAGGAGCTTTCTTTTACTTTAACACCTTATTCATTCACCAAGAGGTTCTTAATCATTTCTTCGATAACGCTACATTCATTTTTATAACCTAATAATGGTTTATTTCCATAAACCAAAAAATCTCTTACGTCAGCTGACGTAAGAGATTGATCAAGTTCATGAAGTTAGTGGCGGAAAGAGTGGGATTCGAACCCACGCACGCCTTGCGACGCCTAACTGATTTCGAGTCAGCCCCCTTGGACCTCTTGGGTACCTTTCCGCAGCAAGGATAATTATATCATCATTGCTACCATGACGCAAGCTGATTTCTTGTTCACCATGATCCACTTTCTCTGCTCAAATGGTTTCCGAATTTTGCTCGCCAGCGCTGGACTTTGAGCGCAACACTTTCTTCATATTCTTTTCGAACTTGGCACGCGGAATCAGCACACTATGCTGGCATCCGACACATTTGATTCGAATATCCATCCCCATCCGGATAATTTCCATCTCGTTCGTTCCACATGGATGAGGCTTCTTCATCTGCACAATATCCCCTAGTTCAAACGACTTACGCTCCACCCTTCTCTCCCCCTTTTCTTCCTGACTCATCTTCTTTTTCAAGGGTGATCGCCGTCTCCAGTGCGGCCTGACGATGTTCCTCGTCCTCTAGAGCCCTCTTGATATTATTCTGAATATCACGCTCTACCAAGGCCCCTGTGTTCGGCATACATTCCGCCACAACCCGTACGATATACTCTGATGTAGTCATGGACTGAACGCCTAACACATCCGGCATATTAAGTATCTGCGCATTGGACTCTTCGATGCCTTGGATCGCCTGTTTTACCAAGCTGACGGCTTCCTCCAGACTACGCTCCGCCTTCATCGGCACATCTACCACCGCCAACGCGTTGGACATGGAGAAGTTCGTTACCGTCGTAATGGAGCCGTTCGGTAAAATATACACCTCACCTTTCCAGCTCACCAGCCTGGTTGTACGCAGCCCAATCATTTCTACCGTCCCCTTGAAAGTTCCCGTCTGAATGACGTCTCCTACGGCAAATTGATCCTCAAATATAATAAAGAATCCGGTAATTACATCCTTAACCAAGCTCTGTGCCCCAAAACCTACAGCCAACCCAAGCACTCCAGCTCCAGCAATCAGAGGGCCTAGATTTATACCCATTTGCGATAGCACCAGCATAATCAAGATGAAATTGAACACAATATTTGTTACATTTTTCAGCAGTTCGCCCACAGTCGTTAACCGTCTGGTATTCAATCGGAATCTGCCGTTATCTCCCTTTTGCTCCATCGACTTATCTATAATTTTATTAATAACTCGAATAAAGATACGTGTAATGATGAAAATAATTACGATTTTCAAAACCACAAACAAAAAGGTCGACCACATCGCACTATCTGTAAGCCATTTCCATACAGCATCCTTCCAATGAATCGCACCTTGCACTACGTCATCCGTGTCTAAATTACCGGCCAACCAATGTATAAAGGTCATGCTGTACTCCTCCTCAAACCAGGGAACCACTCTTTCTATTTCCCACATTCTATTTCCTATCTATATAAGCATATCTCCCGACTTCAAACATACGACTATGAATAATCTACTTTTCCCGAGTATAAAAACGCAAGTTTATCCATATACTAGCTACTATCTTGAGAATAATTGTTACCCGCAGGCCAAGTGAAATCTTAAAGGTAGGCGAGCACAACCTGCACGCTCCATTACAGGACGAAAGGAAGATTCCATGACTCATTCTGACTTCATTCCGGGGCAAGAACCCCTAAGCTTAAAAATATCACACACCGATCCCGGGATCCAATCAGCCATCATCCATCGCTTGCTGTTCCATCTGCATCAGGCACGGAGTCTGCAAAATATCGTCATCATTTGCATCGGCACCGATCGTTCTACTGGAGATTGCCTTGGTCCGCTCGTTGGTACCCATTTGTCACGCTATAAAAGCCCCCTGTTTAACTTGTATGGAACATTAGATGAGCCTGTACATGCTATGAACCTTCAAACGACCCTGAACGGCATACATGACCGATACGAACAGCCTTATATCATTGGTATAGACGCATGTCTTGGACAAACCTCCAGTGTTGGATGCATTCAGGTTGCAGAGGGTCCTCTTAAACCTGGAGCAGGTGTAAATAAAGAATTACCGCCGGTCGGCGATATCCATTTGACTGGTATCGTTAACGTCGGCGGCTTCATGGAATACTTTGTGTTGCAAAATACGAGACTAAATTTGGTCATGAAATTATCAGATATCATAGCTAGTAGCTTATACTCCGCAATTAAGGAGTGGCATTACCGGTCTGTCCTACTTGCTGCGCAAGAGTAATAGCTTCTTTCTCTTCAGGTGATAAGGAATAAGAAGATTGTCCCGCTTCCAGAGGCTTGGCATACACATATGAGCCATCCCGGTTATAAATACCGGTCAATACTATTCCGTCCTGATTATCGTCTACAATAGCCAGAGAGAAGCTTAGATCGCTCCCTCTCTCACCAAAGGCATTATAGCGTTTGATGCCTATATGTCCCTTCAAGCCAGTCAGTTTGCTGCGTAGTGATTTCATACTTGCACGGTGGGCTTCCTGCTCATCTTCAATCGTGTCCATCTGTACCTTTAAATCAATCAGCAGCGTCTCCAAATTCTCTACCCCGCTGCCTGCCATCATGGTTTCATACTTTCGCCGCATCTTCTTTAGCTTTGATCCCTGTACAATAACAACAATCAACAGGATAAGCAAAATAAGCACGATCCCTGCAACAATACCAGCAAGCTGCTCCATGATTAGTCCATTCAATTCAGCCATATGTTTGTTTCTACCCCTCTACCTCAAAAATCATGTTACTGCTTTGCTTACCTTTTATTTTAAACGTTTGAGAACAGCGAGACAAATAACACAAGGCTATTAGTTTATCCATCAAAACCATTCTAATTCCTGCAATTCCAGACAAAGCAAAGACATATCTCACTTTCCATTTCACTCAAGGAGACATGTCCATATTTTTACAGACTACTGTAATAGCTCCAGTAATCTTTCCAAATCCTGCTGGCTGTAATAATTCAATTCGATTTTTCCTTTATCTTTATTGTGCTTGATCTTCACAGTTGTTTTAAAACGCTCGCGCAGGGACTCTTCCATATGGTCAATATAGGGGTCCTTTTTTCGCACCTTTGCTTTAGCTTTTGTTTCTCCAGGCTTATGATCCAACTGTTGTACGGCTTCCTCAAGTTCACGAACACTCCACTGTTGCTCAATGCATTGCATGGCCAGCTGTTTTACCATGTCTGGATCTTTAAGCCCGACTATTGCTCTAGCATGCCCCATAGACAATGTTCCACGTGAAACATGATCTTTAACCTCCTCAGGCAATGCGAGCAAACGGAGAAAATTGGCAATGTGTGAACGTGATTTTCCCACTTTCATGGACAACTCTTCCTGAGTTAAAGAAAACTGATCCATTAACCCCTGATAAGCCACCGCCACTTCCATTGCATTTAAGTTTTCACGCTGCAAATTCTCAATCAGGGCAATCTCCATTACCTGCTGATCTGTAAAATTGCGAACAACCACAGGTATGGTTGGATTCCCGCAAAATTGAGAGGCCCGAAACCGTCTTTCCCCGGCTATAATCTCATAACCTCTCAAGACACTACGCGCAATAATGGGTTGGATAACACCGTGCTGACGAATGGATTCCGCTAATTCCTTAATGGACTCCTCATCAAACGTTTTCCGAGGCTGGTATGGGTTCGCCCGCAACTGACTGAGCGGAATGTCAACAACCTTATCCTCGTCACTGACTGTAAGGGAGGGAATAAGTGCGTCCAGTCCCTTTCCCAACCGTTTACTCATAAGATACCACTTCCTTTGCCAACTCAATATATACCTCTGCCCCACGAGACCGGGGATCATACGTAATAATGGACTGGCCATGTGATGGTGCTTCGCTGAGTCTCACGTTGCGTGGAATAATCGTCTGATAAACTTTGCTTTGAAAATATTTTTTCACTTCTTCAATCACCTGAATACCCAAGTTCGTGCGGGCGTCAAACATGGTTAGCAACACGCCCTCAATTTGCAATGAGGTGTTTAGATGTTTTTGCACTAATCGCACGGTATTCAACAATTGGCTTAATCCTTCCAGCGCGTAATATTCACATTGGATTGGAATAATGACTGAATCGGAAGCCGTCAAGGAATTGAGCGTCAAAATCCCCAGTGATGGAGGGCAATCTATTAATATATAATCGTAATTATGCTTGACGAGTTGAAGTGATCTTTTTAATCTCAATTCGCGAGAAATAGTTGGTACCAGCTCGATTTCAGCACCTGCTAATTGGATGGTTGCCGGGATAATATCCAATCCCTCAACCTGTGTACTGATAATCGCCTCGCTAGGGTCAACTTCGTTAATGAGTACGTCATAAATACAATTTGCCACATCCGCCTTATTGATACCCACACCGCTAGTTGTATTACCTTGCGGGTCGATATCCACGAGCAATACCCTTTTGCCGAGGGAAGCAAGTCCGGCGCCCAAATTCACGGAAGTAGTCGTTTTGCCTACTCCGCCTTTTTGATTGGCTACGGCTATTATTTTTGACACTTCATTCACCTCATAATTTAATCGGAATCCTGCTACGGTCCATGATTGCAAAAGCTCTATGAAGACGTTACTTAGTCCTTAACTTACGGATAACGGCAATTTCAAAATAGAATACGAGTATGCTGCGGTTTTATGTTGGCGTTAGACAGAAAAAGCGGCAATTGCTGCCGCTGTACGCTTCATCCCTTACTTACGTTTGGGAATTTGAATGACAATCTCATAGTGATCCTCATGATCAGATTCCTTTGTTTTGATATCCAACCCTGAGCCAGACACCATATCAATGGATTGACGAATCGTATTCAGCGCAAGCCGGACATCCTTGGTAAAGGAAATCCGCTTAGATTTCTTAATCGTGGATACTTGTTTATAGAAGGCAACTCGTGCCTCTGTTTGCTTCACATTGAGTTCCTTAGCAATCACTTCATCTAAAACCTTGTACTGTAGCTCTTCGGTCTCTAACGACAATAATGCACGAGCGTGACGCTCGGACACCTTCCGCTCCATTAGAGCCTCTTTCACTCTCTCCGGCAAATGAAGCAGCCGTATCTTATTAGCAATAGTGGATTGGCTTTTGCCAAGTCGCTGAGCGAGGCTTTCCTGGGTGAGTTGATGCAGGTCAATCAGCTTTTGATAAGCTACAGCCTCTTCAATCGCAGTTAGGCCCTCCCGCTGAAGATTCTCAATCAACGCGATGGATGCAGCTTGTGAATCATTAAACTCACGAACAATGGCTGGAATCGTCTCCATACCCAGCTTGGTGACAGCTCTCCAACGACGTTCCCCTGCTATAATTTCATATTGTCCATTACGGAAACGAACGACAATCGGTTGAATTACACCATGCGTCTTAATAGTCTGGCATAGCTCATCAATCTTTTCGTCGTCAAATATGGTGCGGGGCTGATAAGGACTGCTGACAATATCCCGAACTGGAATTTGTTTTATTTCGTCCCCATTGGAGCGCTCCGTCAAACCAAATAGCTTGGAAAATTGTTCTTTCATTCCGTATAATACCACCTAATTTCATAATAGCACCATACAAACAGCGCTTCGTGAAAAACAGTTCCTTACGGGGATTGTAGACCCTTCTATATGAAACAGCGCCGTAAGCGGGTACACTCCACGTACTCCCCTGACATTTGTTGTCCCACTTCCCTATATGTAAATCTGAAATCATGGGTACGGGAAGCAGCCAACTTACACTAAAACGATTATCTCTATTCTATCACTTTTCCAGTCATAATCCTATCTTCTCTACCAGCTTTTCGGAACGATAAAAGAATAAATTATGTGGAGGGTATTCGGCAAGTATCTTCTTAAGCAAAGAGTCTATAACCATAAAAGAGTGAATGTTTCACGTGAAACATTCACTCTTTTTCACACATTTACACTAGCGGTGCCTTCAAAGGAGTACCTGGCTTACGCGGGTATTTCCTTGGTGTAGCTGCTCTTTTTTCAATAATAATCATATGTCTGGCTGCATCCTCAACAGGTAGCTGGAAGGCTTGAACATGCTTGACTTTCCCCTTCAGCTCTTTCAAGCTGTATGATGCTTCCTTAATTTCTTCCGTTGGATCGCTACCTTTCATCGCTGCAAAGTGGCCCCCCTCACGGACAAAAGGTAGACAAAACTCATTCAATACCGCGAGACGGGCAACGGCTCGGGCAGTGACCAGATCATAGCTATCACGATATCCTGATTTGCGCCCCAATTCCTCTGCCCTGCTGTGAATCAGCTCAACATTTTCCAGTCTCAACTGCTCTACAACATGCGCTAAGAATTGTATGCGTTTGTTCAAGGAGTCTACAATGGTCAATTGAATATGTGGAAAGCATATTTTCAAGGGGATACCTGGAAAACCAGCGCCTGACCCAATGTCAGCCAGGCTCCCCACATCATTTAACGGAACATAAAAGGCAAGTGAAACAGAATCGTAAAAATGCTTGGTGTACACTGCATCTCGCTCAGTAATGCCCGTCAGGTTCATTTTTTCATTCCATTCGACCAGCACACGGTAATACGTTTCAAACTGCTCTAACTGACTGTCATTAATCACAATGCTATGCTCTGCCAGCCGCTGCTTAAACTGCTGTTGTATCGCGTCCATTAAGATCCCCTCGCTGCCGTTACACGGTTATAGTGCTCCAGATAAACCAGCAAAATGGAAATATCCGCAGGAGTTACACCGGAGATACGGGATGCCTGACCAATGGACATCGGACGGATCTTCTCAAGTTTCTGCTTGGCTTCAATGGCCAAGCCTTGAACTTCATTGTATGCGATATCCTCTGGAAGCTTCTTCTTCTCCATCTTTTGCAGGCGTTCTACATGCATTAATTGCTTTTCAATGTAGCCCGCATACTTAATTTGGATTTCTACCTGTTCTTGCTCTTCCTCAGTAAGAGCTACAGGTGAAGGCGAAATTTGTGCCACTTGTGCATAGCTGATCTCAGGTCGACGCAGTACTGTTAACAAATTACTGCCGTCCTGTATCGGTGCAGATCCGCCTTGCTCCAGCATCTCATTTACATCAACCGGGCGAACTTTAGCTAAGCGTAAACGCTCAACTTCTTGCTCTACCTTTTGTTTTTTATCCAAAAAGCGCTCGTATCGTTCGTCTGTAATCAGACCAATATCATGCCCGATCGGAGTCAACCGAAGATCCGCGTTATCATGCCGCAACAACAGACGGTATTCTGCACGGGATGTCAGCAAACGATATGGCTCATTTGTACCCTTTGTCACCAGGTCGTCAATCAGAACCCCAATGTAGCCTTGAGAACGATCCAGTACGACGGGTTCTTTGCCCTGCACCTTGCGAGCTGCATTAATCCCAGCCATAATTCCTTGACCCGCAGCTTCTTCATAACCAGATGTCCCGTTAATCTGACCTGCTGTGAACAAGCCAGGTACTTTTTTCGTTTCCAAAGTAGGCCACAACTGAGTAGGTACCATCGCATCATATTCAATAGCGTAACCGTTACGCATCATTTCTACCTTTTCCATCCCTGGAATGGTACGCAGTACTGCTAATTGCACATCCTCTGGCAAGCTTGTTGACAAGCCTTGAACATAGTATTCAGATGTGTTTTTACCCTCAGGCTCCAAAAAGATTTGGTGCTTCGGCTTATCACTGAAACGCACCACTTTATCTTCAATAGAGGGGCAATAACGTGGTCCCGTTCCTTCGATCAGACCAGAGAACATCGGTGCACGATGCAAATTATCATTAATAATCTGATGTGTTTCCACTGAAGTATACGTCAGCCAGCAAGGCAACTGCTCATTATCCGAGGACTTCGTTTCATAGGAGAAGAACTTCGGCTGATCATCGCCTGGCTGTATTTCTGTTTTGCTAAAATCAATCGTATCCTTATGCACACGTGGTGGCGTCCCTGTTTTAAAGCGAACGAGATCAAACCCAAGCTCTCTCAAATGTTCAGAAAGTCTCAGCGAAGGCTGCTGATTGTTCGGACCACTCTCATACATCAGCTCACCCATAATGATTTTTCCGCGCAGATAGGTGCCCGTCGTCAGGACAACTGCTTTACTACGATACTCTGTGCCCGTCTTCGTAATCACACCTACGCATTGGCCGTCTTCTATAATCAGCTCTTCAACCATGCCTTGACGTAAGGTCAGATTCGGTTCTTTCTCCATCGTTTCCTTCATCGCATGCTGATAAGAGAACTTGTCTGCTTGTGCGCGCAAGGCATGCACGGCAGGACCCTTACCAGTATTTAACATTCTCATTTGGATAAATGTCTTGTCGATATTCCGACCCATTTCGCCACCCAATGCATCAATTTCCCGTACTACATGACCCTTTGCGGGACCACCAATAGACGGGTTGCAGGGCATAAATGCGACCATATCCAAGTTAATTGTGATCATCAATGTACGACAGCCCATCCGTGCCGCTGCCAAAGCCGATTCTACGCCCGCATGGCCCGCACCGACGATGATCACATCATAGTCGCCTCCTTGATATCCCATACCTCTCTTACCTCCTTATACATTCGAGCCTTCACCCCGAATATGCTCTTGTGTATCTATAACGATAGCAGGCTTAAACCAGCCATGCTTGAATGTTCTACTTGCCCAGACAGAATTGTGAAAATATTTGATCTATTAACGCATCATGCGCAGTATCGCCTACAATCTCACCCAAATGCTCCCATGCCAGCCTTACATCAATCTGGATCATGTCAATTGGAACAAATTGATCAGCGGCCTCATAGGCATCTACCAGCGATTGGCGCGCTTTCTTCAGCAAAGCAATATGCCGTACATTGCTGACATACGTCATATCCGCTGATTCTAGCTTGCCGCTAAAGAATAAATTCGATATAGCCTGCTCCAGCCGATCTGCTCCCTCATTTTCCTTCACAGACATCGGCACAATAAGCTCTTCAGGAACATAGCGCAGCAACAAATCCCGGTCTATTTGGGCCGGTAAGTCCATTTTATTCATAATAACAATCGCTTGTCTACCGCGGATTTGTTCCATTAATGCCATTTCATCCTCGTGCAGTGGTTCGTTGGCATTCATAACGATGAGCAACAGATCCGCTTCACTAACTGCCGTTCTCGAACGCTCTACCCCAATCCGTTCCACGACGTCCATCGTTTCGCGAATTCCAGCCGTATCCAACAGCTTGAGCGGAATATTATTAATCGTCACATACTCCTCGATAACGTCACGGGTGGTACCCGGAATATCGGTCACAATCGCCCGTTCGCCCTGAGCCAACGTGTTAAGCAGCGACGATTTGCCTACATTCGGCCTTCCGACAATCGCTGTAGTCAGCCCTTCACGCAAAATTTTCCCCTGCTCCGCTGTATGCAGCAGCCGATCAATTTCCGCTATAACCTGGCTGCTTTTATCCTTGATTAACTCAGACGTAAAGGATTCTACATCATGCTCAGGGTAATCAATGTTTACTTCAATATGAGCAAGTGTCTCGACCAAAACATGACGCAAACGACGAATATTCTGGGACAGCTGCCCATCCACCTGCTTCAGAGCCATCGAAAAGGCTTTATCCGATTTGGAACGAATTAAGTCAATAACGCCCTCCGCTTGACTCAGGTCAATACGACCATTCAAAAAAGCGCGTTTCGTAAATTCACCTGGCTCAGCCAGACGTATATTTTGCAGTAGTAACAAATCCATCACCCGTTTAACGGCTACCACCCCGCCATGAGTGCTGATCTCTACCACATCTTCTGTTGTAAAAGAGCGTGGTGCCCGCATCACTGTAACTAAAACTTCCTCCACCTTCTCTTGGCTTTGAGGATCTATAATATGTCCATAGTGTACCGTGTGCGTTGGAGCCTTACTTAAGGGCGTTTTACTACGGAACAAAGCCTCCACTTCCGTGACCGCTTCTGGACCGCTGACCCGCACAACTGCAATGCCGCCCTCGCCGACAGCCGTTGCAATGGCAGCTATGGTATCGCTCAGCATATCGTTTCTACCTCCTATCAAGTAAAAACGGCATTGCCGCCCTTCATCAAGGACGGCACCCGTTTCAGTGTGAAATATAAGAAAAAAAGCAATGGCTTCTGCAGCTTGCAGAGAGCCATTGCGTCGGATTATTTCTTGGCAATGACAACGCGCCGATTAGGCTCGTCCCCCTTGCTGTATGTTCTAACCAGCGCATGCTGCTGGAGCTTGGCATGAATCAGCTTTCGCTCCTGGGACGGCATTGGCTCCAGTACCACTTCCTTGCCGTAACGAACAGCCTGGTTCGCTAATCGTTCCGCCAAATCCTCCAGCGTTTTCCGCCGACGTGCACGAAATTGCTCGGCATCCAGCACAATTCGGATAAATTTATCAGAATGACGGTTAGCAACAATATTCGTCAGGTACTGCAATGCATCTAATGTCTGTCCTCTGCGGCCAATCAGCATACCGAGCGATGGACCGGAGATATCCAGTGTACTTTCATCCTTGCGATGACGGACATCGACTTCGACGTCGAGTCCCATTCCTGCAGCTGTTTCACGGATGAAACGCACCGCCTCTTCATAAGGATCTATATGTCCCCTGGATGCTTCCATGTTCATCTGTGCTTCCTGCGCAACAGACCCAGCTTGTGATACAGCCTGTCCCACCTCAGAAGGTGCTTGAGCCGATACATGAGGTTCAGCCGTGTGTGTGGTTTCAGGAGACGGCTCAGAAAGCAGCGTAAGCTCCACCTTCGCCTTTTTGACCCCTAGCCACCCCAGGAATCCTTTTGACGGCTGTTCCAACACGTTTACGGTTACCCGTTCACGGCTTACTCCCAGCTGGGAGAGTCCTTGTCTTACAGCATCTTCAACGGTTTTTCCTGATGTCACGACTTTGGTCATCTCGACTTTTTAGCCCCCTTCGTGTTTTTGCCGCCTTTTTTCTTACTATTATTAGAGGAACCTGTTTTCGCGAGACTCGCTGTTTTTACATTAGCCAATGCTGCGTCCTTATCATTATTCCGATAAAGGAAATAGTTTTGAACAATCGTGTAAATATTACTGAAAAACCAGTACAACGGCAAAGCAGACGGGAAGTTATACGACATGAATAGAATCAGCACCGGATAGACATACAGCAAAAATTGCATGGGTCCTTGCTGCGGTGTCGGATTCATTTTCATCATCATCCAAGTTTGGACAAAAGTCGTAATCGCTGCTAGAATCGGCAGGATAAAGAAGTGATCCGGTTTACCTAACTGGAGCCACAAAAAGTCATGATCCCGCAATGCCGAGTTATAATAAATGGCATTATAAAGCGCGATGAAAATGGGCATCTGTACTAACAAAGGCAGACAGCCCGCCATTGGGTTAACCTTGTTTTCTTGAAACAATTTCATCGTTTCTTGCTGGACTCGCTCAGGTGTATCCTTGTATTTCGCTTGAATTTCTTTTAATTGCGGCTGAATAGCCTGCATTGCTCTGGAACTGCGTACTTGCTTGAGTGTAAGCGGCAAAATAATAGTACGCACGATGATCACCAGAATCAGTACGGCCAGGCCATATTCTCCAGAGAACCATTGGGCAAATGTATCCAGCGCATACGAAAACCAGTAAACGACATATCTTTGCCACCAAGATCCATTGGCCAAGTCTGCCGTCGTGTAAGAATTGTGAGCCGCCTGGGTACATCCGGACAGCACAGCAACAAGTGCCAATAAGGCAATCAGGAGGAACCATTTTCCTCGTTGAGTCTTCAAACGCGACACTTCATAACCCCTTTCTTAACCAATCCATTCCAACGTAAATCATACCATATCCTGTAGGACAAAGATACTGACTATCGGCGCGTAGACTTGAGCAGCGAGGCTTTGCGCAAAACGTGCAGCACGCTTTTCTCCAGCTCTTGATACGACTTAGTAACCGCACCCTTACGAACGATAAAAATCAGGTCAATCTGCTCCACCAATTCCTGCTCATGATGGCGCACGATTTCCTTAACGATCCTGCGCATCCGGTTGCGTACAACTGCATTGCCGATCTTCTTGCTAGCCGAAATTCCGACGCGGAACTGCTCTACCTCTCTGCGGCGGAACCAGTACACCACAAACTGATGGTTGGCAAAAGATTTGCCATGGCGGTATACGCGCCCAAAGTCCGCCCGGTTTCGTAGACGCAATTTTTTTTGCACGGCGCTTCTCCTTGCTCATTTCTTTTACACATATCGGTAAGCAATCCTTACCTCTTATATAGTAAGAAGTATGGACAATATTCCAACATGGTAATCTCGCTTATTTTATATCCGTTTTCAAAAACTTCATCTAATATAGAGCAGGATGTAGGACTTCTCCCTCTTTTTACACTACTTTTCTACAATAGAAGAAGCATCCGATCCATAAATACTTCAATTATGAAAAAAAAGACCACCGTAGTGGTCTTTATGCACGCATTACGCACTCAATACTTTTCTACCTTTTTGGCGACGAGCTGCCAAAACTTTACGGCCATTCTTCGTGCTCATTCTTTTACGGAAGCCGTGAACTTTTTTACGTTTGCTGACATTCGGTCTGAAAGTCGGTCTCATTGTGCTGCACCTCCTTACAAGGAATACGTTTTATATGGAATATACCTAACATAGCAATCTCCACAAAAAACACCTTTGTACATTTAACCACAAATAGCGGTCAAAGTCAATGTACTTCTGAATTCTCTCCCTCTTTTTCACAATCACAAGCCCTCTCCCTCTTTTTGCATCACCCACTCTACTCTTTTCTATCCCTGTATACCTGATTTTTTCGTTTCTTCTCCATGATCAACATTCATCAGCATTTTACTGTAGCTTACGTTTCTATCTAAAAACTGCCCTTTTTTTCATCTATTCATTTACGACTTCAATCCACGCCGTTTCAAATCCCCACTATTAGTTACGTCAAAAATATTGTCGGAAACGTTACCGGAAATTTTCAACACAAAAACAACCCGGTGTAACCAAAAGGCAACGGATGTTATACACAGATCCACAAAAAGAATGGAATTGTGATTTAAATGGTCATAACCTGTGCATAACATTTTAGAGCAAAAAAGAGTTATTGTCGAAAACTGAACAAATTATAAACAATATCTTGTGTTGTGAATAAAAATTGTACACAACAGATTGAATTTGTGGATAAATAACCACGAGTCATTGAAATACAAGGCTTCTTTTGCTATGATGATATTACTTTTGAATGTGAATATGTTGTTTTACCCTCCATATTATCAACACCCTGTGGATAAAGTTGTGAACAAGTTCAATTTATCCATCTTTTTATTTTTGTGCGGATTCGGGATTCTGGGGATATATTCTACATTTTTCATTTGATTTCGACATATTGCAGTCCCGTTTTGGCCTGCGGGATCAAGAGAACGGATCGTGCCGCACATTCCCTCCTGAGAAATATCGCCTTTCTTCTGCTGATCAGCAGTGGAATTTTCCATTACTATTTTTCAGGGCATTTTGTGCTGCGTTCTCTCACTACACTGCCGCATGATTTAGGCGGCGGTATGTCTTTTTATGGCCTTCAACAATATTTTTGTGATTTTAGGCGTTTTGCCGAAGCGCCGAGAGCAGCTCTCTGCAGCTTAATTCGGCAAAATGTCAGGATTTAAAAGGAGTGACGTCTGTGGACAGCCATACCTCTGAACTATGGCAGCAAATTCTATCCATCATACAAACCAAGCTGAGTAAGCCGAGTTACGACACTTGGTTTAAGGCTACCAAGGCAGCGAAACTAAATGACCACTCCATTGTGATTTCTGCACCGACAACTTTTGCCGTGGAATGGCTTGAAAGCCGCTATACCAAGTTAGTCGGAGCAACGGTTTATGAGATTTTGGGCAAACATTTAGAGGTCAAGTTCGTTATTGAAGAGAACAAGCCCGCCGAGGTCGACCTTCAGCAACAACCTCAGCAGCAGCCGATCGTTCAAGAAGAAGCTGTATCCCATATGCTGAATCCCAAATATACATTCGATACATTTGTCATTGGATCGGGGAACCGTTTTGCCCACGCGGCATCGCTGGCCGTCGCCGAGGCGCCGGCCAAAGCTTACAATCCGCTGTTTCTATACGGTGGTGTAGGTCTGGGGAAAACGCATCTGATGCATGCTATCGGTCACTATATTTTGGAGCATAATCCGACCAGCAAGGTCGTTTATTTATCGTCGGAGAAGTTTACGAACGAGTTCATTAATGCCATCAGGGACAACCGCGGAGAGAGTTTCCGGAATAAATATCGCAACATTGATATTTTGCTCATTGATGATATTCAATTCATTGCGGGCAAGGAATCGACGCAAGAGGAATTTTTCCATACGTTCAACGCGCTTCATGAGGAACGCAAGCAGATTATAATCTCAAGCGATCGACCGCCTAAAGAAATTCCAACGCTGGAAGAACGGCTGCGCTCTCGCTTCGAGTGGGGACTTATTACGGATATTCAACCGCCGGATTTGGAGACGAGAATTGCTATTCTTCGGAAAAAGGCGCGGGCAGAAAACCTGGATATTCCTAATGAGGCCATGATGTATATCGCGAATCAAATTGATACAAACATCCGTGAGCTGGAGGGGGCGCTCATTCGCGTTGTCGCTTATTCTTCCTTAACCAATCAGGATGTATCAAGCCATCTCGCGGCTGAGGCGTTAAAGGATATTATCCCATCCAGCCGTCCAAAAATGATCACGATTCAGGATATACAGCATCAAGTCGGGGAATTTTATAATCTACGACTGGAAGATTTCAAAGCACGTAAGCGGACGAAGGCTGTAGCTTTTCCACGGCAGATTGCCATGTATCTTTCCCGTGAGCTAACCGACTATTCTTTGCCGAAAATCGGCGAAGCTTTTGGTGGTCGTGATCATACGACTGTCATTCATGCGCACGAAAAAATCTCCAAATCCATTCAAGTGGATCAGGATCTATTTAAAGTTATCAACAACCTAATAGAAAAAATCAAAAATCCAACCTGAACAAGTTCAGAGCCTATACACAATTTATACACATGTGGATAGGCTTGATTTTATTAGGGTTACAGATAGTTATCCACATATTCAGTGCGCCTATTACTATTACTAATATATTTTAAAGATATACATCACCTATATAAGGCCCGCGTCAACGCGTGCTTGCAGGATTAAAACCCGTAGGAGGAACTTATGAAGATTAGCATTCTGAAAAACGTTTTGAACGAGGCTATACAACATGTATCCAAAGCAATATCAAGTCGGACCACGATTCCAATTCTGAGTGGTATTAAGCTGGATGTGAATCACCAGGGAGTCACACTGACCGCCAGCGATACAGACATCTCTATTCAATCCTTTATTCCGATGGAGGATGGTGACCAAACTGTCGTTCAGATCGAACAACCTGGCAGTGTAGTGCTGCCCGCTAAATTCTTTGTCGAAATTATTAAAAAGTTGCCGTCTCAGGAGATCCGCATGGAGGTAAAAGACCAATTCCAAACCTTTATCTCATCCGGTGCTACTGAAATTCAAATCGTTGGTTTGGACCCTGAGGAATTCCCGGTGCTGCCCAACATTGAAGAAAATCAAGTCATCTCTGTGCCAGGTGATTTGCTTAAAAATATGATTAAACAGACGGTATTCTCCATCTCTACCCATGAAACGACACCTATTTTGACGGGTGTATTGTGGAATCTGGCTGAGGGTGAATTGAAATTTGTCGCCACGGACCGCCACCGCCTTGCCACCCGCAGCGCTCATTTGGAGACCTCTGAAGGCTTGCGTTTTAGCAATGTTGTCATTGCAGGTAAAACGCTCAATGAGCTGAGCAGAATTATTCCGGATCAAAATATGCTTGTGGATATCGTCGTAGCGGACAATCAGGTATTATTTAAGGTGGATCGCGTGTTATTTTATTCCCGCATCTTGGATGGCACCTATCCTGATACTTCTAGAATTATTCCGACTTCCTACAAAACAGAACTGGTTGTGGACACAAAAAGTTTGAGCGAGTCTATTGACCGTGCTTATTTGTTGTCCCGTGAGGAAAAAACGAATATTGTAAAAATGCAATCGTTGGAAAACGGTGATCTAGAGATTTCCTCCAGCTCATCTGAACTTGGTAAAGTGCGTGAGGAAGTAAATGTGTCTAAATTTGAGGGAGAGCCACTCAAAATCTCGTTCAACTCCAAATATATGCTCGACGTGCTGAAGGTGATTGACAGCGAGCAGCTGACGATTGCTTTTACTGGCATTATGAGCCCCATTATTTTAAAACCGGCAGATTCCAGCAATGCGCTGTACATCATCCTGCCATATCGCACAACCAACTAGCGTCACCCACCCGAACAAGCGAAAGGATGAACAGGCCTTGAAAACAATATCTATACAGACCGAATACATCAAGCTCGATCAATTTTTGAAATTAGCCGATTGTGTATCCACAGGAGGCATGGCTAAAGCCCTGCTGCAGGAGGGACAAGTCCGCGTTAATGGTGAGCCAGAAGAACGTCGGGGGAGAAAATTGTACCCAGGCGATACCGTAGAAGTAGAGGACATTGGACGTTTCGAGGTTACGGCAGGAGCATGATCGCCTGAACGGCAAGGACTCCTTTTAGGTGCGGAATAACAAGGGGGACCCTATGTGTTTGTGAACAACATTGTTTTGCAGCAGTACCGGAACTATCAACAGCTGGAGCTGAATGAATTCGGGCCCGTTAATTTGCTGATCGGACAAAATGCGCAAGGCAAAACGAATCTGGTTGAGGCGATTTTTGTATTGGCTTTGACTAAAAGTCACCGAACGTCCCGCGATAAGGAATTAATTTCTTTCGGGGCTACTTCCACCCATCTAGCTGCCGATGTGGATAAAAAATACGGGAAAATCAGATTGGATCTCTCGTTATCCAAACAAGGCAAAAAAGCAAAGATCAACGGGCTAGAGCAGCGAAAGCTGAGCGATTTTATCGGTTCGTTAAACGTGGTCATGTTTGCGCCCGAGGATCTGGAAATTGTCAAAGGAACACCGGGGGTTCGCCGCCGGTTTCTTGACATGGAAATCGGACAGGTTGCGCCAGGATATTTGTATCATTTGCAGCAATATCAGAAAGTGCTGGTTCAGCGAAATAATCTGCTCAAGCAAGCTTGGGGTAAAGATATGGCGTCCGTGCAGCTGATGCTGGAGGTATGGAATGAGCAACTTGTTGAGCATGGTGTTAAAATTGTAAAAAAGCGGAAACAATTTATAACAAAGCTACAAAAGTGGGCCCAAGCCATTCATGAAGGGATTGCAGGGGGACAGAAGAGTTAAAATTAACCTATGTTCCCTCCTTCGGTGAGCCAGAGGAAGAAGATGAAGCTGTCTTATTGGAGCGATTTATGATAAAGTTATCCCAAATGAGGGAACAGGAAATCCGCCGTGGCATGACTTTGGCGGGACCCCATCGTGATGATTTGGCCTTTGCCATTAACGGCAGAGAAGTGCATACGTATGGCTCTCAGGGGCAGCAGCGGACGACGGCCCTGTCTTTGAAGCTGGCCGAAATAGAATTAATTCATGAGGAAATTGGGGAGTATCCTATCCTGCTACTGGATGATGTATTGTCTGAGCTGGACCCCTATCGTCAGACTCAGCTGATCGAGACTTTCCAAAGCAAGGTACAGACCTTTATCACGGCAACCGGGATTGAGACGTTGAACGCAGAACGACTTAAGGGTGCCCATATTTATCACGTCCACGACGGGCATGTGGAACACTAAGGAGTGAGTGACTGCTATGTATATTCATCTGGGTGGAGAAAAGATCATCCGCTCGTCCGAGCTTGTGGCTATTTTCGATATCTCGATTGAAAAATCCTCTAAAATCTCCAAACAATACGTGAACCACGCCCAACAGCAAAAGCATGTCGAGATGATTGGCGAAGAGGAAGCCAAGTCCATCGTAGTGACTCAGAATACGGTGTATTATTCCCCCATCTCCTCAACAACACTCAAAAAGCGGGCAAACCAGTTTGTTGCCAATGCTTAACCATAGAAATCTATAGAAGTAGGTGAAAGGCATGTCTATGAATCAACCGTCTTATGATGCGGGCGAGATTCAGGTCCTCGAAGGCCTGGAAGCGGTTCGGAAACGTCCCGGGATGTATATTGGCTCCACGAGCGCCAAGGGGCTCCATCATCTGGTCTGGGAAGTTGTGGACAACAGTATTGACGAAGCGCTGGCGGGTTATTGTAACAGCATTCAAGTTGTCGTTCACAAAGATAATAGCATTACCGTTACAGATAACGGCCGCGGTATACCGGTAAGTGAACACGCCAAAATGAAAAAATCAGCGCTGGAAGTCGTAATGACCGTACTTCACGCAGGTGGTAAATTCGGAGGCGGAGGGTACAAGGTGTCTGGTGGTCTGCACGGGGTTGGTGTATCCGTGGTGAACGCGCTCTCCAGCAAAATGATTGTTCATGTTAAACGGGATGGACATGTATATGAGCAGGAATACCATCGTGGTGCTCCACAGTATGATGTCAGAGTCATCGGTGACACTGAAGAGACAGGTACCCAAACGACCTTCTATCCAGACGAACAAATCTTTACCGAAACGACCGTATATGACTATGATACGCTGCAGACGCGGATTCGTGAGCTGGCTTTCTTGAACAAAGGCATTGCAATTAGCTTGACCGATGAACGGACAGGCGCCAGCGATACATTCCACTATGAGGGTGGAATCAGTGAGTATGTGCAGTTTCTGAATCAAAAAAGAGAAGCCCTGCATGAACAGCCGATTTATGTCGAAGGCTCTCGTGACATGATTCAAGTCGAAGTTGCATTGCAATATAACGACAGCTATACCGAGAATATTTATTCTTTCGCCAACAATATCAATACTCATGAGGGCGGAACTCATGAATCAGGTTTCAAGAGTGCATTAACCCGGATTATTAACGATTATGCACGCAAAAATGGCTTGATTAAGGACAACAATGCCAATTTGACCGGTGACGATGTACGCGAAGGTTTGACAGCGATTATCTCCGTCAAAATTCCTGAACCACAGTTTGAGGGTCAGACTAAAACAAAGCTTGGCAACAGTGAAGTTCGAGGAATTGTCGAGTCCCTGTTCGCAGAGAAACTTCAGGAATTTCTGGAGGAGAACCCGTCCGTCTCCCGCCGTGTAGTTGATAAATCGTTACAAGCAGCTCGTGCCCGGGAAGCAGCACGCAAAGCGCGTGAACTTACACGTCGCAAAAGTGCGCTGGAAATCAGTTCGCTCCCAGGTAAGCTGGCGGATTGCTCCTCTAAGGATGCTTCGATCAGTGAACTGTACATCGTCGAAGGTGACTCAGCAGGGGGATCGGCCAAGCAAGGGCGTGATCGTCACTTTCAAGCGATTTTGCCAATTCGCGGTAAGATCCTGAATGTGGAAAAGGCACGCTTGGACCGTATTTTGTCCAGTGATGAAATACGGTCAATGGTAACAGCAATGGGTACAGGGATTGGAGATGATTTTGACATCAGCAAAGCCCGTTACCACAAGGTTATTATCATGACAGATGCCGATGTCGATGGTGCTCATATTCGCACATTGTTGCTGACATTCTTCTATCGCTACATGCGCAAAATCATTGATGCAGGCTATATATACATTGCTCAGCCACCACTATTCAAAGTTGAGCGTAACAAAGTTGTGCGTTATGCGAACTCTGAAGCGGAACGTGACGAGATCATTAAGGAATTTGGAGAAAATGCGAAGTACAATGTACAGCGCTATAAAGGTTTGGGTGAGATGAATGCGACCCAACTTTGGGAAACCACGATGGACCCAGAGAGCCGTACAATGCTGCAGGTAACTGTCAGTGACGCGATGCTGGCTGATACGCTGTTCAATACCTTAATGGGTGACAATGTAGAGCCTCGCCGTGACTTTATCCAAGAACATGCGAAGTACGTGAAAAACCTAGATTTCTAATGTGTGTTATTCCATCCTGATGGCTATGTTATCTGTTCATTAGGGTTGTATAAGCAAGAGTGTACAAGGGGCGCCCAAATGGGCGTCCCTTTTCTTGTCATTAACCAGCCCGGATGGATTTGAATATTTAATTTCAATGTTTTAGGCCTTTTTCTTAGAGCGTACAGGTTTACCTGTGGATGCCGTATACCGGCCGTAGCCTACTGCATATCTGAATATTTTATGATAGAGGCTTTTATTTGGGAGGGAAGCGAACACTTTGATGGCTGGTCTTGTATTGACCTCTAAAATCCATGGATAGTTTTGCTGGTCCAATCCCACATCTAACCCGATTTCCCTTAAACGAGGGTATCTTTTTTGTAGCTGCCAGGCTACTCGCTCGCCCATTTTCGATAATTTTTGCTCCAGTCGTACGGCTTCCTTTACATCCATATATGGAGCCACCAGTTCATTGAAAAAACGCGTTGTCCCACCGCTGTGATGATTGGTGACGACTTTGTCAGGAGCAGCTACACGTCCTACAATAAGCGTTGTTTCCCAGTGATGTCTCAAGTTCATCTGGGTCAATACCCTCAGATCGAAGGGACGGGCTTCATGCTGAAGAAGAGGAATTCCGCGCTGTATCAGATATGGACGTTTCTTTATACGTGAAGAAACCACCCTATGCAGCTCATCCAGGCTTTCAAAGGTGAGGATATCTACTTCATAGCGAAGTACATACCAAGTTCTCTCCTCGATGATTCCTTCTTCTGTCGGCGGAAGCTGCTCTGTCTGCCTTTCTGCACGCATAACCCCTTTGCCGTAGGTACCATTATCCGGCTTAATATAGACAGTTCCATACACCGCCAACATTTCATTCAGATGCTCAAACGTGTACAAACGTGTTTCCGGTATATAAGCGGCCAATGTCGGATGGGGAAGAATGGCATTTGTTTTGGCCCACTTACTGGATACTCGCTGAATAGACAAGTATTCTCATCCCTTTCTTTTCGAATTATGAGTCATGTACCTGGAATTCACACCCTTTAACAAAACAAGGGAAACTAAAGGACAAGCGCGTAAAACAATGATATAATAGAGAAATACGGCGTTTTTCGGAATTTTGCTAAGTAGAACCCTGACCGTATACGTATTGTATGTGGAAAAGGCCCTTAGGGTGGGGGCTAATCCCCAGTTCAGGGGAATTTGTTATAATCAGGGCTTGTAAGTTGTACAAGAAAATAGCAATCTGCTACAGGCAGAAGGGGAATGACGAGGGTTTTACGCTGTAAAGAGGACAAATGCGTTTAATTGTGCTCTTTTTGTGAAAGTAATATAATTATACAGATGAGGATTTCAGCCAAAATCCTGCGCAAGGAGCGGAGTATATAGGCAGTGTCTTGTTAGGCTTTTCACATAGAGAGCGCTGTATTGAAGGATGAGAAGGAGGACCAGCATGGCGGATCAAAATAACTCGCAAATCATCAATAGGGATATCGGAGTGGAAATGCGCGAATCCTTTATGGATTATGCCATGAGTATTATTGTTAGCCGTGCCTTGCCTGATGTGCGGGACGGACTGAAGCCGGTACACCGTCGTATTCTGTACGCGATGTCCGAGCTAGGCATGTCGCCAGATAAGCCTTATAAAAAATCGGCAAGAATCGTCGGTGAAGTTATCGGTAAGTATCACCCTCATGGTGATACGGCTGTATATGATACGATGGTGCGGATGGCGCAGGATTTTTCCTTGCGTTATATGTTGGTGGATGGACACGGTAACTTTGGCTCCGTGGATGGAGATATGGCAGCAGCAATGCGTTACACTGAAGCACGGCTGTCCAAGATTGCCATGGAAATGCTCCGTGATTTGAACAAAGAGACCGTTGATTTTATGCCTAACTACGATGGTGAAGAGAACGAGCCTGTCGTATTGCCTGCACGTTATCCTAACTTGCTGGTTAACGGTGTCGGCGGGATTGCAGTTGGTATGGCAACCAACATTCCTCCGCATAACTTGGGAGAGGTTATCGATGGTGTACAAGCACTGATCGAAAACCCTGACATTACGCCGATGGAACTTATGGATTACATTCAAGGGCCCGATTTCCCGACAGCAGGTTATATCTTAGGTCGCTCAGGCATTCGTCAGGCGTACCAGACTGGCCGCGGGTCTGTGACTATGCGTGCAAAGACCACCATAGAGGAGATTGGCAATAAAGCACGGATTATCGTGCATGAGCTGCCTTACCAAGTGAATAAGGCTCGTCTGGTCGAGAAAATTGCTGAACTAGTACGTGACAAGCGTATTGAGGGCATTACGGATCTTCGCGATGAATCCGACCGTACGGGTATGCGTATTGTGATCGAGTTGCGTAGAGATGTGAACCCGAACGTCGTTCTGAATAATTTGTTTAAACATACGGCCATGCAGTCCAATTTCGGTATCAATATGCTTGCGATTGTAAACAATGAGCCGAAGATTTTGAACCTGAAAGATGTCTTGTATTATTATCTCAAGCATCAGGTTGAGGTTATTCGTCGTCGGACAGAATTTGATCTGAAAAAAGCCGAAGCTAGAGCACACATTCTGGAAGGCTTGCGTATTGCTCTTGACCATCTGGACGAAGTTATTTCCTTGATTCGTTCTTCCCAAACTGCAGAAGCAGCCCGTGAAGGACTGATTGAGCGTTTCTCACTGACTCTTGAGCAGGCTCAGGCTATTCTCGATATGCGTCTGCAACGCTTAACTGGTTTGGAACGTGAGAAGATCGAGAACGAATATAACGAGCTAATTCAAAAGATAATGGAATACCGCGAAATTTTGGCGAATGAGCATCTGGTACTCAACATCATTAGCGAAGAGCTGAATGAGTTGAAAGGACGCTTCGCCGATGAACGTCGCACTGAAATTACAGTGGGTGAAGAAAGTATTCTGGATGAGGATCTCATTCCGCGTGAAGACGTTATTATTACTGTAACCCATACTGGATATATCAAACGCCTCCCTGTTACTACGTATCGTAGTCAAAAACGCGGTGGTCGTGGTGTAGTAGGTATGGATACCAAAGATGAGGACTTCGTAGAGCATCTGTTCATTACGAATTCACATCATCATTTGTTATTCTTTACGGACAAGGGCAAGGTATACCGGATTAAGGCCTATGAGATTCCGGATTTAAGCCGGACAGCTCGGGGGACACCGATTATTAACCTGATTCAGATTGAGCAGGGTGAGTCGATCAATGCAGTAATTCCAATTGAGGAATTTGTGGAGGATAGTTATCTATTCTTTGCGACCCAGCATGGGATTATTAAGAAAACACCTCTTGATGACTATGCGAATATCCGCAAAGGCGGTCTGATTGCCATTAATTTGCGTGAAGATGACGCCCTGATCGAAGTGAAGCTGACTGATGGACAGCAGGAAATGATTATCGGTACAGCACAAGGTATGTCTATCCGCTTCCCTGAAAGTGACGTACGATCTATGGGGCGTAGCGCTACAGGAGTTAAAGGGATTAGTCTTGACGAAAGCGATGCTGTAATCGGCATGGATATCGTCAATACCGACCTGGATATTCTGATCGTAACGGCCAAGGGTTATGGCAAACGTACCCCTGCTGTGGATTATCGTATCCAGAGCCGTGGAGGCAAGGGGATCAAGACGATTAACGTTACCGATAAAAATGGTCCAGTGGTCGGCCTCAAGGTAGTAAAAGCCGAAGAGGATTTGATGATTATTACAGCTAGTGGCACCTTGATCCGGACTAGCATGGGGGAAATCTCCACGATGGGTCGGAATACGCAAGGGGTAAGATTGATTAATATTCGCGATGATGATTCGGTTGCAACGGTTTGTCGGGCGAACAAGAATGAGGAG